>NZ_JCANNB010000022.1:0-112322 GCF_059553435.1 Micromonospora sp. PRAS1
CGGCGACGTTCTTCATCAGTTCGGCGTTGACCCACGCGAGCAGGTGCCCGACCGTGTGCTGCGGGTCGCGCGGCCACGGGAACGGCGCGACCGCGTCGAGGTCGGCGTCGGTGAGCCGGTCCAGCACGGCGAGCCACTCCGCCCGCAGCTCGCGTAGCCAGCCGATCGTGGCCGCGCCGTCGCCGGGCCAGTGGACCTCGGTGCGGTCCCGGGGCGGTCGATCCTGGAGGTGGTCGGTGGCGACGCTCCACCACCAGCCGATGTGCCAGGTCAGCCAGGCGACCGTGGGCACCGGGACCGGATCGGGTTCGGTGTCGGCCCAGTCCGGCACCCACCGGCCGGCCGCGTCCGGGCGGACCGTCCAGGAGTGCCCGGCGGCCTCCCAGCGGAACTGGGCCGGCTGCAACCGGTCCAGGTGGTACTCGAACAAGGACCAGGTCAGCTCGAACTGCCAGCGCAGCAGCTCACGACGGGTGGCGGACATCGGAGGATCATCACACCCGCCCGTCGGCCGGGTCGATCGGTTAATCGCGGGCCCGCCGCAGCATTTCGTCGCCGGCCTGCACGTAGGACTCGAAGAGGTCGGTGACGTCGGTCAGCCGGCCGCGCGCCCGGTCGTCCTCGGCGAGCGTGACCCCGTTCCGTAGCACCCGGATGAGGGCCCGGGACCGTTCGTGGCTGGCGGCGAGGAGCTGCTCGAACCCGCCCGCCGCCTCGACGAGCAGGCGCCGGCTGCCGGGCTGCGGAATGGTGCGCGCGAGTCCCCATGAGACCAGTTCGCGTACCGAGGTGCTCACGGCGCCTTTGCTCAGCCCGAGCGTCACACCGAGCGCGTCGAGCGAGGTCGGAGCGGAATGCAGTAGCAGGTGTCCGTAGATCCGGCCGGTGCTGCGGGAGAGGTTCCAGGAGGCGAGCAGGTCACCCATCGCACCGATGAAGGCCGCCCGATCCTCGTCGGTGGTCACGACTCACCTCTCCCCGTCGGCGCCGCTGCTGCGTGCCCATCCGTCGAGGATGGCGACGAGAGCGCGGGTCGTCGCCTCCGGCGCGTCCAGGGTGACGACGTGTCCCGCGTCCGGGATCACCTGCTCGGCCACCCGCTCGGCGGCGGCCCAGCGCGGCATCGCCGTCGCGATGTTACCGGTGCGGTCCCGCTCGCCGCGGACAAGTCCAAGCGGCACGGGCGTGCGGTAGCCCGGTTCCGGGGCGACGAGCGCGGCCGTCGCCCGCCAGACGAGGGAGTGGCCGACCAGGACCGGGCGTTCCAGCGCGAGGTGGTCGAGCAGGGCCACGAGGTCGTCCAGGGCGGACGCCGCGTCGAACCGTACGCCCGGGGCGAGCGTGGAGGCGCCGTGACCGCGTAGGTCCCAGAGCACCACCCGGTGCCCGGCCGACCGCAGCGCCTCGGCCTGCGCGTCGAACATCCGGTGGTCCACCCCGGCACCGTGGGTGAACACCACCGGGGCGCGTCGCCCTCCGGTGTCGGCGTAGCGGAGTTCGCTACCCTTCCGGTCCAGCGCCCGATCCAGATTCGCCATATTCTGAATATAGCAAACTTGCTCGTCTCGAGGCTCTTTCGTCATCGACGAGCAAAGTTCGCGTGAGACATACGCAAGTATCGACGTGATGCGGGGCAAGGGTTAGGCTCCGAGTCCGTACAGTCTTCGATGCGAGGGGTGTCATGTCCCGTCGAACCGGCCGCCCCTCCCATCTGTCGACCTCGCCGGCCCGGTCGGGACGTCCTACGGCCCGGACCATCGCGGTGGGTGTGGTGGCGGCACTGGTCGTGGGCCTGCTCGGCGGGTTGGTCGGATATGCCGTGGGGCGGCCGGACGCGACCGAGTCCAGCATCGAAGAACTGCGGGAAGCGGACGCCAGGCGCGACGCGCAGCAGATCACCGAACTCACCGACATGTCCCGCCGGACCGGCGAGGAACTCGGCCCGATCCTGGTCGCCATCAGGCAGGACGTCGAGGCCGGGCGTACCCCCGAGGCGGCGCGGGTCGGCCAGTGGCAACAGACCATGCGCCAATTGACCGCCCAGTTCGCGGACCCGCCATCGGGGATGACCGCGACCAACGTCGCCCGTGGCGGGCTGCGCAGCGCGGTGGAACAGGCCGCCGTCGCCGTCGACATGATCGCCCTGGCCGCCGCCGGTCCCGCCGAGGGGCGAACGGAGCAACTGGCGCTGGCGGCGCGTCAGGCGGCGCTCGCCGCGACCGCCTGGTCGGTCGCCGCGACGCAACTCGACCAGATCAACGTCGATGCCGGCAACGGCCACCAGCACGTGCACCTCGACGGCGACGGCGCGGAGGGCGCCCTGACCCCGGACGGTGCGGCGGAGGGCTCGGGCGGCTGACCTGCCGTACTGCCGTACCCGACACCGAACGGCGGGAGCGGATAGCGGAACTCAGACGGCCACCACGAGCTTGCCGAAGGTCGGTCGGCGTACGAAGTCGGTGAGTGCCTGCACTGCGTCGTCGAGCCGATAGCGGCGGCCGATCGTCGGGGTCAGCTCGGCGACCTCCCGCATCCCGCCGAACCGTCCCGCCACGTCGAGCACCAGTTCGAAGAGCACGTCGTCGCGGTCGAGATACTCCGGCTTCGGCGGGGGCAGGGTGATGGTGTAGAGCCGGCCACCGGGACGCAGGGCCCGTCCGACCCGTTCGACGCGGTCGCTGGGCAGCACCAGGTTGAACGCCAGGTCCACCCCGCCGGGGTAGTCGTCGTGGTAGCCGATGACCTCGGTGGCGCCGAGGGCTTGCAGCCGCGCGGCGTCCTCCGGCCGCCCGGTGGCGATCACCGTCGCGCCGCGCAGCAGAGGTAGCAGGGTGGTGCCGACGCCGCCGCTGGCACCGACGACCAGGATGGTGTCGTCCGGCTGCGGAGCGGCGGTGGCGAGCAGGGCGCGACCGGTGAGGCCGACGGTGGGCAGCGCGGCGGCGTCGGCGATGTCCAGCCCGGCCGGTCGGTGCGCGATGAACGGAGTGTCCGCCTCGAAGACGGCGTACTCGGCGAGGGTGCCGGTGGTCAGGCTCGGCCGGCTGGTGCCGACGATCTCCCGCAGCGCGCGTGGCACGCCGTGCCCGAACACCTCGTCGCCGACCCGGTACGCGGTCACGCCGGCGCCGACCTCGCTTACGGTCCCGGCGAAGTCGTTGCCGGGCACGTGCGGGAAGACGAGGTCGATGGCACCCCGGAGCTCCCCGCCCGGCAGCCGTACGTCGAGCGGGTTGATCGACGCCGCGGCGATGCGTACCTGGAACTGTCCGGGGCCGGGCCGGGGGACCGGCACGTCGGCGAGGGTGAACCGCTCGGGTGGTCCGTAGCCGGTGGCGACCACAGCCTTCATCGCTGACCCTCCGCTGACTTCGTGCCGATGTCGGCCTCGCCCTTGAGCTTCCACGGCGCCTGCTAACCGGACCGCGCGGTCACGTTAACCCTGACCGGACCGCCCGGTCAACTTGTTACGGTGAGCCGGTGGAGAGCACCGACCGCCGGCTGCGCGCCGACGCCGCACGCAACCGGGCGTCGCTGCTGGCGGCGGCGGAGGCGGAGTTCGCCGAACGGGGTCTGGAGGCGTCGATCGCCGACATCGCCCGCCGGGCCGGCATCGGCAAGGGCACCGTGTTCCGCCATTTCCCGACCAAGGACGACCTGCTCGCCGCGGTGGTCCTCGACCGCGTCGACGGGCTCACCGCGCTGGCGCGCCGGCTGTCGGAGGCCACCGATCCGGGTGCCGCCCTGCTGGAGTTCCTCGACGCCGCCGCCGACCGGCAACAGCAACTGGACCTGTCCTTCCTGCGCGAGGCAGGCGAGGTCAACGCCCGGCTCAGCGATTCCCGGGCCGAGCTGTTCGAGCAGATCACCCTGCTGGTCGAACGCGCGCAGGCGGCGGGGGCGATCCGCGCCGACATCACCGGGACGGACGTGATCCTGCTGATGTGCGCGCCGAGCCACGTGGTCAGTTTCGTGCCGTCCGCCCCGCCGGGGCTCTGGCGTCGCTACCTGGCGATCATCTTCGACGGCCTCCGCCCGCACGGCGTACGCCCGCTGCCCGCGCCCCCGCCAGGGGCCGGAAGGATGGCCCGTTGAGTGGTCGAGCCAGCCTTTTCGGCACCGGCACCGGCACCGGCACCGGCACCGGCACCGGCACCGGCACCGGCACCGGCACCGGCACCGGCACCGGCACCGGCACCGGCACCGGCACCGACTGGCGTGGTGCCCGCCCGAGTGCCGCGTTGACAACGTGTGCGCAGGTGAGCATCATTCGCTCACCCACAAGGAATGCCAAGCCGACCCGCTCGCCTTCCCGTCGATCGAGCTATCGATGCAGCTCGGCCTGCCGAGCGGGAATTGCTCAGGATGGTCGTTGCGGGCGAGTGGCGATCCCTATTCACGCTCTGGAACATTGGTCGGCGGCACCCGGAGAGGAGCGCATCGGCGACATGACGGACAACGAGCGCATGCGCATCCGGTCCGTATTCGCCGCACCCGCGTGACCTGCGCGGGCGCTCCTTAGTTGAGCAGCTTTTCCGTGAGGTCCATCAAGCGTTCGGCGTTCTGCGGGTCGAGCGTGGGGAATCTGGGCGGAAGTCGCCTGTTCCGGTCGACGGCGGTCAGCGGGTCGGCTGGCGGCGCGTCCAGGAACTGGTGGATCGGAGCCACCGCATCCGCGACGGGGCGGGCCGCCACCGACACGGCCGCCAGCAGCCCGCGGACGATCAGCGGAAGCGGGCTGCGGTCGCCGCTCTTGGTGAAGCCGGGATGGTAGAGCACGTATCGGGCCCGGCTGCCGGACCGCTGGGCAAAGCCCACGCCGAGCAGGTCGTTGGCTCGACCGGCCTGTAGTTGTGCGGTGACGACCGAGTAGCCCGACGCCAGTTGCGGGTCGGCCCAGCGCACCCCGCCCTTGGTGACGCCGACGCCGGCGATGTTCACGATCACCGGCGCGGTCGCCCGGTCCAGAGCCGCACTCAGGCCAAAGCTGAGCAGATACCGACTGACGTAATAGAGCGCGAACGTGCGTTCCAGGCCCTCGGCGGTCACGATCCGACGCGGCGCCACGGCGTTGGCGAACAGCGCGAGCGCGTCCACGACCTGGTACTCGGTGAGGATGTGCTCGACGACCTGCCGCGTCTCGGCCACGCTGGACAGGTCGACGGGAAGGAAGGTGATGGCGCCGCCCGCCAGCGCCTCGCCGCGTTCGCGGTTGCGGCCGAGCACCAGCACCCGGTCACCGCGTTCGGCTCGTCCGAGGGCGAACGCACGCCCCATTCCGTTGGTGCCGCCACTGACCACCACGACTCCCATGTCGCCTCCACTACCGTTCTCTACTGACCGTGCTCATCCTGGGCGGAAGATCGGCGGAGGCGAAAGAAGGCACTTTGATGGCCACTAGTAACACCGGTGTGCGTACCTTGCTGGACAGCCACCGGTTGCCGAACCCCGTTCCGGCCGACGAGTACGAGTGTTGTCCGGCCACGGACGTGCTGCGGCGGGTGAGTGACAAGTGGACGCTGTTACTGATCACACTCCTCGGCCAGCAGCCGTACCGGTTCAACGAGTTGCACCGGACGGTGGAGGGCATCAGTCAGCGGATGCTCACCCGGACGCTGCGGACGTTGGAGAACGACGGACTGGTCGAACGGGAAGTTTTTCCGACGTCGCCGCCGAGCGTCGAGTACCGGCTGACGCCACTCGGTGTCAGCCTGCTGGAGCCGCTCTCCGCACTGGCCGGCTGGGCGGTCGACCACCACGCCGAGATCGCCGCGGCACGTCAGCGATCCACCTGAGACACCACCTGACAACCGTGACCACGAGCAACGGCCGCAGCACGTCCCGGTAGCCGGAGCCCAGCTCAGGAGCACCCTCGGGTGATTACGCGAAGGCTCTGGATCAATGTCTCCCGCCTTGTCGGCGCGCTCCGAGCGGCAGCGTGGGCCACGCCGCCAAGTCGTGTAGCAGCTGCCGGTCGTGGGTGGCGACGACGACCGCTGCCCGGGTCTCGATCAACGCGGCGGTGAGGTCGTCAACCAGGGGCGCCGACAGGTGGTTGGTGGGCTCGTCGAGGATCAGCAGATCGGGCCGCTCGGCCAGCCGCAGGGCCAGGTTCAGCCGGCGTTGCTGCCCCTGGGACATCCGCCCGACGGGAGTACGCAGGGCCTCCTTGTCGAGCAGGTTGGTCGCGGTAAGTGACACGAGGTCGCGGTCGCTGAGCTGCCCGGCGGAGCGGAGCCGGCCGAGGTGCTGGTCGTACAGTTCGCGGGCGAGCCGGCCCGGCGGCCACTCCGGTACCTCCTGCCCGAGGCGAGCGACGCGGGCCCGGGAGAGGTGGCGGACCTCCCCGGTCGACGGTTCGAGTTCCTGCGCCAGCATCGCCAGCAGGGTTGACTTGCCCGCGCCGTTGGGGCCCGTCACCAGCAGGCGATCCCCACCGTCCAGGGTGAGGGTGACCGGCTGGTGCAGGCGACCGGAGACCGTGACGTCGTGACAGCGCAGGATCGGCAGCCCCGGACGGGTGTCGAGCGCGGGCCAGCGCAGGGGCAGTGGCGGCTCGGGCACCGTGATCCGGTGCGCCTCGAGCGCTTCCTGCCGGCGGCGCAGCGCCTGGACGAGACCGGGGGCACGGGACTGGCGTTGGTGTTTGCCGTGTCCCTTCTCCGGCCGCCAGCCGGTGCTCAGCCGCCCCTGTGCCTCGTGCACCGCCTCGGCCAGCCGCTGGTGTTCGGCCTGTTGGGCCTCGAAGTCCCGCGCCCAGCGCTCGCGCTCCCGTACGCGCCCCTCCTGCCAGCCGGCATAGCCACCGGCGAACAGGCGTGGTCGTCCGTCCTGGCTGGGGTCGAGGTCCAGGAATTCCCGGGCCACGTCCTTGAGCAGGGCACGGTCGTGGGTCACGAGCACCACCCCGCCCGCGTGCTCGCGAAGCCGTGCGGTGAGGAACGCCAACGCGTCGGCGTCGAGATGGTTGGTCGGCTCGTCCAGCAGCAACAGGTCGTGGCGCGCCCCGAGCAGGCAGGCCAGCCGGACCCGGTAGCGCTGACCGACCGACAACGTCGACAGCGGGCGCGTACGGTCGGTGCAGGCGTCGAGCCCCGCCAACGCCACGTCGACGCGACGCTCCGCATCCCAGGCATCGAGTCGTACGGCGGCGTCGAGGGCGGCGGCGTACGCGTCGTCTGCGCCGTCCACTCCTTCAACCAGCGCGGTCGCGGCCTCCTCAAGCGCCCGCAGGGCGTGCTGGGACTCGCGGATCGCAGCCGCCACGAGGCTGCCCACCGTCTCGCCGCCGCGTGCCTCCAAGGCCTGCCGGGCGACACCGATCGTGCCGGTCCGCTGCACCGTGCCCTGGTCGGGCGCGATCAGGCCGGCCAGTACGTGCAGCAACGTCGTCTTGCCCCGGCCGTTCTCGCCGACGATGGCCAGTCGAGAACCGGCCGAGACGGTCACGCTGACGTCGGTGAGCACCACTCGACCACCCAGCACCACCCGCACGCCGTCGGCTCGAACGTGTGCCCGGCCGCCGGCCGGCAACCGGCTACCCCAGTTGAGGTCGGTGTCTTCGGTCAGGTGCTGCGATGGGGGCTGTTCAAGATTCTTCACTGTCTGCTCTCAGGCTCGTCATGGAGCCGGGCAGCACGAGAAGGCCGCCCGGCGGGGAACGCCAGGACGGCGGAACAGAGCTAGTTGAAGTCGGTAGACCCTGCCGCCGTCAGCGGCGGGACCAGAGCTTCATCGTGGCGACACCTGAGTGCATGCCCCAACCCTATACCTGGTACCGGGCCGCTGCCGGCCCGGTGCCCAGGTACGTCTGCCGGTAGGTCAGCTCGCCGTGCAGGTCGCGGTGGTTGTGCTGGTGGAACCGGCGGCGGAGCCGAGGAAGCCGAAGGTGGTGCTGGCGCCCGGGGCGAGCGTGCCGTTGTAGCTGACGTTGCGGGCGGTGACCGTCGATCCCTGGGCGGTGACCGTGGCGTTCCAGGCCTGGGTGATCGCCTGGCCGCTGGCCAGTGTCCAGGTCACCGTCCAACTGCTGATCGCCCGCGGGCCCGCGGTGACGCGTACCTCACCCTGGAAGCCGCCGGCCCACTGGTTGGTCACCGTGTACGTCGCGGTGCAGGCGGCGCTGTCCGGCGGTGGCGTGGTCGGCCCGGGCGGGGGAGTGGTGGGCGGGGGAGTGGTGGGCGGTGGCGCGGTCGGCGGCGGGGTGGTCGGCGGAGCGGTGGTCGGCGGGGGAGTTACGGTCCCGCCCCAACCGGCGGTCGAGTCCAGCCAGGCCGCCCGGCGCAGCATCCAGTCCCGCATGAACTGGACCTGCCCCTGCCAGGTCGACGCGGTGGGGGTGATGAAGGGCCCGATCATCCGGGTGCTCAGGTTGGGCCAGCGCTGGAAGTTGCGTTGCGCCGCGTTTGTCAACGGGGCGCTGAGGGCGTTGATCCGGGCCTGCAACGACGCGTCGGCGAGCGCGCCACGGCGCAGGGTCTGCCAGCGCAACCGGACCTGGTTGACGAAGGCCGGGTCCCGCAACAGCTGGTTGTACCAGTCGTTCGCCACCGGTTGGCGTCCCTGCTGGTACTGCCAGCCCGAGGTCTGGTCGTTGGCGAAGTAGCCGCCGACGCCGAAGCTCAGGTCGTAGTCCCAGAGCGGACCGGCGAAGATCTTGGTGTCCCGGTCCTTGTAGAAGTACGCGCTGCGGACGTAGGAGTCCATCTCCCGGCTCAGTTCGTTGATGATGAGCTGGTCGACGAAGGAGTCCACGTCGATATAGGCGCGATAGCCGGTCGTCGGGTCGGCGAAGTTCGACGCCCGTAACACGTTGTGGAACTCCTGGATGTGGTTGCGCAGCCAGTCCCGCTGTTCCGGCTGCAACGGCGAGGGGTCGGCGACCTCCAGGTAGTTCCAGCAACTCGCCGCCGGCCCGGTGCACGGCAGGGTCGGCTCCTCGGCGGCCATCCACTCGAACTTCCAGATGTAGCCACCGGTGATCCTCGGCAGCGTGCGGTCGTCCTCGCGGAGCTGCTTGAGGTCGAGGCGGTTCTTGGAGTTCTTGACCGTCTCAACGATCATGTAGACGCCCAGGTAGTCGTCGGCGCCGACCGGGCCCGCGTCGGTGTTGAGGTAGAACTCGGCGAACGCGTACCGGGGCGCGGGTAGGCCCATCTGCCGCCCGAGGTCGTAGACGAAGGCCTCCCGGATCAACGCCTTGTCGGTGAAGGGGCCCCGGAGCACCCAGTCGGCGTCGGCGGGCATGCCGAGCACCGGATAGTCGGCGTCGTCGTCCTCGTTGTCCCAGAACTCCAGCCGGTACGGCGTCTTCTCGAACGAGGACGACGACTGCCCGCGCAGCCGGAACCCGGCCCGGGTCGCCACGGTGGGGGCAGCGGCCAGCGAGGTGGTGCCACCGCCCGGCTCGAAGATCATTGTCGCGGCGTCGAAGTAGTCCCGGTCGGGTCGGCCGGCACCGTACGAGTCGATCAGGATCACCGGCAGGTCGTGGGCGGCGCTGGTGGTGCGGGCGACGTACATCGCCGTGCCGGGTGCTCCGGACGCCGTCTGCCCGACGAAGGCCTGCGCGCGTAGCTGCGTGGTCCGGGTCAACCGCAGCGGCGAGCCGGAGTAGAGCGGCGACTGTGCGGTGGGCAGCCGCCCGTCGGTGGTGTAGCGGATCTGGGCGCCGCTGACGGTGCTGCTCAGCGACACCGAAACCTCGCCGGAGAAGGTGCCGCTGGGCACGGAGAAGCGGATGTCACCGAGCAGATCGTCGGCGGCGGCCGCCGCCGCGACGGCGTCGGCCGTCGAGGTGGTGGTCGTGGTGAAGCCGGCGGTGCGCTCGGTGCCGGCGAGTGCTTCGGCGCCAGCTGGTGCCGGGGACGGGACGAGCAGCCCGGCGGCCAGCCCGGCGGCGGCCAGGACTGTCGCGGCGCGGAAGGTCGCGGTGCCGGTGCTGCGGACGGTCAGACGCACGATGCCTCCTGTGCGGAGCGAAGGGTGGTGCGGAACACCCGCTCGCCGTCGATCTCGAGCACCCGGGCGGACGCGACGAGCTGGTCCAGCAGGTGCGGCAGTTGGTCGAGCGGTACCACGTACTTGCGGTCGACCCTGGTCTGGAGCGCGGCCCGGTCGACGAGCTCGGCCAACCCGACGGCTGCCAGTTGGGCCAGGGACGAGGTGAACGCGGGCGAGTTCATCGGTGCGCTCCCGCCGGTGCCGGCCGGCTCGGGGTGGCCCTGGTGGTGCCCGGGCGCGTCGAGTACCGGACGTCGACCATTGTGGTCTCGTTGACCAGATCGAGGCGCTGCACGGTGACGACGTGCACCCGGGCGCCGAGCAACTGTTCCAGTTGGGCGACGAGCGCCACGTGATCGGTCACGGCGGAGTCGAGCACCAGGATCTGATGCCGGTAGTGGCGTAGCACCCGGGGATGGTCACCCAGGAACATCACCACCACGATAAGTCCCATCAGGGCGCCGCTGAGCCAGATCTCGGTGGTGCTCAGCGCGCCGAGGATGCCCAGGGCCAGGGCCGAGAAATAGTACGCGACCTCGTGCTGGTCGAGCTCCGTCGAGCGCAGTCGGATGATGGAGAGTACGCCGAACAGCGCCAGCCCCAGGCCGAGCCCCGCGCCGACGTTACTGGCGCTCAGGGCGCTCGCCACCGCCAGGACGCCGATGTTCACGCCCAGGTAGGCAACGACGAGATCGCGGCGGCGGTGTCGCGGAAAATAGAGCCCGAAGACGAGCAACGTCACCGCGCAGATGTCGGCGGCGAACAGCACGAGCTGGGACATCTTGTCTCTTCCTCCCGAGTCACTGCCGCGTCGGCCCGCGCCGTTCCGTGCTGCCCCGGCACGGACACCCGTGCTGCCCCGGCACGGATTGCGAACGGATGACCGAACGTTACCGAAAGTTCCGGTGAACTTGCGGGAACTGTTGCGGAAAATGGTACGGCTCGACATCGAGACAGGTCAATGCCGAGCTGCGGGTGTCAACGGGTCACCCATCGCGCGAGCAAGAGCTTGATCGCGTTTCGTCAGGCGGCTGACCGATCCGGATGGCGGACCCGGAAGTCTCCGGAAACCCTATGACACCTGAGGGCTCGCCGCCGTCACGCCCGTGCAGGACGAGGGGGGCCGACTGCCCGATGCCCGACCCGCTGTCGCCACCGGGCAGGTCCCGGCTGCCCGATCCCTTCCGGAAGCTGAACGGCAGCCGGATCTCGGCCGGGTCCGACTGGTGCTGCCGCCGGGCGGAGGTCAGGCAGCTTGCGTAGCGCTAGGTCTAAGTGCGACCGGCAATAGGCCGTCCGTGGTGTCTCGCCGCCGCCCCGCGTCGCTCACCGCCGCCCACAGCTCGGCCCACTGCCGGGCGGCCCGACGCCGGCACACCCTTCCGCGGTCCCTGTCGAGCTGAGCCGTCTACGCCATCACACGACGCAACGCCCACCGTCACCCCGCCGGCAAGCCGCGATCCGTCAATGCGCTCAGCTCGACAGGACCAACACCCGTACCCTGACCCGCCCTATTGCCGGTCACACTAAGTGAGCGTCCGAGAACTCGGTTGGGTGGATGTCACAAGGCGGTGAAGCGCGGCGTGTAGCGGGTCGGTATGAGGCGAGCTCCTGGTGGATCGGCGGTTGTCTAGGCCAGCCGTTCACCAGGAGCTCGTGGTGTCATTGTCGCCTGCGTGTGTCTGCTCGTCATGCCCGGCCCATCCGGTGGGCGTGCACCGTCGACCTGCGGGTTCTACCCGTCGTCATCGCTGACTGACGCCCAGTGGGCGATCATCGAGCCGTTGCTGCCGGCGCCGGGCAACACCGGCGGGCGGGGTGGGCGGCCGGAGAAACATTCCCGTCGTCTGATCCTGGACGCGATCTTCTACCTGGTGCGGGGCGGGATTGCGTGGCGGCAACTACCAGTCGGGTTCCCGCCACCGACCACTGTCTACGACCGGTTCCGCGTCTGGGCCAAGGCCGGCGTGTGGCAGGCCGTCCATGACGCGCTGCGCGACCTGGTCCGCGTGTACGAGGGCCGTGACCTGCAACCGACCGCGGCGATCATCGACTCCCAGCCGGTGCGCGGTGCGGACACCGTGCCCCGCACCCGTCGCGGCTACGACGCGGGCAAGAAGATCAACGGAACGAAACGGCACCTCGCCGTGGACACCGGCGGCCTGTTGCTGGCCGTGATCGTCACGATGGCCGCAAGGCAGGACCGCGACGCCGCCCACCGGCTACTGGCCCGACTCCGGGAACGCTTCACCACCATCACGCTGGTCTGGGCCGACGCCGGATACACCGGACGGTTGCTCGTCTGGGCCCGCACCGTCCTGCACCTGAGCGTCCAGATCGTCAAACGCAGCGTGATCCACATCGCCATGATCATGGTCATGTCACGCCGCCTCGCCCGCACCGGCAACTGGTAACCGGAGTTCCCGGACGCTCACTAAGGCGAGAAGCCGGCGAGGCCGCAGAGTGTCACCGGCGCGGTCTCGAACACGAGTGTCGCGATCGCCGCACGGTAGCTCCGGCCGCGACGAGCCCGCCTGGTCCCGGGTGCAATGCGGCGGTCTTCGTACCCCCGGGGTGGCTTCGGAAGTTGCGGTTTAACTTCCGGAAGTTATTGACGTGCGTGAAACATCGCTGCAATACTTCCGGCCAGAAAGGCCGATGTGATCCCTTTGTCAGGGATTCACGGGCATCACCCCTATCCCCCCGCACGTCCGGATTCATGCTGCCCGAACCGGGCCACCGGACCCGGAAGGAGCGTCAGATGCTTAAGGACTCTTCCCGAGCGCCGGGACGGCCGAGAGGACTGCGCGCGGCGCTCGTCCTGTCGGCCGTCGGCCTGCTGGCAGCGGCGGGTGCCGTGGCGCTGCCCGGCAACGCCAGCGCAGCGAGCACCCTGGGCGCCTCGGCGGCTGAGCGCGGTAGGTACTTCGGCACCGCCGTCGCGGTGAGCAGGCTCAACGACTCGGCGTACACGACCATCCTGAACCGCGAGTTCAACCAGGTCACCGCCGAGAACGAGATGAAGATCGACGCGCTTCAGCCGCAGCAGGGGCAGTTCAATTTCGCCAACGGCGACCGGCTCGTCCAGCACGCGCGCAGCCGGGGTATGCAGGTCCGGGGGCACACCCTGGCCTGGCACGCCCAGCAGCCCGGCTGGATGCAGAACATGTCCGGCACCACGCTGCGCAACGCGATGCTCAACCACGTGACCCAGGTCGCCACCCACTACCGTGGCCAGATCGCCTGGTGGGACGTGGTGAACGAGGCGTTCGCCGACGGTTCGAGCGGTGCCCGTCGCGACTCCAACCTCCAGCGCACCGGTAACGACTGGATCGAGGCGGCCTTCCGCGCCGCACGTCAGGCCGACCCGAACGCCCAGCTCTGCTACAACGACTACAACATCGACAACTGGAACGACGCCAAGACCCAGGCCGTCTACCGGATGGTCCAGGACTTCAAGAACCGTGGCGTGCCAATCGACTGCGTCGGCCTCCAGTCGCACTTCACCGGCGGCTCGAACTACCCGAGCAACTACCGCACCACGCTGTCGAGCTTCGCCGCGCTCGGCGTCGACGTGCACATCACCGAGCTGGACATCCGCAACGCGCCGGTCGACGCGTACCGCAACGTCGTCAACGACTGTCTCGCCGTCGCGCGCTGCAAGGGCATCACCGTCTGGGGCATCCGCGACTCCGACTCGTGGCGTGCCAGCGAGAACCCGCTGCTCTTCGACCGCAACGGCAACAAGAAGGCCGCCTACGACGCCGTACTGAACGCGTTGAACAGCGGCAGTGGCCCGAACCCCACGCCCACGGCCACCACCCCGCCGCCCACCGGCAACCCGACCACGCCGCCGCCCACCGGTGGCGGGTGCACCGCGACGATCACGCCCGGCCAGGTCTGGGGTGACCGCTACAACACCTCGGTGACGGTCAGCGGGGCCAGCACCTGGTCGGTGGTCGTCGTCATCACCGCGCCGCAGAAGATCTCCAGCACCTGGAGTGGCAACCCCACCTGGGACAGCAGCGGCAACGTGATGACGATGCGCTCCAACGGCAGCGGCAACACCTTCGGCTTCACCACGATGATGAATGGCAACTCCAGCGCCCGGCCGCAGATCCGATCCTGCACCGCAGGCTGACCCGACCCACCCCTTGCAGTCGGCCGTGCGCTCTCACCCGCACGGCCGACTCTCGTCTCCGCGATCATGCACTTTCCGCCCCCGCATAACGGACATTCCCCTCTTGTCGGCGACCGAAAGTGCAAGATCGACGGGGCGAGGGGGGTGGGGGACGGGTGGGGTGGGGGTTAGCGGTGCCAGGCGGACCAGAGGGTGGCGTAGCGGCCATTGGCGGCGACCAGCTCTGCCGGGGTGCCTAGTTCGACGATGCGGCCGTGCGACATCACGGCGATCCGGTCGCAGGCGTGCGCCTGGCTGAGCCGGTGCGCGACCACGATGGCCGTGCGCCCCTGGATCAGGGCTGCACTTGCCTGTTCGAGCTGCCGGGCGCCCGCGCTGCCGGCCTCGGCACTCGCCTCGTCGAGGACCACGATCGGCGGGTCGAGCAGGGCGACCCGGGCCAGCGCCACCTGTTGCGCCTGACCGGCGGTGAGCGGATGCTCGCCGTCGCCGACCCGGGTCGCCAGCCCGTCGGGCAGCGCGGTGACCCAGTCGGCGGCACCGACCAGCTTCAACGCGGCGTGCAGGTCCTCGTCGGACGCGTCGGGCGCGGCCAACCGGAGGTCGTCGGCGAGCGGCCCGGCGAAGACATGGACCTCCTGGGTGACGACACCGACGGTCCGGCGCAGCTCGGCCGGATGCAGTTCGTCGATCGGGCGGCCACCCAACCGCACCTCGCCGTCGGCGGCGGGAAAGACACCACCGAGGATGGCCGCGAGGGTCGTCTTGCCGGCCCCGCTCGCACCGACGATCGCCAACGACTCACCCTCGGCGATCTCGATCGAAACATCCTGTACGACCGGCGGGCCACCCGGATAGCGGTGCCCGACCGACGTAGCGGTGATGCCCGCCGGGCGCCACGGGGAGACCGGACCCGCCGGCCGAGCTGCGGGCACGTCGAGCCCGGCGATACCGACGAGCCGCGCGAGCGCGGCGCCGGCCGACTGGATGTCGTTGAACGAGATCAACAACATGCCGAGCGGCCCGAAGAGCCGGTGGAAGAGCAGGGCGGCGGCGGTGACGTCGCCGACCGTGCTGTCGCCCGCGCGGACCAGCAGGAAGCCGGTGAGCAGCACGGCGGTGAGCCCGATCGCCTCCGCGTAGTTCATCGTGTTGGCGAACCAGAGGAAGCCACGGACGGCACGCAGCCGCGCGACCACGGCATTCCGCGACGCCTCGTCCACCCGTCGGTTCTGGCGTTCCTGCATGCCGTACGCGTGCACCGTCCGGGCCCCGGTGAAGGTGGTGAGCATGCTCTGCGTACGGACCGCCGCGGCCTGCCGCTCGTCGGCGTAGAGCCGCTTCGCCTGGGGCACGAACCGGCGCAGACTCAGCACGTACACCGGGAAGACGACCAGGAACGCTGCGGCGATGCGCCAGTCGAGCGAGGCGAAACCGGCGAAGGTGATGACGACGGTGACCAGCGCGGTGAAGATTCCGGCCGCCAGTCGTACCGAGTCGGTCACCCGCTCCACGTCCTCGGTGACCCGGGAGGCGACGTCGCCCGCCCCGGCGCTCTCCAGCCGGGCCGCGTCCATCCGCAGCGCCCGGTCGAGCACCTCCTCACGGAGATCGGCGCAGGCCCGCATGCCCCACTCGGTGACCAGCCAGTTGGCGGTGCCGGTGAGCACTGCGGCGGCCAGGCCCGCGCCCAGGATCCAGGCCGAGGTGAGCAGCAGCGATTCGACTGTGTCGCCGGCCACCACCAGGTCGACGAGCCGACCGAGCAGGATCGGCACGACGACCGCCGCCACACTCGCAGCGGTCGCCGCCAGCACCGAGGTCCAGGCGAGCAGCGGATAGCGCCGCAGGGCACGCCAGAAGGCGGCGAGCGTCACCCGGCCGGTCGCCACCGGCAGGATCGTGGGGTCCGTGGTCATCGCAGCACCACTGGTCGGGGTCATCGCAGCACCACCTCCGCGTACGAGGAATCGGCTAGCAGTTCGCGATGACGTCCGGCGGCCGCCACCCGGCCGTCGCGGAGGAAGACGACGCGGTCGCAGCGGTCGAGCAGCGGTGCGCTGGTGGTGACCAGCACGGTCGAGCGACCGTCGCCCGTCCGGTAGGCGCGTATCCCGTCGGCGATGGCGTGCTCGGTGACCGCGTCGATCGCCGTGGTGGGGTCGCGGAAGACGGTGACCGGCCGGTCGGCCAGCAGCGCGCGGGCCAGGGCGATGCGCTGGCGCTGGCCACCGGAGAGGTTCAGTCCGTGGTCGACCAGGTCGCGGTCCAGACCGGCGGTGTCGGCGAGCACATCGTCGGCGGAGGCCGCCGTCAGGCCGGCGGTCAGCGCGGCGTCGTCGCGATCGTCGCCGGTCTGCAGCACCTCGCGCAGGGTCGCCCCGAACAGGTCGACCCCGTGCGGCTCGACCAGCACCGTTCGACGCAACGAGGCGAGCGCCAGCTCCCGCATCGGCGTACCGGCCAGCGTCACCTCGCCCTCCTCGGGCGCTCGCGCGCCGGAGAGCAGGTCGGTGACGTCGTCGGCGGTGCCGGCGTCGCCGGAGACGATGCCGACCAGCTCACCCGGGGCGACGGCGAGGTCGACGCCGGCCAGGTTCGGCGCGTGCACCGCGTCGAGGGCCAGTGTGCCGGGCTGGGCCGTCCGCGTCCCGGACAGCCCCTCCTCCGGGGCGGTGAGCACCTCGGCCACGCGGGCCGCGCTGGCGCGTGCCGTCGCCAACCGGAAGACGCAGTCGGCGAGATTGAGCACCGGATCGGTGATGAACGTGGCCAGCCCGACGATCGTGATGAGCTGCCCGACCGTGATCCGCCCCTCCAGCGCGAACCAGCCGGCCAGGGCGGCCACGGCGGTGACCAGCAGCCCGGTGGTGAAGGTGGACGCGCCGATGAACACGGCACCGGCCTTGACCGTGCCCACGCCGGCGCGCAGCGAGGTACGGCTGGCCGTACGGTAGCGGCGGGTGGCCTCGTCGACGCCACCGACGCCGCGCAGCGGTCGTAGCCCGCGCAGCAGGTCGGCCGCCGTGGCGGCGGCCCGGCCGACGGCCTCCTGCTGTGCTGCGGTACGGCGCCCCACGACCGGCCCGAGCGCGTTGAGCCCGAGCACCAGAATCGGCACGCCCACCACCAGCCCGAGTCCGAGCGACCAGTCGATCCGCAACAGCACGATCGTCGACACCGTCAGGCCGACGAGGGCGCTGACCCCCCGACTGCCCAGTTCGAGCAGGTCGGCGGTGCCCTGGGTGTCGGAGGTAGCGATCGAGAGCAACTCGCCGCTCTGGCGTCCGGTACGGATTCCCCGGCCACCGGCGACCCGCCGGACCACCCGCATCCGCAACTGGTGCGACTCCTCCGCCACCGCCCTGGAGAGGAACCAGAAGCCCGACCGCCAGCCCATGGTGAGCGCGGTGAACAGCGCGAAGATGCCCAGGACGGACCAGGCCATCGCGGAGGTCGACCCGGTGCCGACGGCCTGGTCGATCACCAGGCCGATCGCCACCGGGACGAGCGCCTCGCACACCTGGTGCAGGGACCAGAAGAGGGCGCAGAGGGAGGTGTCCCGACGCTGGCGCCAGAACATCTGGCCGATCAATCGCCCCGTGGATTGCCTCATGCGCCCGCCTCACGCTCGATAGTTAGGGCAGGCTAACCTGTCGTCCCCGCTCGATGCCATCCGCTGGCGCCGCGGCGACGTGGTCAGTCACCGTCGGGCGGCGTCGGCTGGTAGTCGAACCAGTCGAAGGCGGCGCTGCCCTCGGTGACGTAGAGGCCGAAGACCCGACCGGTGAAGCCGGAGGCGACCTCGGTGGAGAGGTAGCGGCCGTCGAGTTCGGCCAGGACGACCGGCCCGTCCGCCGTCGCCACCTCGAAACTGACCGTGTCGGAGGCGGCGGAGCGTACGCCGAAGGGGGCCCCGTCCGCCGTCACCTGGTCGGCGGCGGTCACCGTCGGTGGCAGCACGTCGGAGGTCCTGGTGGCGATCGTCAGCGCGACCGGCCCGGCCGGCACCGGCAGCTCGCCGAACACCTGGCGGAACGGTCCGACCCGGCCGACGACCCGCACGCTGCCGTCGGAGACCTCCAGGTCGTAGTGGTGTGCCTCGTCGATGCGCAGGGTCAACCCGGCCCGCCCGGCGCCGGGGTCGACGAGGACGCCGGCCCGGCAGTCGTGGTGCAGCTGCCGGTGGGCGACCATGGTCGCCCCGGCCCGGTCGAGGGTGTCGCCGACGGCGTGCAGGGTGAGCCAGCCCGGTCGCTCGGTGAGCGACCAGCTCGTCGCCGGCCGGTTTCGCAGCGAGACCCAGCCCGGCGCCAGCGTCGCGTCGTCGAAGTCGTCGCGGTGCCCACCGGGACCGGGGGCGGCGGCGAGCGCGGGCGGGCTGCCGGCGGGGGCGGCCATCACCTCCTCGACCGGGTCGACCAACGGCCAACCGTCCACCCACCGCACCGGCACCAGGAAGGTCTCCCGGCCGAGTACGTGGTACGGCGGCCAATGGCCCTTGGCGCGGATGCCGAGCAGCACCAGCCACCAGCTTCCGTCGACGGCCTGGACCAGGTCGGCGTGGCCGGTCGCCTGGATCGGCTGGTCGGTGCTGCGGTGGGTGAGGAACGGGTTGGCCGGTCCCGGCTCGAACGGACCGCGGATGTCGCGGGAGCGGGCGATGGAGACGGCGTGCCCGGTGTGCGTACCGCCCTCGGAGACCAGCAGGTACCACCATCCGTCGATCCGGTACAGGTGCGGGGCCTCCGGGTACTGCCCGCCGGTGCCGGACCACACCGGCACCGGACCTTCCAGGACCGTGCCGGCCAACGGATCGATCCGGTACGACTCCACTCCAGACACGGTCAGCCAGCAGTCGCCGTTGTCGTCCCAGGCCAACGACGGATCGACGTGCCGCAGCTCGAAGTAGACCGGATCCGACCACGGACCGGCCGGGTCGGTGGCGGTGACCAGCAGGTGTCGGCCGATGTTGACATTTGTGGTGACCATCCAGAACCGGCCGTCGTGGTACCGGATGGTCGGCGCGAAGATGCCGCCCGAGGCGTGCGTGTCCGGCGGCAGTTCGAGTTGGTTCGGGCGGTCGAGCACGTTGCCGATCTGCCGCCAGTTGACCAGGTCGCGGCTGTGGAAGATGGGTACGCCGGGGAAGTACTCGAAGCTGGAGCAGACCAGGTAGTAGTCCTCGCCCACCCGGCAGATGCTCGGATCGGGGTGGAAACCCGGGACGACGGGATTGCGGAAGGTGGCGGCGGAGTCCGTCATGCGGGTAGATCTTAGGGTGACGAGCCGATAACTCCAGGGCAGCGTTGCTGCCTGCCTGCCCGTCGGCGCTCGTTGACGGCCATCCGACGATTGTCGTACCTTCACAACGATACTTATCGATGATGGGCATGGCGGTCGAGCCGGCGTCGTGTCCGCCGGGCGGCTACTCGGGCACAGTCGCCGGGCGAGTTGGGCTGTTAGGCGGTCGGAACCTGCATCGATGCGTTGGCTGGCCGCCGCACGCGCCGCCGCCGACTGCCGCAGCCGTACGTGATCACGCCTGATCGGACGGACAGAACCGTCGTGAGTGAACGCGAACATCGGGGCAGCTTCGGCCGGCGGTCCGGACCGAAGGAGAGAGTAATGGCGAAAAGTAGACGCCTCGCCCTGTGTGCCGCCACGGCGGCCGTCACCGTTGTCACCGCCGCCGTCGGGGTGGCCGTCGCCCATGCCGCAGCGGTCGGCTGCGCCGTCCGGTACGCGGTCTCCGCTCAGTGGCAGGGCGGCTTCAACGCCGACGTGACCATCACCAACCTCGGTGACCCGTTGTCGTCCTGGCGGCTCGCCTGGTCGTACGGTGCGGGTCAACGGGTCACACAGGCGTGGAACGCGACCGTGACCCAGAGCGGTGTCCAGGTGACCGCGACCAACGTGTCGTACAACGGCGCGATCGGCACCAACGGGACCGCGAGCTTCGGCTTCAGCGGCTCGTGGACCGGCAGCAACCCGGTGCCCACCGCGTTCACGCTCAACGGGGTGACCTGCACCGGATCCAGCAACCCCGGCCCGACACCGACCCCGACGCCACCGCCAAGCAATTCACCGCCGGCCGGCGACTACCCGCCCTCCGGCCGGCTCTGCAACAGCAGCGACCTGATCGACATCGGCAAGTACTGGATCCCCAACAACCAGTGGGGCTCGACCGGCGCCACCGGCAGCCAGTGCATCTGGACCACCGGCGGATCGGGGGATCAGATCCGGTGGGGGACCAGCTACACCTGGAGCGGCAGCGCCAGCAGCGTCAAGTCGTACGCCGCCGCGATCCTCGGCTGGCACTGGGGTTGGCGGCGTCCGAACACCGGCCTGCCGGTGCAGATCTCGGCCAACCGCAACGTCAACACCTCCTGGCAGTTCAGCGTCACCGGCAGCGGCAACATGAACGTCGCGTACGACATGTGGTACCACCCGATGGCCAACCCGGGCTCGGCGGACCAGCCCACCGACGAGCTGATGATCTGGCTGTACCGTTCCAACGCCTACCCGGCCGGCAGCCGGCAGGGCACCGTCACCATCGCCGGCACCACCTGGGAGGTGTGGCGCGGCTATGTCGGCACCTGGAACGTCTACTCGTACGTGCGGACCAGCAACACCACAAATGCGACGCTCAACATCCGCGACTTCACAAATGACGTGGTCTCCCGGGGCTGGATGAGCAGCTCGAAGTATCTGACCAGCGTCCAAGCCGGACCGGAGATCTTCACCGGCAGCGGTGAGGTGGTCACCGGGTCCTACTCGGTCACCGTCGGATGACGCTCGTCAACACTCTTCAGGTCGGTGCCAACCAGGTCTGGCGCCTGCCGGCCTGACCCGGCCACCGCGTCGACGGCCACGGCGGCCCCGTCCTCGGATCGGACGGGGCCGCCGCAGCTGGTCGACTGTTCACCGGCGGTGATCGGCGGTCACCGGCCCCAGAGCCGCCAGGTCTGGTTGAGCGGGCTGCCCTGGCCCGCCGGGTTGCACGTCCACTGGTGGATCGGGGCGCGGGGCGCGGTGGAGATGGTGCTGACGTCCACGCACTTGTTGCTGTGTCGGGCCACGAGCTGGTAGTCGTGCGAGTCGTTGCCCGGATAGGTCACCTTGCGCAGGGTGAACTGCTGGTTGAGGCCGCTGTGGCAGCTCCACTGGTGCACGGCCGCACCGTCGGCGGTGGAGACACCACTGACGTCAAGGCACTTGCCGCTCTGCTGGTTCACCACCGTGAAGGTGTTCGCCACGCCGGCCACCGGCCGGAAGTTCCACAGCTGCTGGTCGCCGCCGTCGCAGTGGAACTGCTGCTGGACGTTGCCGTCACCGGTCGCCCGGTCGGTGTTGTCCAGGCACTGCTGGGAGTGCTGGGCCACCGCCACCGACTGGAAGCCGCCCTCGGCGGGCGGCAGCAGCGTCAGGGTGTACGTGTCGGTCTGGTTGGTGTAGGGCAGCGTGACCGTGGCGTTGTTGCCGCTCACGGTGACCACGTTTGACGAGACGGTGATCGGGCCCTGGACCGCGCCGCCGCCGTTGTTCGGGATCCGCTGCACCAGCACGCGCACCTGGTTGTTCTGCACGATGCCGCTGGTGGTGTCCAGCCGTTGCAGGTTGACGGTGAGGTTGCCGGTGGTCCGACCCCCGCCGATCAGGACCTTCGCCGTCCCGGCCGTCTTGGTGGCAAAGGCGTCGTACGACGGGCTCGGCGTGACCGAGACGATCTGCCCCGTCTGCGAGGCGTAGAAGCGGTAGACCCACCATTCGCCCTTGGGCTGGTGCTGCCCGGCCGAGTTGCGTACCAGCAGGTTGCCGAGGTCGTTGTGCAGGTTGCCGGCGCTGGCCCAGTTGGCCCGCAGTCCGTCCGCGCGGGCGCGTTCCAGCCGCGAGATGTACCACGCGCCGTCGGCGGGGTTCTGCTCGTCGGGCGCGGCGTACTCGTTGATCTGGTACGGGCGGGGGTGCGGGATGCCGCGCGGGTCGAGGGTGGCGTTGGCGGCGGCGACGTTTGCCACCGGGTCGCCGGGCAGCGAGTGCCAGCTGATGATGTCCGGCACGGTGTTGGTCGAGCGGACGAAGTCCAGGTACTGGTTCCAGAAGGTGTGGTTGGTCGACGGTACGCAGGCACAGCTCGGCCCGACGATTAGCTGGTTGGGGAACTCGGCCCGGATGCGCTGGTAGGTACGCCGCCACAGCTCGAAGTACTGGGAGATCGGGCGGTTCCAGAACAGGGTGATGTTGGGTTCGTTCCAGATGTCCCACTGCACGGTCAACCCGGCCGCGCGGACGTCGTTGATCACCCGGTTGAGGAAGTTGTCGTAGTCGGTCCAGTTGCCGTTGTCGCCGGGAAAGCGGGAGATAGCGGCACCGTCCGCACCCCACAGGTCGTGCGGCAGGAGGATGAACTCGCCACCGAGCGTGGCGGTGCGGCGGGCCTGGGCCAGGGTGGAGTTCCACCGGCGTTCGTAGTTTCCGCCGACCCAGCCGCTGCCGGGCAACTGTGCGCCACCGGCGCGCATGTACCGGAACTTGACGTCCCGGTAGAAGTGATCGGGCGGGCCGGCGGCGTTCTCGGTCATGCCGTAGATCCAGCCGGCCGCCCGGTACGTCGGCGTGCCACTGGTCACCGAGAAGTTCACGCTTATCGACTCGTCGGCGGCGCGGGCCGGTGTCGCGACCGCGCCGACGGCGGTCGCCGCCAGGGCACCGACCGTCAGTCGGGCGACGATGCGGCGGACGGGTCCTGGTCTGCTCGTGCGGGGGAGCTTCACGGGGGACTCCTTCGGGACGGAAGCGCGCTCCTGCCGGGTGCAGGGGTGTGGCGAACCGATTCGCTGGGAGCGTAGGAGTTGGCAGTGATGGATGTCAACGTCGTGTCATTCGGGTGAAGCATCGGTTTCTTGCGGCGCTCAGGGGATGGCCCGTCGACTCTCTTGACCGGATTTGCCGGGCGGGCCTATCGTCGGCCGAACCGATTCGGCGAATCGGTTCGAAGGAGGCGTCTCATGACACGTTCCATCCGGCGAGGGCGCGCGGTGGGCGCCGCCCTGTTGGCCGTCGTCATCGCCGGCCCGGCCACCGCCTGCTCCGCGGACGATCCGTCGGCCTCAGCCGGCGGGGCGTACACCATCTGGGACCCGTACCCGCAGTTCACCGACGACTCCGACTGGGTGCGGCTGCTCCAGAGCTGCGGTTCCTCGGCCGGGGTGACGATCGAACGCACCGGCTACGACACCACCGACCTGACCAACAAGGCGCTGCTCGCCGCGCAGCAGGGCAACTCTCCGGACGTGCTGGTCATCGACAACCCGGTGATCAGCACCCTGGCCGAGGCGGGCGCGCTCACCACGACCGACGAGACGAACCTCGACGTGTCGGCGATGGAGCCCAACCTGCTCGGCGCCGGGCAGCGCGACGGCAGGACGTACGGCGTGCCGATCGGCGCGAACACCCTCGCGCTCTACTACAACAAGGACCTGCTGACCGAGGCGGGCGTGGACATCGCCACGGTGACCGACTGGTCGTCGCTGACCGCGGCGCTGGTCAAGGTCAAGGCCGCGGGTAAGCGGGGCATCACCTTCTCCGCGATCGGCACCGAGGAGGGCAGCTTCCAGTTCCTGCCCTGGTTCTGGGGCGCCGGCGCCCAGTTGACCGCCCTGGACTCGCCGCAGGCGGTGTCGGCGCTGACCCTGTGGACCGATTGGCTGGCCGCCGGCCACGCGCCGAACTCCGTAATCAACAACACCCAGACCACCAGTTGGCAGGAGTTCGCCAGCGGTGACTACGCGTTCGGTGAGAACGGCACCTGGCAGCTGGCCAACGCGGCGAAGCTAGACTTCGAGTACGGCATCATCCCCATCCCGGCCCGCTCGGGCGGCACCGCACCGGCCCCCACCGGCGGTGAGTTCATCTCCATCCCGGTGCAGGGCGACACCGACCGGTACGCCACCTCGCAGCAGATCGTCACCTGCCTGACCAGCGGTGACAACCTGATCACCACGGACAGCACGCTCTCCTATATCGCCCCGGTGGCCGCCGTGCAGGACCAGCAGGTGGCGGCGAACGCCGAGCTGAAGGTCTGGGTGGACGCGGTCCGGGCGGCCAAGGGCCGTACCGGCGACGACCTCGGCACCCGGTACCCGAAGATCTCCGAGCCGCTCTGGACGGCGGTGCAGTCCGCGCTCAGTGGCGGCCAGCCGCCGCAGGAGGCGCTGTCGGCCGCGCAGCGTGCGGCGGGTCGGTGACCGCCACTCCGACGGGACGCCCACCACACCGACGTGCCGCCGGTGCCCGGTGGGCGGCCTGGGCGTTCCTGGCCCCGATCGTCGGCTACCTGGTCGCCTTCTACGCCTACCCGCTGTACCGCAACATCGAGCTGAGCCTGCGGGAATACACCGTCCGCTCGTTCGTCCAGGGCGGTGCGCCCTTCGCCGGGCTGGACAACTACCGCGAGGTGCTGGCCGCGCCGACGTTCGCCCCGGCGGTGCTGCACACCGCGGTCTTCACAGTCGTGTCACTTGTCTTCCAGTTCACCATCGGCCTGGCACTGGCGCTCTTCTTCCACCGGCACTTCCCGCTCTCCCGTACGCTGCGCGCGCTGTTCCTCGTACCGTGGCTGTTGCCGTTGATCGTGTCGGCCTCCACCTGGTCGTGGCTGCTCAACAGCGAGGCCGGCCTGGTCAACGCGGCGCTCGCGGTGGTCGGCGTGGACCCGGTCAACTGGCTGACCTCGCCCCGGTGGTCGCTGCTCTCGGTGATCATCGCCAACATCTGGATCGGCATCCCGTTCAACCTCGTCGTGCTCTACAGCGGAGTGCAGGCGATTCCACGCCAGCTCCACGAGGCGGCGGCGCTGGACGGGGCGAGCGGCTGGCAACGCTTCCGGTGGATCACCTGGCCGCTGCTGCGCCCGGTCTCGGCAATCACGCTGCTGCTCGGGCTGATCTACACGCTCAAGGTCTTCGACCTGATCTGGATCATGACCAGGGGTGGCCCCACCGACTCGTCGACGACCCTGGCCACCTGGTCGTACCGCCTGGGCTTCGGCAACCTGCTACCCGAGTTCGGGCCCGGGGCGGCCGTGGGCAACCTGCTGATCATCCTCGCGGTCGGCGCCGGAGCGGTCTACATCGGTTACGAGCGGAGGCAGCAGCTGCGATGAACCGGGCGACGCGTGACTGGTGGCGGACCGGGCTCGGAGTCCTGTTGACCGGGCTGATGCTCCTGCCCGTCTACTGGATGATCAATGTCTCGTTCACCCGGGACCAGGACCTGCGCAAGAGCCCACCGCACCTCTTCCCGGTCGACGGCACGCTCGACGGCTACCGGGCGGTGCTCACCCAGCAGTTGCCGTACGTCGGCACCAGCCTGGTGGTCGGGCTCGGCACCGTGGCACTCACCCTGGCCCTCGCCGCCCCCGCCGGGTACGCGCTGGCCAAGCTCCGGCCACCCGGTGGCGGCGCGGTCCGGTTCGTCCTGCTGATCGCGCAGATGATCCCCGGGATCATCATGGCGATGGGCTTCTACGCCATCTACCTCAACCTCGGGGTGCTCAACACCCTGCCCGGGCTGATCCTGGCCGACTCGACGATCGCGGTGCCGTTCGCCGTGCTGATCTTCACCGCCTTCATGTCGGGGATACCGGACGACCTGCTCCAGGCCGCACACGTCGACGGCGCCAACCGGCTGCGTACGTTCTGGTCGGTGGTGCTGCCGGTCAGCCGCAACGCGATCGTGACCGTGGCACTGTTCGCGTTCCTCTGGGCCTGGTCGGACTTCATCTTCGCCTCCACCCTGGCCGGTGGCGGCGATCACCGGCCCGTCACGCTCGGCATCTACCAGTACATCGGCAACAACAACCAGGAGTGGAACGCGATCATGGCCACCGCTGTGGTGGCCTCCATCCCCACCACCGTGCTGCTGGTCCTCGCCCAGCGTTACGTCGCCGCCGGGGTCACCGCCGGCGCCGTCAAGGACTGAGCCGACCGTGCCGCACGCACCCACCCCGCCGAGCGCACCGACGCGCCGACCGCATCAGCCGTACCAGGAAAGGCAGTCCGCGCCCATGACCGTCGTCCGCACCGGCCCGACGTTTTCCATCCAGGACATCCCGTTCAGCCATCGCGGATCCTGGTTCAGCATCTCCCCGGTGGTGGCCGCGCACACCCACGCCCACGACCTGCACCTGGTCTCCCACCAGACCGGAATGCATCCGGTGCTCCGACTCACACCCACCGCCGACGCCACGGTGACGGCCACCCCGGCGTTGCTGACCTGGCGCCACCAGGGCGGCCTGATCGAGCTGACCTACGATGGCCCGGAGGCCGTCCGGTTGCGCGGCCGTGGCCTCGGTCTACGGATCGCCGCCGCGCGGGACACCCTCACCCCGTTCAGCGGCAGTTATCTCTACGCCGACCCGGTCACCGGCTCGTACGTCCTCACCTCGTACGAGACCGGCCGCCGCTACCGGGTCACCCCGCTCGCCGGCGACCTGCGGGCGGTGGGTGCTGAGGCGCTCGGTACCGCCGAGCGGGCCCTGGTCCTGCCGAGCGACAAGCCGTGGGAGATCGCCGTCGAGGAGTACCGGACCGCCCGTAGCCGGTACCCGGCCGGCCGGGACTTCGACCAGCTCGTCCGGTCGATGGCCGCCGATTTCGCGAGCTTCGTCGACGCGCTGGCACCCTGGCGCGGCCCGGAGACACCCGCCGCGGAACTGGCCGCGTACGTGCTCTGGTCGGCAACGGTCGCGCCGGCCGGGTTCCTCGCCCGCCCCGCCGTGCTGATGTCCAAGCACTGGATGAACAAGGTGTGGAGCTGGGACCACTGCTTCAACGCGCTGGCCCTCGCCGGGGCCGACGCGGAACTGGCCTGGGACCAGTTCCAGCTGCCGTTCGACCACCAGGACCCGACGGGGGCGCTGCCGGACTCCGTCGCCCACTCGGAGGTACTGCACAACTACGTCAAACCACCCGTGCACGGCTGGGCGTTGCGGCAGCTACGGCGGCGACTGAACCGTCCGCTCTCCCGCGACCAGTTGTCCGACGCGTACCAGCGGCTCGCGCGCTGGACCGGCTTCTGGCTCGACCACCGTCGGGTGCCGGGTCACCAGCTGCCGCACTACCAGCACGGCAACGACAGCGGCTGGGACAACGCCACCACCTTCGACGGCGAGCGGGTCATCGAGACCCCCGATCTCGCCGCGCTGCTGCTACTGCAACTGCACCAGCTCGCCGAGTTGGCCGCGGAGCTGCGGCTACCGGAGGAGGCGGCGCGGTGGAGCCGTACCGCCGCAGGCATCCGCGCCGAACTGCTGGGCGAGCTGTGGGACGGGCAGCGGTTCACCGCCCGGAGCGCGCGCGACGGTCGGGCCCGGTCGAGCAGCAGCCTGCTCGACCTCATGCCCATCGTCCTCGGCGCGGAGCTGCCCGCCGACGTCAGCGCCGCGCTCGCCGGTGGGCTGAAGCGCCACCTGACCGCACACGGGCTCGCCACCGAGCCGGTCGACTCGCCGCACTACGCGGCCGACGGCTACTGGCGCGGGCCGATCTGGGCACCGGCCACGATTCTGATCGAGGACGGCCTGCGCCGGGCGGGGCACACCGGGCTCGCCGACGAGATCAGCCACCGGTTCCGGGCGCTCTGCGAGAAGTCCGGCTTCGCGGAGAACTTCGACGCCGAGACGGGCACCGGTCTGCGCGACCGGGCATACACCTGGACCGCCAGCAGCTACCTCCTCCTCGCCGCCGACCACCACCGTCGTCACTGACCCGGTTGACCAAGAGGTCGCGTCACGCACCCCCGTGACCGTGACGCGAACCTCTTGGTCAACGCGGGGGCAGGGGGGCCGGTCCGGTGCTGGCGCGCAGCGAGATCGGGGGGCGGTAGAGGTGGTGGCGGGGGCCGGCAGTCGGGGCGGCGATCCGTTCCAGCAGCAGCGCCACCGCCTCCGCGCCCATCTCAAGGGTGGGTACGTCCGCCGCCGTCAGCGGCGGGCGGAAGTCCTCGGCCCAGTGCGTGGCGGCCACCCCGACGACGGAGAAGTCGCGCGGCACCATCCGGCGCTCCGCCGCCAGCGCCCGCTGGATGCCGGGCAGCGCGGCCTCGTTGATCGTGGCGACGGCGGTGACCTCCGGATGGCTGGTCAACAGCCGGGTCATGGCGGCCTCACCGGCGGGCGCGTCGTCACCACAGCACAGGTCGACTCCGGTCAGGCCCCGCTCGGTCACCGCCTGGGCGAAGCCGGCCAGCGCGCGGTGGCCGGGACCGTAGCCGGCGGCGACCAGCTCGGCCGAGCGGTTCACCAGGGCGACATGTCGGTGCCCCAGATCGGCCAGGTGATGGACGCACCGGGCGATGAGTCCCTCGTAGTCCACGTCGACCCAGCTGGTGCCCGCCGGCTCGGCGGTGCGGCCGATGGTCACGAAGGGCAACCGGCTCTGCCGCAGCCGGGTGACCCGGTCGTCCTCCAACCGGATCTCCATCAGGATCACCCCGTCGACCCGGCGGCCCGTCACGATCCGTTCGAACGACCGGTCGTGGTCGCCGCCGGAGGGGGAGAGCAGCACGTCCAGGTCGGCGCGGGCGGCGGCCTCGACCACGCTGGCGACGAAACCGAGCTGCATGTCGGTCAGGCGCTGGCTGGCCGGGGGGATGACCAGCCCGAGGGTACGGGTGCGCCCCTCCTTCAACGCCCGGGCGTTGGCGTTGGGGCGGTAGTCCAGCTCGTCGATGACGGCCTGGATCCGTTGCCGGGTCGGCTCCGAGACCGCCCGCTTGCCGCTCAACACGTACGACACGGTGCTGCGGGACACGCCCGCGCGGCGGGCGATCTCCCCGATGTTCATCCCGCTCCTCGCTGTCGAATCGATTCAACCCAGGTTATGAGGGGTGTCCGGCAGGGTCAATGCGGTTGCCCGGCCGAACGCCGAACCACCGCCGGTCGGCGGACCCGGCCCAACAGCGTCGTGACACGGACGTTCTCCCGGAACCGGGTTTCCGGCTCCAACGCCGCCCGGATCCGGGCGGCGAGTTCCGTGCGCTGTTCCGGCGGGGGCAGGGCGTCGAGGGGGAGGGCCGAGTAGACGCCGCCGACGACATCGTCGAGGACGATCTCATCGGCGTACTCGACAACGACCTCATCGACGTCGTAACCGGCGGCGACCAGGCTGTCCCGGTAGCGTCGCTGGCTGGCCGCGTCGGTGCCGCAGGTCTGCGTGAGCCTGGTGCCCCACCACTGCTCCAGGCAGTCGCGCAGCGCACGGGACCAGGCGGTGTCCTGGAGCCACAGGGGTGTCCCGTTGGTCACCACGGCCACTCCTCCGCCCGGCCGCAGCAGCGCGGAAAGCCGTGCGAAGAGCGTCTGATGATCCATCCAGTGCAGCGCCTGCCCGATGGTGACCGCACCGACAGAGCCACCGCCGAGCAGCGCCACCAGCGCGGGCACGTCGGTGTCGGCACCGAGCAGCCAGTTGACGTTGTCGATGCCCTGCTCCCGGGCCGCATCGCGGGCCAGCGTCAGCATGTCCGGTTCCGGATCGACCCCGACCACCGCCCGCACCCGCGACGCGATCGGCAGGGCCAGCTGACCCGTGCCACAGCCAAGGTCGACAACCGTGTCCTGCGCCGTCAGGTCGAACGCCTTCGCCAGCGCCGCCACCACCGCCGGTGGATAGCCCCGCCGGTAGCGCTGGTAGTAGCTGGCCACCTCACCGCCGAAACCAAGTCCCATGGCGTCAGCCTTTCCTGCCGAGCCGCCCCGGACCACGGATTCTGCTGACAGCAGCACGTCCGCCCCTGACAGCAGCACCTCCGCCCCGCCGCCGGCCGGTAGCTCCGGCCAGCAAGCGACGCCCGGCGATACAGTCGGGCGATGGACGGGACGCGGGTCATCGTCGTAGTCGGCTATCCCGAGGCCGAGCTGCTGGAGATCACCGGCCTGGCCACCACCTTCACCTACGCGAACCGGGGCCGGGACACCCCGCGCTACGAGATCCGGGTGGTCTCGCCCGGCGGCCGGCCGATCACCGGCCGGTCCGGACTGACGCTGGCGGCCCAGGCCGCGCTCGAACGGCTGCACGGACCGGTCGACACCCTGATCGTCGCTGGCGGCGAGGGACATCTGGCCGCGTCCGAGGACGCCCGCCTGGTCGGACACGTACGCCGGCTGGCCCGGGAGGCGCGGCGGGTGGCGTCGGTCTGCACCGGCGCCTCGGTGCTGGCCGCCGCCGGTCTCCTCGACGGCCGCCGGGCCACCACGCACTGGATGTTCGCCGACCAGCTCGCGGCCAGCTATCCCGCGGTACGGGTCGACCCGGCGCCGATCTACATCCGCGAGGGCGCGGTCAGCACCTCCGCCGGAGTCACCAGCGCCCTCGACCTCGCTCTCGCCTTCGTGGCCGAGGACCACGGTGGCGAGGTGGCCCGGCGGGTCGCCCAGGGGTTGGTGACGTATCTGCACCGGCCGGGCAACCAGGCGCAGATGAGCATGTTCCTCGCCGCGCCGGTGCCGGACGACACCCTGGTCCGGGACCTGGTCAAGGCCATCAACGAGGCGCCGGCCGCCGACCTCAGCCTGGCCGCGCTCGCCGCCCGGGCGGCGGTGAGCGAACGTCACCTGACCCGGCTCTTCGTCGCCCAACTCGGCCAGACGCCGGCCCGGTACGTCCGCACGGTCCGGCTGGAGGCGGCGGCCCAACTGCTCGCGTCGAGCCGGTTGCCGCTGGCCCGGATCGCGGCCCGCTGCGGATTCACCTCGGCGGAGGCGTTGCGGCAGGCGTTCGTCGACCGGTACGGCGTCACACCGTCGCGTTACCGGGCCGGCTACCAGGCGTCCAAGGGGCCCGTTGAGCATCATGATCCACAAAGGTCAGTTGACCGCGGCGAGTACGAGGAAACCGATACCCAGCGGCACGTCCAGCAGCATGCAGAACTCGGCGAGCGACCGGGGCACCACCCGGTTGCGTCGATAGTGGAGCAGATCCCAGGCACCGTGCCCGGTCAGCACCAGACCGCTGAGCACGAGCCCGGCGGTCGGCGCGAGGAAGAGCGCGGTGACCGCGAGCACGCCGTACCCGATCAGGGCGGCGGTCTGGGCGGTGAGCGCCGGTCGGGACGCCCGACCGAGTAGGCCGACGGCCACCAGCACCACCGCGACGATACCGAGACCGGCCCACCAGACCAGGCCGATCAGCTTGCTCGCGGCGACCAGCAGGCCGCCGGCCGGGATGGCCGCCCAGGCCACCCAGGGGCGGTCCAGCGCGGCGGCACCGAGATAGCAGAGCAGGGCCACACCGACCACGATCGCGAGGGTCTCCCGGTCCGGGCCGCTGGCCAGGACCAGCATCGCGGTGGCCACGCCGAGCAGGCTCGGCCAGCGGTGCGTCAGCGCCGACCACCGGGGTACGTCGGTGCCGGAGGTCAATGTCGAGGCGTTCATGTGCCAGACGATGCCCGGGCCCGTCCGGACCGGTCGAGCACGTCCGCCGCCCAGGTCCGGAATCCTGGCCTGCCGGTCCGCCGACCATCGCCTACTCCGGGACCTCAGCGAGAAATCGGTGCTTCCCGGCTGGGCAGCTCAACCCAGTAACGTCGGAGACGGCCGAGTTCGGTGTCGCGGATGTCCTCGAGCACGCCGCCGTGGCGTTCGATGACCCGTGCGGAGGCCAGGTTGTGGTCCTTGCAGGTGATCAGGCAGCGGTCCATGCCACGGTCCTGCGCATGGTGCAAAACGCTGCATGCCGCGTTGGCGTTCAGCGCCGCTGCGCAGCGCGCCGCCGTCGGTATGTTGTTGTCGTCCAAGGGCGGCCTTGGGATGCTTCGGCCATGTCTTCTCCAGCAACGCGGTCTATCGACGACATCAGGGACGAGCCACTGCGGGCCCAGTTCGAGTTCTTCATCGACCTGCACCGCGCCGCGCTCACCGCCTGCCTGGACGGGCTGACCGAAGAACAGGCCCGTCGGTCGCTGGTGCCGTCCCGCACCACCCTGCTGGGCCTGGTCAAGCATGCGACATTCGTGGAGAAGGTCTGGTTCGACGAGGCGATCAGCTGCCGGTCGCGCGACGAGATCGGCATCCCCGCCACCCCGGACGAGTCCTTCATCCTGGACGACGCCGACACCATCGCCGACGTCCAGCGGGCACACCGGGAGGCCTGCGCGGCGGCCCGGCGCGCGACGGCGGCGCTCGACCTGGACGACCTGGTGCACGGCAACCGGCGCGGCCCGCTCCCGCTGCGCTGGGTCTACCTGCACGTGCTGCGGGAACTCGCCCAGCACTGTGGGCACGCCGACATCCTCCGCGAGCAGATCCTCGCCGAATGACGCCGGCCGAAGTCCCTACCAGCAGCGAAGTGGGTGAGATGGCGGAACCGGCGGTGGCGGAAGCTGCGGCGCTGCTTGGACGGGCCCGACGGGTGGTGGTCTTCACCGGCGCGGGCATGTCGGCTGAGAGCGGGGTGCCGACCTTCCGCGACGCCCTCACCGGGCTGTGGCGGCGCTACGACCCGCAGGCGCTCGCCACACCGGAGGCGTTCCACGCCGACCCGGCGCTGGTCTGGGGCCCGGCCGCCGAGGTACCCCAGGTCGCGGCGAGGTGCGGTGGCACGGTGATCCAGATCAATCCGCAGCCGACGCCGCTGGACGCGGTGGCCCAGGTGAACCTGCGCGGTCCGGCCGCCCAACTGCTTCCCGCTCTGGTGCGTGCCGCCTGGGACGCCTGACCGCCGCGTCTGCACCGCGCCACTAGGGACGTTCGGTTCGGGTGGGGTTGCCGCGTACCACCTGGTCGTGGATGCGCCAGCGAGCCGTGGTGGCGGAGCGTACCGCGGCCTCGTCGGCCTGCGCGAGGCGCTGTCGCAACAGGTGCAGGGCGAGACGACGGTTGAGGCTGAACTGCCGTTCGGTGTCGACCACGACGACCATCCCCGAGGGGTGGTGCGTGACCCGCACCGCAGTGCTGGCCTTGTTCCGATGTTGGCCACCGGGACCGCCGGTGCGACAGGCGACGATCTCGACGTCCGACTCCACGAACGGTGTGGTGGCGGCGTCCACCCGGCACGGTCGGGCGGTCACGTACCAGTTCTTCCGGCCGGTGCCGGCCCGGTACGGGCTCGGCGCCTGCCAGCAGAGCGTCCCGGTCCAGGTGGCGGCGAACGCCTCGGCACCGGGACCCTGGATCTCGATCACGACCGATCGGTAGGTGCCGGGCCGGTCACCGGCAACGCTTTCCACCCGGCGGGTGGGCAACCGTTGCCGAGCGGCGTCGGTCTCCAGGCGGCCCAGCAGGCGAGCCAGGGCCCAGGCACACTCCTGCGGACCACGTCCGGCGGAGAGCAACAGCTGCACGCTCACCGCCGGCCCCGCGTCCGGCGGTCCCGCCGCCCTGCCGTACCGGGATCGGCCGTCTTGTACGTGACCAGCGGGACCGTGGTCACCACCGGGGTCGCCAGTCGGTGCTCGACCAGGTCGGCGATCACCTGCTCGATGCGTTTGTAGGCGGTCGGCGCCTCCTCGAAGAGCAACTGGCGGTCGCCGCACACCACCAGGGACCCCACCGGCGTACGACGCAACTCCTCGACGGTGTGCTTGACCCGGCCCCGGCGCAGGGCGTCGGCCCGGGACATCTTGCGGCCGGCGCCGTGCGCCACCGAATGGTTGGCCTCCGGCCCGGCGTGCGCCGCCACCAGGTACGACGGGGTGCCCCGGGTGCCGGCGACCAGCACGTCCCGGCCGTCGCCCGGCGCCGCACCCTTCCGGTGCAGGTAGCGCCCGTCGCGTACCTCGACCAGGTTGTGACACTGGTCGACGATCGGCTCGGTCGGCTCGGCGCCCAGCGCGTGGGCGACCCGGGCGGCCAGCAGCCGCCGGTTGAGCGCACCCCAGCGTACGGCCTCGTCGTGCCTCGCCAGGTACGCGTCGGGGTCCGGCGCTGGGCCGGCGCCGTACCGCTCGGTGTGTTCCCGCAGGATCCGCTCGCCGAGCCCGCGGGAGCCGGTGTGGACGACGAGTACGAGGTCACCGGCGGCCAGCCCGAGCCGGCTCGCGTGCGCCGGGTCGAGAACGGTGCCGACGCGCGCCAGCTCGACGAAGTGGTTGCCCCGGCCGACCGTGCCGAGGCCCTCGGTGTGGCCGGCGGGAATCTCGCCGGCCAGAACGGCCCAGGCCGGATCGTCGGCGTCGCGCTCCGGGTCCAGCGGACGGTCCAGGTCGGGGAAACGCGCGGCCAGCTTCTCCGGTACGGGCCGTTTGAGTTTGATCGGGAAGACCGCGATGCCGCAGCCGATGTCGGAGCCGACCAGGAACGGGTACAGCACGGTCGAGGCCATCGCGGCGCCGATCGGAGCGCCCTTGCCGGGATGTAGATCGGGCATGGCGGCGATGTGGATCATGCCGTCGAGGGCGGCGACCTGATGGCACTGCGCGACGGCGTCGGACTCGATCCAGCTGGTGGGGGAGGCGAAAACGGTGATCGTGGCCGGGTCGGTCGCAGGCGGACGCGACTGCCGCAGGCTGGGCTGAGACAAGGAAGGGACTCTCCTGGGAAGCAGGATGCACGGACGGCGGGCGTGATGGCACGGGCGGACGCCGGAGATGTCTCGGCGCGCCAGGGGTGCGGTCCGTCAGAACGTCATGACGCAGACCCTGCCGGAGCCGTACCGCCCGGGCAACCGATTATTCCGCCGTCCGGCCCGTCGGTCACCGACTGTCCGACCCCGTCGCTATCCTCACGCCTCGTGACGTCGCAGCTGAACGAGATGCCCGCTGACCTGGTGGAGTTGTTCGCGGACGGGGCCTTGCGTCCGCGTGCGCTGACCGTGCCGCTGCCGCCCGGGCGGACGGTACGCGGTGACGAGGGTGCCGGTGAGCGACCGGTGTTGTGGTTGACCGACGGCCCGGCGCCGGCCGGGCTCTGGTCGCGGCTGCACGCGGCACACGACGACTCCGGGCTCTGGCCGTTGCTGCTGGACAGCCTCCCCGGTGACCCGTCCCGCCCCTGGGACCAGGGCGAGTTCTGGCCGCGTCCGGCGTTTTCCGCAGCGGAGCATGACGTCGAGCGGCTGCTCGCCGACTGGTGGGCGTCCTACACCGACACCGACGAGGCCGAAGACATGCTCGCCCCGGCGGAGCGGCTCGCGGTGACCGCCCCGTACGGCCGGGACTGGCCCGGCCTCGCCCCGGCGGCCCAGCCACGGATGGCGCCGCAACAGCACGCGGAGCACTGGGCCGAGCAGCTGTCGCAGGCCCAGCCCAGCATGCGTCTCGGCCTGGTCGCCGCGGAGCGGGGCAGCGCCGCGTTGGCGGCCCTGGGCTGGCAGGGCGCGGTCAACTACACAAACGACACCGGCAAGCTCGCTGCGGTGTTGGGCAGTTGGGAGGAGCGGTTCGGGGTCCGGGTGATCGGCGTCGGCTTCGCCGAGCTGTACCTGAGCGTCGCCGCGCCGCCGAAAGACCTCGCCGAGGCGCTGCCGATCGCCGCCGAACACTTCGCCTTCTGCCCGGACAACGTCTGGCAGGGGCAGCGCCCCTGCACGCTGCCCGCCTACGCCGATCGCCTGGTCGACGCCCCGACCTGGGCGTTCTGGTGGGACTGAGCGCCCTGCTCAGAGGGCGGGATCCTGCGGACGGTCGGCGGTGAGGGTGACCAGGAACGCGGCGTGGTCGGTGGTGCCGGCCATGCCGATCGACCGGGTCGACTCGATGGTGATGTCGGCCGTGGCCATGAACTGCTGCACCCCGCCGTCGTGCCGGTGCCGATAGCCGGCCGGCACGCAGGAGCGTACGTCCGGCGCGCCGCCGTGCCGCAGGTTGAGGTCGCCGCTGACCACGGTGGGCTGGTAGCGGGCGCGGGCGTGCAACTCCGGGATGGCCACGCCGAGCAGGTGCGAGCACTGGGCCAGGGCGAGCGTCGAACTGGTGTACGCCAGGTGCGTGGTGCAGGCGAAGTAGGCGTCGGTGGCGTCGACGCAGAGCCAGGCCCGCTGTTCCGGGTCTGCCGGGTCCTGCGCCGGGTAGAACCCGTTGTGCACGGTGTGCCCACGGTCCGGTGCCGCGAGGTGGGCCAGCACCCCGACGCCGTACTGCTCCCCGTTGACGCAGCGGTACGGGTCGCCGGTGCGGCCGTTGCGGGCCGGCTGGAAGGCGGTCACCACGGTGCCGTCGTGCACCTGCGTCATCGCCTGCTCCAACGCTTCCACGTCGCCGGAGCAGATCTCGTTGAGGGTGACCACGTCGGGCCGTTCGGCGCGGATCACCTCGGCGGCCCGGTCGACCGAGCGTCCGGTGTAGCAGCCCTTCGCCATGCCGCTGTTGCAGAGGTTCATCTGGAGCACCACCAACCGGGTGGGCTCGGCGGGACGCGCCACCGAGCAACCGGCCAGCAACGCGGCGAGGAGAACCAGGCTGACGGCCAGCGGCGGCCGGGGAACCCGGTACGGACGACCAGCCATGCACCTGCCCTGCGCTCGCGGAAGGGTGGCAAGTGTATCGGCATCCTCGATCCGACCGGCTGGCATCATCGCTCTCCGCGATCATGGTTGCCGAGTCGCGTGACCGCCCCGGCTTGCCGAATGACGGCCACCTCGCACTCGTCGCGCTATGGAGAAATAGGTATGGCCCGATCTGTTTACCTCATTCTTCGCGCCGTCCTACTCTGCGGCTGCCGGTGATCCCGGCGTTCCCTAGCCGGCAGGAGAAATCGTTGCGATTCACTTCGGTGTTGCGTGCATGCACGGCCCTGGCGCTGACCCTCGTCACCGTGGTCGCCGCGCCGACCACCGCCACCGCGACGACCGGTGCGGCGTCCACCCTGGCGATACCTGACATCTCGCTGACCAACACAAAGGCGCATCTGCAACAGTTCCAGACGATCGCGACCTCCAACGGCGGCAACCGACGCTCGACCAGCGCCGGCTACACCGCCTCGGTGACCTACGTGTACAACAGACTGGTCGCCGCCGGATTCACCGTGACACGGCAGAACTGCACCTCCGGCTGCACAAGTGGAGCCGGCCCCAACGTGATCGCCGACTGGCCCGGCGGTGGGGACCCGAACAGCGTCTACCTGTTCGGCGCGCACCTGGACGGCGTCTCCGCCGGTCCGGGCATCAATGACAACGCATCCGGGTCGGCCACGCTGCTGGAGATCGCCCTGACCCTCGCGGCGACCAATCCGAGCCTGACCAGCCGAGTCCGGTTCGCCTTCTGGACCGACGAGGAGCAGGGCCTCAACGGGTCCAGGTTCTACGCCAACACCCTGCCCAGCACGGAACGAGCGAAGATCAAGGCGTACTTCAACTTCGACATGGTGGGCTCCACAAACGGTGGCTACTTCATCAACCGGATCACTTCCGTACCCGGCCAGACGCTGAAGGCGTACTACGACTCCATCGGCGTGCAGACCGAGGAGAACACCGAAGGCGCCGGCCGCTCCGACGACGCCCCCTTCAACGCGATAGGCGTGCAGACCTCGGGCGTGGCGGCGGGCGCGTCCCGGGTGAAGACCGCAGCGCAGGTGGCCAAGTGGGGCGGCACACAGAGCGCCTTCGACCCCTGTTACCACCGGGCGTGCGACACGTACCCGAGCAACATCTCCGACACCGTGCTGAACCGGGCCGGCGACGCCGCCGCGTACGCCCTGTGGACCCTCGCTGCCGGAACCCCGGCGACGGTGATCTGGTCGGACACCTTCGAGACGGCCACCGGCTGGACCACCAACCCCGCCGGCACCGACACCGCCACCGTCGGCCTCTGGGAGCGCGGCGTCCCGCAGGCCACCAACTCCAGCGGCCCAAAGCAGCTCTCCGCCACCATCTCCGGCACGAACAACCTGGTCACCGGCAGACTCGCCGGTACGTCCGCAGGCGACTACGACATCGACGGCGGTACGACAAGCGTCCGCTCGCCCGCCATCACGCTGCCCGCCACCGGCCCACTGACGCTGAAGCTGTCCTGGTATCTCGCCCACGGCAGCAACGCCACAAGCGCGGACTTCTTCCGGGTCTCCGTCGTGCACAACGGCGGCACCACCGCCCTGTTCACCCAGTCGGGCAGCGCGACCAACCGCGACGCCGCCTGGGCGTCGGGCAGTTGGAGCCTCACCGGCTACGCCGGCCAGTCGGTACGGATCCTCATCCAGGCAGCCGACGCGGCCACCGCCAGCCTGGTGGAGGCCGCCGTCGACGACGTCGTCATCACCCAGGGATAGCCCGGCGTCGACCTCCACGGCGGCCGTCGTCCCAGCACCGGGACGGCGGCCGCCGAGCGTTAGGCTGGGCACTGTCGGTCCACGGCTCCGTCGCCATCGGCTCGTCCTGCCGGGCCGACACTGCGGAGTCTCGTCCTGCCGGGCCGACACGGCCGGAGTTCAGCATCGGCTAAGGAGGCGGAGATGGCGGTAGGAATATTTGCCGGCATTCCGGTGCGTGACTATGACACCGCCTTGGCGTGGTACCGGCGACTGCTTGGCGCTGAGCCTGCCTTCTACCCGAACGAAACCGAGGCGGTCTGGCAGTTGGCCGAGGATCGTTACGTGTACATCATCCAGGATCTTGACCGAGCCGGCGGTGCGGTAAGCATGATCTGGGTCGACGACCCGGTCGCCGAGGTCGCGAACATTTCCGGGCGTGGTCTGGAGCCGGTCAACGTCGAAAAACACGAGTCGGTATGGAAGTACGTGTTCCGCGACAGCGACGGCAACGAGATCGGAATCGGCGGAGACATCTCGACGACCGGGCGATAACCGGCGCAGCGCCGGGACCGAGCCGACCCGGCGACTCCTTCGTTGACAACATCATCCGTGTCCCCATACGCTTAACATGTTGGTTAAGTGAAGGGGGCTTCCGATGGCTGGCACCGATCAGCTCAGCGCGGTGTTCTCGGCGCTCGCCGACCCGACCCGACGGGCGATCATCGCCGAGCTGGCCGAGCGCGACGCCACGGTCACCGAGCTCACCGCTCCGTTGTCCATCTCGATGCCGGCGGTGTCGCGGCATCTGAAGGTGCTCGAGCGCGCCGCGCTCATCTCGCGGTCCCGCTCCGGCAAGTGGCGCGCGAGTCACCTCGAAGCTGCTCCGCTGCGCGAGGCGGCCGACTGGATCGAGCGCTACCGGCGGCTCTGGGACTCGTCCCTCACCCGCCTCGATGCTCACCTCGCCGCGGTGCAGGCCGCCGGAGTGGCCCCGGACCGGATCGCCGACGACCCCAGGGAACTCGAATGAACACCGAAACTCCGCAGCTCGTCATCTCCCGCGTGGTCGACGCGCCCCGGGAGCTCGTCTACCGAGCCTTCACCGACCCCGACCACCTGGCGGCGTGGTGGGGCCCGACCGGCAACTCGCTGCCGCGCGACACGATCGAGTTCGACGTACGCCCCGGCGGCTATCAACGGTGGACCGAGGTCAACGCCGCCGTACCCGACCTTCGCGTGCACGTCCACTTCGACCTCACCGACGTCGCCGCCGGCGAACTGCTCGAAGGCGTCATGCACGTCAGCGGCCGGCTGCCGGCGGGCATTCAGCCGTTCGAGTCCAGGCTCCGGATCGAGTTCCATGACGAGGCCGACCGGCGGACGCGACTCGAGATCCGCCAATGGCTCCCCGAACACCTGGCACACCCCAGCGAGGAGGGTTGGCGCCAGGCGTTCACCAAGCTGGCCGCCACGCTGATGAACGTCCGGACCGTTGCAGTTGATCATCGAGAGGTAGCGACATGGCCAAGCTGATCTACCTGACGAACGTGTCGCTTGACGGCTACATCGAGGACGAACGCGGCAACTTCGCCTGGCTCCCACCCGACGACGAGGTATTCGCGTTCACCACCGACCTCCTGCGACCGGTCGGCACCCTCCTCTACGGGCGGCGCCTGTACGAATCGATGGCCGTCTGGGAAACCGACGCCGCCCTGGCCGCGCGGTCCAAGCTCATGGCCGACTTCGCGACCGTCTGGCAGGCGCCGAACAAAGTCGTCTACTCCACGACCCTCGCCGCGGTGTCCACCGCCAACACCCGACTCGAACGCCTTTTCGACCCCGCCGCGGTACGCGAACTGAAGGCCACGGCCAGCAGCGATCTCACCGTCGGCGGTGCCAACCTCGCGACGCAGGCTTTCCAGGCCGGGCTGGTCGACGAATGCCAGCTGTTGGTCTGGCCCGTGATCGTCGGCGGAGGCAAGCCGGGGCTGCCGACCGGCATGCGCGCCGACCTCGAACTGCTCGATGAGCGCCGATTCCGGAACGGCGTCCTGTACCTGCGCTACCGAACGTGACGGCCTCGTCCACGGAGACGATCTTTACCTGCCGACGCCCGCGGTCGGTCAGCAGAGCCTCAGCGGCGGGTCTGCCCGTAGCGGAATCGCTTGGCCTCGGGCGGTGATGTCGACAAGGCTTCGGTGGTGCCCGACCTGATCGACATCATGCTCGGCGACATCCGCCTTTCGCTGCGGGTATGGCCCGCCACTGAGCCGGCCCACCCTCCCGTCGTGCTCTTGCACGCCACCGGAGAAGCCGCCTGCGACTGGGACGTGATCGCGGCGGAACTGGCCGCCGAGCGTACGGTCTATGCCGTCGATATGCGCGGCCACGGTGCCAGTGACTGGCCCGGCACGTACCGGTTGGAGTTGTTCGGCCAGGACGTCCTCGGCCTCCTCGACCGCCTCGGCACAAACGTGATCGACCTGGTTGGACACTCCCTCGGCGGCCTGGTCGCCTGCCTGGTTGCCGCGGCGCGACCCGGGCACATCCGCCGGCTGGTGTTGGAGGACGTGCCGTTTCCACATCTGCGTCCGCCCGCCCCGCCCGAGCGGCCGGCGGGGGAGTTGCCGTTCGACTGGCGGGTGGTGGAGCAGGTCCGCCCCGAGATCGACGATCCGGATCCGGGGTGGGCCGACGTCGTCGCCCGGATCACCACACCCACGCTGCTGATCGGTGGCGGCGCGCCGAGCCCCGTACCCCAGCAGCAGGTCGCCGAGCTCGCCGACCGGCTGGCCGAGGCCCGGCTGGTCACCATCAGCGCTGGCCACCTGGTGCACAAGAGCGCGCCGGGGGCGTACCTCGACGCGATCGTCCCCTTTCTCGGTGCGTGAGCAGGAACAGGCTTTCTGCCGCCGCCCGGCGCAAAGACCGGCAAGGGCGACTCGCTGCCGTCGGCGGCTCGGACTGTCGCCGAGTGCGGGAGATCGCTTAGCCTCGGCTGGTGGAAGACGGGCTCCTTCGTCGGCTGCGGGTCGAGCAGGCCCGCGCGCTGCTCTACGACGCCGACCCGCACCACGCGGTGATGCTGGCCTGCGATCTGCTGGTGGCCGGTGTCGGCGGCGAGGCAGTGGTGGCGCTCGCGGCGCAGTCGGCTCGGACACTGCCGGTGCATGAGGCGAATCGGCACCTGGCCGCCGTGACCGCCGAACTCGGGCTGCCGGAGCCGGCCCTGCCGACCGCGGTGACGCTGATCGCGGTCGACACCGGCGAGCGGATCCTCGACCGGAGCATCTCCGCCGAGGAGGGAATCCACCGGCTCTACGTCGTGGGACACGAGGGCAGCCCGCTCAACGACCTGCTCCCGGCGGTCGCCGCCCTGGCCGAGCGTCTCGAAACCGACCTCGACGGACACGCCGACGACGACCTGCAAACCCGCCTGACCGCCCTGTCCCGCACCATCCTGAACCGCAGGCCATCCTGAACCGCCGTGTCGACCATGAGGTTGGCGGCAGCGGAGAGGATCAACTTCGCCGCTGACCTCATGGTCAACCGAATGGATCAGGTGCTGGTCAGCCCCGTAGCGGGTAGGGGACGAAGGTGCTGCGGTTCTCGTCCACGTCGAGTTGGCGGCTGATGGGTGGGGCGGCGCGTTGCGGGCAGGTCATCCGGTCGCAGGTCTTGCAGCCGGGGCCGATGGGGGTGGCGGCCTCGGCGGCGTGCAGGTCCATCCCGGTGGAGTAGACCAGTCGGCTGGCGTGCCGGGTCTCGCAGCCCAGCCCGATCGCGTACACCTTGCCGGGTTGGCCGTAACCGCCGTGGTGCCGGGTGATGGTGCGGGCGATCCACAGGTAGCGTTGGCCGTCCGGCATCGCGGCGACCTGGGTGACCACGCGGCCGGGTGAGCTGAACGCCTCGTAGACGTTCCACAGTGGACAGGTGCCGCCGGTGCGCGAGAAGGGGAAACCGGTGGCGGACTGGCGTTTCGACATGTTCCCGGCCCGGTCGACCCGGACGAAGGAGAACGGCACCCCGCGCGCCCGGGGCCGTTGCAACGTGCTGAGCCGGTGGCAGACCGTCTCCCAGCCCATCGCGTAGTGCTGGGTGAGCAGCTCGATGTCGTACCGGCGCTGCTCGGCGGCGGTCAGGAACTGCTCGTACGGCAGGATCAGCGCCGCGGCGAAGTAGTTGGCCAGGCCGACCCGGGTCAGTATCTGGGTCTGCATGTCGTCGAACTGCTCCGACTCCACGATCTCGTCGATGACGTCGGCGAACTCGAGCAGCGCGATCTGGGCGGCCATCCGCATGGCCTCCTGCCCGGACCGCAGCGACGTGGACAGGTGCAGGGTGCGCGTCTGTGGGCGGTACCGGTGCAGCTCGTCGCCGAGCGCGGCCGCGTCCTCACGGCGTACGCGTACCCCGTGTTGCTGCGCGAGACGGTCGCGCAGCAGCCCGCGGACCTCGCCGCGACGCAGCCCCATCTGCGCGGCCAGTCGCTCGGCCTCCTCGTCCAGGTCCGGTACGTAGTTCTGCCGCCGGTAGAAGAACTCGGTGACCTGGTCGTGCGGGCTGCGGCCGACCCGTTCGCGGTCGCCGACCAGCTCGGCGAGCTGCTCGTCCACCTGCTGGTAGCGGCGGTGCAGCTCGATGACGGCGGCGGCGACCTCGGGCAGCCGGGTGGCCAGCTCGGTCAGCTCGGCGAGGCCGGCCCGACCGGGCAGCGCCTCCCGCAGGCCGGTGACCAGGCGCGGGGTGTCGTGCGGGGCGAACACCGTCGGGTCGACGCCGAAGAGCTCGGTGATGCGCAGCAGCACCGGGACCGTCAGGGGCCGGGTGTCGTGCTCGATCTGGTTGAGGTAGCTGGGGGAGATGTTCAGGTGTCGGGCCAGCTCGGTCTGGCTGAGGGCCCGTTCCTCCCGCATCCGACGCAGCCGGGCCCCGGCAAAGGTCTTGGCCAACGCCCTCACCTCCCTGTACACGCGGCGGAATCCGGTCACATTAGCACTGCTGTGAATCGGGTCTTTCGCAAGTTTGCAAAATCGCCTGTTGACTTTTCAATAATTGGCCTTTTCCGTCTCTCGACCCGCCCCGAGCAGCCGTGTGACCGTGGGCGACACACCGGTGGCCAGCGTCGGCGCAGCACCGGCGAGTGGGCCAAGCGGAGATGTGAAGGGGATGAGAATCGATGGTTACCGCGGTCGAGCAGGTGCAGCACGATTGGGACACCAACCCGCGCTGGCGGGGTGTGCGGCGTAGCTACCGCGCCGAGGACGTGGTGCGGCTGCGGGGTGCGATCCAGGAGGAGCACACCCTGGCCCGGCACGGCGCGAACCGGCTGTGGCGGCTGCTGAACAGCGAGGACTACATCCACGCCCTCGGTGCCCTCACCGGCAACCAGGCGGTGCAGATGGTCCGCGCCGGGCTCAAGGCGATCTACCTCTCCGGCTGGCAGGTGGCGGCCGACGCCAACCTCGCCGGGCACACCTACCCCGACCAGAGCCTCTACCCGGCCAACTCGGTGCCCGCGGTGGTGCGCCGGATCAACAACGCCCTGCTGCGCGCCGCGCAGATCACCACCGCCGAGGGGGAGACCTCCGGCATCGACTGGTTGGCGCCGATCGTCGCCGACGCCGAGGCCGGCTTCGGTGGCGTGCTCAACGCGTACGAGCTGATGAACGCCATGATCGCGGCCGGCGCGGCCGGCGTGCACTGGGAGGACCAGCTCGCCTCCGAGAAGAAGTGCGGCCACCTCGGTGGCAAGGTGCTCATCCCCACCGGCCAGCACATCCGCACCCTGGAGGCGGCCCGGCTCGCCGCCGACGTGGCAGGCGTGCCGTCGGTGGTCATCGCCCGCACCGACGCCCAGGCCGCCACGCTGCTCACCACCGACGTGGACGAGCGCGACCAGCCCTTCGTCACCGGCGAGCGCACCGCCGAAGGCTTCTACCGGGTGCGCAACGGCATCGAGCCGTGCATCGCCCGGGGCCTGGCGTACGCGCCGCACGCCGACCTGCTCTGGATGGAGACCAGTACCCCGGACCTGGAGGTGGCCCGCCGCTTCGCCGAGGCGATCAAGGCCGAGCACCCGGACCAGCTGCTCGCCTACAACTGCTCGCCGTCGTTCAACTGGCGCAAGCACCTCGACGACGCCACAATCGCCAAGTTCCAGCGCGAACTCGGCCACATGGGGTACAAGTTCCAGTTCATCACGCTTGCCGGCTTCCACGCGCTTAACTACTCGATGTTCGACCTGGCCCGTGGCTACGCCGCCGACGGCATGTCGGCGTACGTCTCGCTTCAGGAGCGGGAGTTCGCGGCCGAGCCGGCCGGCTACACCGCGGTCAAGCACCAGCGGGAGGTCGGCACCGGCTACTTCGACCTGATCAGCACCGTGCTGAACCCCGCCGCCGAGACCACCGCCCTGCGGGGGTCGACCGAGGAGGAGCAGTTCGCATGAGATACGAGATCATCGGCCCGATGGCCGAGCGGTTCGACGAGGTGCTCACCCCGGACGCGCTGGAGTTCCTGGTCACCCTGGACAGCGAGTTCGCCGCCCGGCGGGTGGCCCTGCTGGACACCCGCCGGGCCCGGCGGGACCGCTTCGCCACCGGCCAGCTGCCCGACTTCCTGCCGGAGACCGCCGGCATCCGCGCCGACCCGACCTGGCGGGTGGCACCGCCGGCACCCGGCCTAATGGACCGGCGGGTCGAGATCACCGGGCCGCCGGACCGGAAGATGACGATCAACGCGCTGAACTCCGGCGCCAAGGTCTGGCTCGCGGACTTCGAGGATGCCACCGCCCCGAGCTGGGACAACGTCATCGGTGGACAACTCAACCTGATCGACGCCCTGGACCGGCGGATCGACTTCACCGACCCGCGCGGCAAGCACTACGCCCTCGGCGAGGAGCTGGCCACGATCGTGGTCCGGCCGCGCGGCTGGCACCTGGTGGAGAAGGGCATCGTGGTGGACGGGCGGCCGATCTCGGCCAGCCTGGTCGACTTCGGGCTCTACCTGTTCCACTGTGCCCGCCGGCAGCTCGCGGCCGGTTCCGGACCGTACTTCTACCTGCCGAAGCTGGAGGGCCACCGCGAGGCGCGGCTGTGGAACGACATCTTCGTCTTCGCCCAGCACTACCTGCGTCTGCCGCAGGGCACCATCCGGGCGACCACGCTTATCGAGACGATCACCGCGGCGTTTGAGATGGAGGAGATCCTCTACGAGCTGCGGGAGCACTCGGCGGGCCTGAACGCGGGCCGGTGGGACTACATCTTCAGCATCATCAAGAATTTCGGGCAGTGGCCGGACTTCGTTCTGCCGGACCGCGCCGAGGTCACCATGACCGTGCCGTTCATGCGCGCGTACACCGAACAGCTGGTGCGGACCTGCCACCGGCGCGGCGCGCACGCGATCGGCGGGATGGCCGCCTTCGTGCCCAGCCGGGACCCGGAGGTGAACGAGACGGCCCTCGCCCGGGTGCGGGCGGACAAGCAGCGGGAGGCCGGTGACGGCTTCGACGGCTCCTGGGTCGCCCATCCCGGCCTGGTGCCGACCTGCCGGGAGGTCTTCGACGCGGTGCTCGGCGAGCGGCCGAACCAGGTCGACCGGCTCCGCGACGACGTCGAGGTGAGCGCCGCCGACCTGCTCTCGGTCGACAAGACGCCGGGTCAGGTCACCGAGGCGGGGCTGCGGTCCAACGTCGCGGTGGCGCTGCGCTACATCGACGCCTGGCTCGGCGGCACCGGCGCGGTGGCGCTCTGGAACCTGATGGAGGACGCGGCGACCGCCGAGATCGCCCGCTGCCAGGTCTGGCAGTGGCTGCATCACGGCACCCCGCTGGCCGGTGGCGGCTCCGTGACCGAGGAGCTGGTCCGGGCGATGCTCGCCGAGGAACTGGCCGCGTTGACCGAGGGGCGCGAGGGCGCCGAGCGGGAGCGCGCCGAGCACGCCGCGCAGATCGTCGAGGAAACCGCCCTGGGCGAGGAGTTGCCGTCCTTCTTCACCCCCGCCGGGTACGCCCGGCACCTGGGCCCGCGACGTAAGCAGACCCGCTGAGCAGCGGTGACGACGCCGGGCCGGGGGCAGTCGCCCCGGTCCGGCGTCAGCCGGCGATCCGGGTGATGTTGCGGATCTTGTTGGCGGCGTCGAGGGCGGCCACCTTGTATGACTCGGCGAGGGTGGGGTAGTTGAAGACGGTGTCGATCAGGTAGTCGACGGTGCCGCCGAGACCCATCACCGCCTGCCCGATGTGAACGATCTCGGTGGCCCCGGTGCCGAAGACGTGCACGCCGAGCAGCCGGCCGTCGGCGGGGGAGACGAGCAACTTCAACATGCCGTACGAGTCGCCGACGATCTGCCCCCGGGCCAGCTCGCGGTAGCGGGCGATGCCCACCTCGAACGGGGTGGCGCTGTCGGTCAGCTCCTCCTCGGTCTTCCCGACGAAGCTGATCTCCGGGATCGTGTAGATGCCGATCGGCTGCAACTCGTGCATCGGGCGCTCCGGTTCGCCGCAGGCGTGCTGCGCGGCCAGCCGGCCCTGCTCCATCGAGGTGGAGGCCAGCGCCGGAAAGCCGATCACGTCGCCCACCGCGTAGATGTTCGCCACTGCGGTGCGGTAGTTCGCGTCGACCTCGATCCGGCCGCGCCGGTCCGCCGAGAGGCCGGCGGCGGCCAGGTCCAGCCCGTCGGTCTGGCCCTGTCTACCGGCCGAGTACATGACGGTGTCCGCAACGATCTTCTTGCCACTCTTGAGTACGCAGAGCGCCGCGCTCTGGTGCTTTTCGACCGCGGCGACCTCCTCGCCGAAGCGGAACGTCACCGACAGATCGCGCAGGTGGTAGCGGAGCGACTCGATGATCTCCTCGTCGCAGAAGTCGAGCATCTTGTCGCGGCGCTCGACCACGGTGACCTTGGTGCCGAGCGCGGCGAACATGGAGGCGTACTCCATGCCGATCACCCCGGCACCGACCACCACCATGCTGCGCGGCACGGCCTCGAGGTTGATGACGCCGTCGGAGTCCACGATGGTCCGGTCGTCGAAGTCGACGCTCTCCGGACGGGCCGGCCGGGTGCCGGCGGCGATGATGGCCTTGTCGAAGGTGACCCGGGTGTCCCGGCCGGAACCGCCGTCGACCCAGACCGAGTGCGGGTCCGCGAACCGCCCGGTGCCGGTGATCAGAGCGACCCGGTTACGGGTCAACTGGTTGCGGATCACGTCGGTCTGCCGGTTGATCACGTGTTGGGTGCGGGCGGCCAGGTCGCCGACCGTGATCTCCTCCTTGACCCGGTAGCTGCTGCCGTAGAGGTCCCGCTGGCTCAGGCCGGTCAGGTAGAGCACGGCCTCGCGCAGCGTCTTGGACGGGACAGTGCCGGTGTTGATGCACACCCCGCCGATCATGTCGCGGCGGTCCACGATGCCGACCCGCCTGCCCAGCTTGGCGGCGGCGATCGCGGCCTTCTGACCGCTGGGTCCGGAGCCCAGCACCAACAGGTCGTAGTCGTACACGATCACCAGCGTCGCAAGATGTCGCGGTGTGCGCCAGTCCTGGCGTCGAAGCGGCATCCCGGGTTTACCCGCTCGGAACAAAGCCGTGGCAACCAGGGGGCTTCGGTCCGGTCACGCATTGACATGCAAGTGGTGACTTGCCTATTCTCCCCGGTGTGGGCGACGTGTACAAGGCGCTGGCGGATCCCACCCGGCGGGCCATCCTCGACGAGTTGCAGGACCGCAGCGGTCAGACGCTGTTCGAACTCTGCGTCCGGTTGACCGGCAAGGGGTTCACCTCGACGCGGCAGGCCATCTCCCAGCACCTCGGCGTCCTGTCGGAGGCCGGGCTGGTGGTGGTGCGCCGCGAGGGTCGGTACATGTTCATCGACCTCGACACGTCCCCGCTTCGGCAGATCTACGAGCGGTGGAGGGTTGGACCGTGCGAATCGGACACATGAGCATCTTCGTCGACGACCAGGACAAGGCGTTGGCGTTCTACACGGGCGTGCTCGGCTTCGTCAAGAAGACCGAGGTCCCGCTGGGGGAACACAGCTGGTTGACCGTGGTGTCCCCGGAGGACCCGGACGGCGTGGAGCTGGTCCTCGAACCAGACAAGCATCCGGCGGCGGCGGCGTTCAAGAAGGCCCTGGTGGCGGACGGGATCCCGTTCACGATGTTCGGTGTGCCGGACGTCGCCGCCGAGTACGAGCGGCTGAAAGGGCTCGGGGTGACCTTCACCCAGGAACCGCTTGACGCCGGTGGGGTGACCACCGCGGTCTTCGACGACACCTGCGGCAACCTCATCCAGATCGCCGCCGTCCGGACCTGAGGCCCGGCGTACCGGGACCGCGACGGTTAGCCTTGCCCGATGGTGGTGGCATCGGGGTTCGCGGCGCGGGTGCGGGAGTCGACCAGGGCGGACCACCGCGCCGCGCAGGACGTGCCGTACTTCGACGCCCTGTTCGCCGGTCGGCTGGACCGGGCCGGTTACGCCGCGCTGCTCGAGCAGCTGTACGTGGTGTACGAGACGCTCGAAGAGGCGGCCGAGGCGATGCGCGACGACCCGGTGGCCGGGCAGTTCGTCCTCGACGGGCTGCGCCGGCTGCCGTGCCTCGCCGCCGACCTCAACTTCCTGCGTGGCCCCGCCGGAGCCACCCGGATCCGACCGAGCGCCGCCAGCCGCCGATACCAGGACCGCCTCCGCGAGGTCGCCTTCACCTGGCCGGCGGGCTTCGTCGCCCACCACTACACCCGCTACCTGGGCGATCTCTCCGGTGGCCAGATGATGGCGCGGGCCCTGCGCCGCTCCTTCGGCTTCGACCGCGACGGCATCCGCTTCCTCCGCTTTCCCGGGCTGGATCCGCACGCCGTCAAGGAGCGCTACCGAGACCTGCTCGACGCGGCGCCGTGGGACGAGCGGGAACGGCGGGCCTTCCTGGCCGAGGTCTCCCGGGCCTACCGGCTGAACACCGACGTGCTGGCGCAACTGGGTCGGACCGTCGTGCCGGGTGCGGCGTGACCGGCCCGGAGCCGTTCCCGCCGGCGGTGGTCGCGGCGGTGCGGGCACACATGAACACCGACCACGCCGACGACTGCCGGGTGATCTGCCAGGGGCTGGGTGGTCAGCCGGGCGCGACGGCGGCGACGATGTCCGACATGGACGCCGACGGGATGGACTTCACCGCGATCGTGGACGGTGCACCCGTCGCCGTGCGGGTTCCGTTCGCCACCCGGCTCACCGAACGCCGGCAGATCCGATCGGAGGCCGTCCGGATGTACCGGGAGGCCAGCGCCGCGCTGGACGCCAACGCCGCCGGCCGACCCGCAGCCGACTGAGAGCCCGTAACCGATTCGCAAGGTGGCGCTGAAACCGTAGCTTCTCGATGTTCGTCGGTGGTCGTGTCGGGTCGGCGAGACTGGCGTGTCGAGCGTGATGGTTACAGAATGCTGAAGTGTGGGTCACGGTGAGCAGTTGCCGGACGCGGTGATCCGGGTCCGGCGTCGACACGATCCGATCAGCATGGTGACCGAGCACGACGCCGTCGAGCGTGCCGGCGCGTACCCGAGCCTGCGGATCGGGGCTCCACTCTTCGGCTACGCGGTGGATCTCGGCGGCGGCCGGTGGCGCGTACACGCCCTGGTCGAGGAGACGCCGCAGGCCGCCCGAGACGCGTTGGCCCACCGGCTGCGTGAGCAGCTTGCCGAGACCGCCGACCCGGACGTGGTGGCCGAGTTGACGGCGGTGGGCAAGGTGCTCGACTGGGAGAAGGTCAACGAGGCGACCGTCGCCGGTCGGCGGCACCGGGTGGTGCGGGCGGACACCTTCGCCCGGTTCGGCCCGGACGGGCCGGAGCCGCCCCGACCCACCGACCCGGATCCGCGTACGGCCGACTCGTGCGACAGCTTCCTCGGCGGGGCCGACCTGATCGCCGACCCGGCCGCACCCACCGGCGTCGGTGCGGCGGTGCTGAAGGTCGAGCTGCTGCCCGCCCGCTACCCCCGGTCCCAGGTACCGGCCGACGTGTACGCGGACAGCCTCGCCGCGGTGCGTTCGCACCCGAACGGTGTGCTGCTGCCGACCCGCTACGCGGTCGCCGAGCAGGTGGGCGGCGGGTGGCAGCCGTCCAGCCGGGCGGTCGCCACGCCACAGGAGGCGCGCGAAGTCGTCATCTTCGACTTCCGGTGGCTCATTCCGCGCATCGCCGACCCCACCGAGCAGGAGGCCGCCGAGTACGCTCGGGCCGCCGACGAGCTGGCGGCCAGCCGCGCCGACGAGGTGACCGTGCTCGGGCGCCGCTTCCGGATCACCCGCATCGAGACCCTGCTGCGTTTCTCCGCCGACGGGCCCGAGTCGCCCCGCCCCTCCGATCCGGACCCGGAACCACCGCCCGAGGCGCACTTCGCCCAGCTCCGCGCCGAGGGCCGACTCCCCGGCCCCGACCAGGCCTGATCCGACGTCGTCGGGGAGCGGGGGCAGCGGAGTGGAAAAAGCGTAACCTATTGGTTACGCTTTCGGCGTGGACGAGGTAGCCGCCGCAATCGCGGATCCGGTGCGCCGGCGGATCCTCGAACTGCTGCGGGAACGCCGGCTCACGGCCGGCCGGATCGCCGAGCACTTCGAGATCAGCCGGCCGGCGGTCAGCCGTCACCTGCGCGTACTGCGCGAAGGTGGGCTCGTGCGCGACGCCGTGGTCGGCCGCGAGCGCCACTACGAACTCGACCCGGCCCGGCTGCGTGAACTGCTGCGGTGGCTGTCGCAGTTCACCGGGGCCGAGCCCTGGGAGCGCCGGTTCGACGCGCTGGAAACCGAGGTCTTCCGTACCCGCCGCGAGCGCCGCACCGGTGGCTCGCCGTACTCGAACGAGGAGCGGACAGCTTGACACCCACCCCAACCGGGCGCCTCTTTGGCACCGACACCGGCACCGACCTGGTCCTCACCCGCGAATTCCGGGCCCCGATCGAGGACGTCTGGGCCAGCCTGACCGAACCGGATCGCACCGCCCGGTGGTACGGCCGCTGGACGGGCCAGGCCGCACCCGGTCAGCGCATCCGGGTGCAGCTGGCCTTCGAAGAAGGGGAACCCTGGTCCGAGATGCGGATCGAAGCCTGCGAACCGCCCCGCCGGCTCGCCCTCTCCGCGTCGGACGAATCCGGCACCTGGCGGCTGGAGCTGCTGCTCACCCGGCACGCCGACCGGACGCAGTTGCGCTTCGCCCAACACCTGGACACGGTCGAGGGGCTCGGCGAGATCGGGCCCGGCTGGGAGTACTACCTGGACCGGCTGGTGTCCGCCCAGGACGACACCGCGATGCCGTCGTTCGATGACTACTACCCGGCGATGAAGACCTATTTTGATCAGCTGAGCCGCTCGCCTCGCTGATCTGCCGGGCGGGACGGGTGTGATCGGAAAAGACGGGGCGGGTGACGTTCGACCCGTTTTGTTCTCCCTGGCCCGGGTACCGCCCCTGGGGTCCGGTCGTTGTGCTCCAGGGAGGTACCCGTAGAGATGGAATCGCGTAACCCCGCGAAGGCGGTCAAGGACGTCGTGGAATCCGCCGCGGAGAAGGTCACCGACGTGCTGACCCCCGAGGTGCCCGGCGCGCCCGGCAGCGCCCCGCCACCCCTGGAGGAACCGACCACGCCGCACGACCCGCTGCCGCCGAAGCCGGAGCAGGGCTCCCCGCAGAGCCGCACGCCGACCGGCGTGCACACCCACACGCCGGCCACCGCCAGGGGTCAGCAGGGCGCCTTCCTCACCACAGCGAACGGTGCCCGGCTGCGCGACACGGACCACTCGCTGAAGGCGGGACCGCGCGGCCCGGTGCTGCTCCAGGACCATCACCTGCGGGAGAAGATCACCCACTTCGACCATGAGCGCATCCCCGAGCGGGTGGTGCACGCCCGCGGGGCCGGCGCGCACGGCACCTTCACCGCGTACGGCACCGCCGAGAACGTCACCCGGGCGGGCTTCCTGCGCAAGGGCCGCGAGACCGAGGTCTTCGTCCGCTTCTCCACAGTGCTCGGCTCGCGCGGGTCGGCCGACACCGTCCGGGACACCCGGGGCTTCGCGACGAAGTTCTACACCGACGAGGGCACCTTCGACCTGGTCGGCAACAACATGCCTGTCTTCTTCATCCAGGACGCCATCAAGTTCCCCGACATCATCCACGCCGGCAAGCCGCACCCGGATCGGGAGATTCCCCAGGCGCAGAGCGCCCACGACACCTTCTGGGACTTCGTCTCGCTGCACACCGAGGCGCAGCACCACACCATGTGGAACATGTCCGACCGGGGCATTCCCCGCTCCTACCGGACGATGGAGGGTTTCGGCGTACACACCTTCCGCCTGGTCAACGAGGCCGGTGAGACGGTGCTGGCCAAGTTCCACTGGAAGCCCAAGCTGGGCGTGCACTCCCTGGTCTGGGAGGAGGCGCAGATGCTCAGCGGCATGGACCCGGACTTCCACCGGCGCGACCTTTACGACGCCATCGAGGCCGGGGCGTTCCCCGAGTGGGAACTCGGCATCCAGATCTTCCCGGACACCCCCGAGGAGACCTTCGCCGGCATCGACCTGCTCGACCCGACCAAGATCGTGCCGGAGGAACTGGCCCCGGTGCAGCCGGTGGGCCGGCTGACGCTCAACCGTACGCCGACGAACTTCTTCGCCGAGACCGAGCAGGTCGCCTTCCACGTCGGCCACCTGCCGCCGGGCATCGACGTCACGAACGACCCGCTGTTGCAGGGCCGGCTCTTCTCGTACCTGGACACGCAGTTGACCCGGCTGGCCGGGCCGAACTTCGCGCAGATCCCGATCAACCGGCCGCACGCGGCGGTCAATGACATGCTTCGCGACGGCTTCCACCAGCAGGCCGTCCACGCGGGGGTGGCACCCTACCGGCCGAACTCGCTGGACGGCGGGAACCCGTTCCCGGCGGGCGAAGACGACCACCCCTTCATTGACGTGCCGGTACGGGTGGCCGAGGCGCCCAAGGTACGCCAGAGTCCCGCCTCGTTCGACGACCACTTCAGCCAGGCGCGGCTCTTCTGGCTGAGCATGTCGCCGGTCGAGCAGGAGCACATCATCCGCGCCTACACCTTCGAGCTGGGCAAGTGCTACCACCAGGCGATCAAGGAGCGGCAGCTCCAGTGTCTGGCCAACATCGACCCGGTGCTCTGCGCCCAGGTCGCCACCGGCCTCGGGTTGCCCGCGCCGGAGCCCACGATCCCGCTGGCCGACGTCACGCCCAGCCCGGCGCTCTCCCAGGCCGGCCGGGAGTGGCCGGCCGACGGCCGGATGATCGGGATCGTGATCGACCCCGACGCCGACCTGGACGCCGTCCGCCAGGTTCGCCGCGCGATCTTCGGTGCCGACATGGTGCCGCTACTGATCGCCCCGCACGGCGGCATGATCGGTGACCTGCCGGCGCAGCGCAGCTTCGCCACCGGCCGCTCGGTCGAACTCGACGCGGTGCTGCTCGCCGCCGCCCCGCCGCCGGCGCCGGACGCCCTACCGGCCCGCGACGCCAAGGCCGGCGCGGCGGGTCCGGCGTCGGTGCCGGTCGACCCGCGCGTGCTGCTGCTGGTCGAGGAGTGCTGGCGGCACGCCAAGGCGATCGGCGCCTGGGGTCCGGGCGTCACCGTTCTGGAGCAGGCGGGCGTAACCGCCAGCCCTGGCGTGGTCACCGGCGACTCCGCCGACGACGTCTTCACCGCCGTACAGCAGCTGCTTGCCAACCACCGGGTCTGGGAGAGGTTCCCCGCCTCGGTCTCCTGACCCGCCAGCAGTACGCCGAGGGGCTGCCGCGTCGTCGCCGGGCAGCCCCTCGGTCTCTGTCGGCGGTCGACTCAGGAGCTGGCGGGCTTGGGGTCGCCGAAGAACCGGCTCCCGCCGAACTCGTCCTGAAGGCGGTCGTCGAGTTCGTCGGCGAGGCTGGCCATCACCTGCACGGCGAGCATGAGATGGGCGGCCTGGAAGTTGCGGCCGAAGACCGGAATGGAAGCCCACACCGTGTCCTGCACGTGGTACAGCCGGCCGATCGGCATCACATTTGTCAGTTCGGAGAGCCGCGCGTAGAGCCGTTCGGAGGGCTCCACCTCGGTGAGGACCGGGGAGAAGACGTCGATAAGCTGCGGGTTGTCGCGTACCCGGATGAACAACATCGCCGAGCCGGCGCGGATGCCGATGTCGCCGTCCACGTCCACGCTGAGTTCGTCGACCGAGATTCGCAACGTCGCGGCGATCACCGCACGCACCCTTTCCGCCAGCGACACCCGCTCGTCGGCCCGGTCGGCGACGAGGGAACTGGCGACGGCGTCGGGAGCCGACCGGTGCCGGGCGGCGCCCAGCGGGGCGGTCTCGATCGGCTCGGTGGCATCGTCGTGCGCGAAATACACCAGGAAGGCGGGGTGCGGAACAGCGCAGACATCGCGCAGCGTGCGGGAGACCACCATGGCCAGCTGCTTCGCGCTGTCCCGAGAAGAGCGCAGACTGAAGGAGTTGCCGGAGCCGGGCAGCACGCCCGGCGGCGACCAACCGAGCGCGATCAGATCGCCGACGGAGGACCGGTCCAACCGGTAGCCCTCGGGCAACTCGGCGTTGCCGACGGCGTACGCCTGGACGACGCCGTCCTCGGACACCCGGATCCGGATCGGGTAGACGGCGGTGCCGGTGCCGGAAGCGGCCGGGTCGAGTGCCAGGTGCACCTCGGCGCCGGGGGCCAGTGCGGACAGCACGGCGGTCAGCGCGGTCGCGAATTCGCGCCATGCTCCGGCCGTCTTGGCTCGCAGGTCGACTGCGGTGGGCTCGTTTAGCTGAAAACCCGGATCCGGATCAGCCGTGGCCCGTACCGCGATCGGCAACCGGTCGGTACGCAGTGGTCGACCGGACGGCGCGCACAACGTCAGCCGCAGCGCGCGCTCGCCCGCCGGCCCGTGCGCGGTCATCACGAAGCGCACCGGCTCCATCGACCCGAGGGTGAACCGTGGCTCCTCGACCGCGCGTACCCGCAAGTGCGGTGCGCCGTCGAGCAGAATCGGAAGCGCGATGCCCTCGCCGGTCGTAGCCTCGATCCAGACCTCCACCAGGTAGTCCTGACCGATCACTGCGGTGCGCGGCCACCGGACGATCGGCTCGACGGTGATCTCGGACCGGGTGGAGGAGAGCGGTTTGCTCATCGGCGGCCTTCCCGCAGCGGTGGCAGCGTCGCATAGTCGCTCGGGCCGCCATAGTAGGCGTACATGAAAGTGTGGAAGAACGGCAGCAGTGCCCGTGCCGCGGCCGGGTCGTTCGACCGGGGCGGGGTACGGACGCTGTACCTCCGACGCAGATCACGGATGGTCACCGCGATCGGCGTGCCAGGCCGCTCGCGCAGCAGCCTGATGACTTCCCGGAGGTAGCGGTGCGCCTGCTCCTCGGCGACCACCCCGACCGTGCCGAGGAAGCCGGTCGCCCCGGCCCGCAGGAACGCCTCGGCGAAGCCGCGCTGGGTGGCGTCGTTGTACTCCGGATCGTCGATCAGCCGGGCTGAGTGGCAGGCGTTGAGGAAGACCAGCCCGCCGAACCGGGCCAGTCGGGAAAGGCGTGCCGTGTCCACGTCGGCCACCGACACGGCGTCATCGAGCAGGAACTCCAGGCTGGAACCGCTGAACCTGCCATGGCAGGCCGCATAGACCAGGGCGAACGGGCCGCCCGGCTCGTCCAGCCTGGCCAGCAGGTCCCAGAACGTCTCGGTGATCACCGCATTCAGGTCTTTCAGCACCTCCAGGTCCGCCCGCATTGGCCCGTCGGCCAGGTACGCGACCACTTCGCCGCCGGCCTTCGCCCGGTGCTGCGGCAGCCGGCTGACCATCGACCTGGCTCGAGGCATGGTGACCCACCGGGTGACGGTGACGGCGCTGCCCAGCCAGTCTCCGTCGTCCGGCCCGGCCAACCAGAACAACTCCCAGGGAATGCCGAAGTCGGTGCAGTCCCGGACGATCAGGGTGAGCTCGTCGCCGTGTCGGGCGCGCAGGCCAGTCAGCCAGCGCTGTAGCTCGATCTTGGAACTCGACCAGTTCTTGAGGCGAAGAAACGTGTGCGCCGGTGACTCGCCACCATCCCTGGTGATCAGGGCGGCCACATCGATCCGGCCCGGCCGCCGGTGTCGGTCCGGCGCGGTCCACAGCAGTTCGTCGCAGCAGCAGTAGCCACGTAGTCCGAACCGCTGACCGTCGTCGTGGACCAGTGGCAGGACGTCCAGGACCGCCACCCCCGGCGGATAGGCCGCTCGTAGGTCGATGGTGGTGGTGCCCAGCGAGGCCGATTCGCCGCTGGGCAGCCTGGCCGGGTCAAGGACCATCCGGGGACGCCTTCCAGCGCAGTGTGACCTGGAGTTGGGCGCCTGCGGTGAGCTCCACGATCCGGGCGCCGACCTTGCCGTCCACCTTGACCGCCAACTGCAACTCGATCTCGTCGGGGCGGTGACCGGCCATCGCGTCCACTCGGGCGGTCATCGCCTCGGCGCAGGCATCGACGAGGTCGAGAGCGTCGTCGAAGAGGGCACGTCCGGTCGCCAGCACCCGGCCATCAGGCCCCCGGGTTTCGCCATCGCCGTAGATTCCGGCAAGCTCCGCACCGGGAACCGGCTCGATCTCAATCCTGATCGGACGGTCACCAACGTCAAAGTTTCCCACCGGTCCATGGTGACCGACGAGTGCACCCGAGCGATTCCCGTGCGGCGCAGGACGGGGGGATTGTCAGCAAAAGTCCTGCTGGGCGGTCGTTCGCCGCCATTACCTGACGCAATATTGACAACCTCCGTTCCAGGGTGCGTCATGGTGCTGAGCGTGTGTGCTGGAAACCGGGTTTTCCCTTAGCTGCCATCGGCGCAATGAGCTGCAGATATCTCCTTTGGTCGGCTGGTTTCGATCAATGGCCGAGGGTGATGTCCACTTCGGCGCGATCCGTCGTGACGGGATGTGACCGGCCTTGTGCTCTTGGTTGAACGGTCCCTAAAGTCTCGCTCGCTAACTTCATATTCACGGGGGAGGGGTTGTGGCACGTCGAGTGACGGCCACTGTCCGATCATGCCTTGCCGCAGGTGTCGTCGTGCTGACGGCCACCGCGCTGGCGGGCATTCCGGGTGAACCTGCGGAGTTCCAGGCCGCCGGACCGGATGGCGTGACGGGTGGCGTACAGAGCCGGACCGATGAGGCGGAGTCGCTGCGAGCGGCCCGCGAGACCGGTAAGCCGGTGCAGGTCAAGAGTCTGACTTCGGAGACGACCGAGGTCTTCGCACTGCCCGACGGGCAGTTTCGGGCTGACGTCGCCGCCGGCGTGCAGCGTTTCCAGCGGAACCGTGAGTGGGTTCCGGTCGACCTCGGGCTGAGCCCGCAGCCGGACGGTTCGGTGGCGCCGGTCGCCCACCCGAACGACCTGCGGATCTCTGGCCCGACGGAGGCCGGCGACCACGAACTCGTCGCCGTGGGCCGTGGCGAGGACCGGGTCGCCATGGGCTGGTCCGGAGCCCTGCCCACGCCGGTGCTCAGCGCGAACCGCGCCACCTACCCGGACGCCCGACCCGGTGTCGACCTGGTGGTGGAGGCGACCCGTCTCGGCTTCGAGCAGTTCCTGATCGTCAAGAACCGGGCGGCCCTGGCCCAGGTCGAGAAAGTCCACTTTCCCTTCTCTGGCCCGGGCGTGGCAACCGCCACGCGGGGCACCGACGGATCGGTCACCATGACCAACCGAGCCGGCGCGCAGACGGCTCGCATTCCCGCCCCGCTGATGTGGGACGCGCGCCGCGACATCGCGGGCAACCCGGCCAGCGTGAAGCCGGTCCGCACCGACGTTGTTCAGCGGGACGGCCGGGTGGAACTGACGTTGACTCCCGATCCGGCCTGGCTGCGCAGCAGTTCCACGGTCTTCCCGGTCACCATCGACCCGACGGTCAACCCGCTGGGGACGACGTTCGACACCTACGTCCGAGAAACCGTGACAACCGACCAGAACCAGCAGCCCAACCTCCACATCGGGCTGCTGGCGACCACGCCGGCCACGCTCACCCGGTCGTTCATCACCTGGGACACCACGGCCCTCGCCGGCAAGCAGATCACCGCCGCGACGGTCTCGTTCTGGAACTTCTGGTCGCACACCTGCACCCCGACGTCCTGGGAGATCTGGTCCACCGGCACGTCGACCTACACGACCACCTTCACGAACCAGCCATCGTGGGACCACCGAGAGGCAACCTCGACCGCCACACACGGCTCGACCGACTGCGCCGACGCCTGGGCGACGATCGACGGCAAGAACTTCTTCCAACGCGCCGCCACGGCGAACAAGACCCGGGCCGGCATGGGCATCCGGGCGACGGACGAGACCATCACCGCCGGGTTCAAGCAGTTCCGGTCACGGGAGGGCCCGGCCCCCGCAGAGGACCCGAAGGCTTCCGTGACGTACAACTCGTACCCGACGGTGACCGCCCGCTCCACCGTCCCCGCCTCGACCTGCGCCACCGGGGCGTCCCGACCGCTGGTCAACACGCTTACGCCGCAGCTGAGGGCAGGCGTCTCCGACGGAGACGGCACCGCGATGACGGTCACCTTCGAGTGGTGGGCGATGAACGCCGACAAGCCGATCGGCACGGCGGTCTTCAGCGCCGTCGCGTCCGGCGCCACCGCGTCGACGACGGTCCCGGCCGGAGCCTTCGTCGACGGTGGGATCTACCGGTGGCGGGTCAAGGCGGCAGACGGCGTCACCGGCAGCGACCTCTGGTCGTCGTTCTGTGAAATTCAGGTGCACACGACGGGCACCCCGGTGACCGGCTGCACCGGTGGCACGGAGAGCGACTTCAACGGCGACGGTGTCGCCGACATCGCCATCGCCGATCCGGAGGCCACGGTGAACGGCGCCAGCCGCGCCGGCCGGATCAACGTCGCCTACGGCGGCGGCACGACAGTGCACACCCTGCACGAGGGCGCGGCCAAGGTACCCGGCGCGCCGGAGGCGGGCGACCGGTTCGGGACGGCCGTCTCCGCGTACGACGCCAACAACGACGGGTGCACGGACCTCGCGGTCGGGGTGCCGAACCAGAGCGTCAGCGGGCAGGCCCAGGCCGGTGCGGTCTACGTGCTGCTCGGTTCGCCGGCTGGCCTGGCCCAGGGGGCCGCGTCAGTCGTCTACCACCAGGACGTCACGAACGTGCCGGACACCGCCGAGGCGTACGACTGGTTCGGCTACGCCGTGGCCGGCAGCCGGACCGCCAGCGGTGAGCCGTACCTGGTCATCGGCGTCCCGGGTGAAGGGCTGGCCAACGCTCTGACCGGCATCGTGCACTACCTGCGGGGCAATGTGAACGTCGCGCTGAGCCAGGGTGGCGGTGGCATCCCCGGCGCGGCGGAGATCGACGATCGGACCGGCTTCTCGGTCGCGGCGTCCACGCACCACTGGGCGGTTGGCTCGCCCGGCGAGGCGATCGGTACCGAGGTGTTCGCCGGAGCGGTGAACGTCTTCAGCCACACGCTGACCAACGGGCTGCCGACGCTCGCGGCCGGCCTTGAGCAGGACGTCGCGAACGTCTCGAACGTGGCGGAGGCGAACGACAACTTCGGCAAGTCCATCGCCCTCGCCCCGTACCGTCCAGTTGGCAGGCCGGCAGGCCAGGCGGATTCACTGCTGGTCGTCGGGGTGCCGGGCGAGGACATCACGGTGGCGGCGACCAACACGCCGGCACCGGATGCCGGGCTGGTCCACCGCTTCCACATCACGGCGGCGAACACCTTCACCGAACTACCGGAGATCACCTATACCTCGGCGGACGGCAACTACCTGGGCGAGAAAGTCGCCGTGGTGAACACCGCGCCGGCCAGTGAGGGCACCAACTCGACGATGTTCATCGCGATCGGCGTGCCGGGTGAGGACGCCTCGAACGGCGCCGCCGACTCGGGGCGGGTCCGGATCTTCCCGGCCCTGGCGAACCCGATCGGCACGCCCATCACGCTGGACCGGCGCGGCGGCAGCCTGCCGGGCTCGGCGACCGGCCAGGAGTTGGTCGGCACCTCCCTCTCGGCCACCGCACAGCGACTGCACGTCGGCACCCCGTACGGCACGGACGCCGTGTACGGCTTCCGGTGGGCCGACCTGGCGGCCGGCAACCGGGCCCCGAGCAGCACCTGGCAGCCCGGACAGGGTGGGCTCCCCACCGGGCACACCGCGTTCGGGGCGGAGATCGGCTGATGGCACACATGGATCCGCGCAGTTCAACGGGGGAGGACCAGAAGGTGGCCAAGCGGATGAGAACGAGAAACCGGTTGTTTCCGCTCGGCTTCACGCTGGGCCTGGCCGGTCTGATGTCCACGCTTGTGTTCATCCAGACGCCGACGGTGCCGCCGGCGCCGGTGGCGGCGCTGGAGGCGGAGCCGGTCCGAGACACCGAGGCCGAGGCGCTGGTCGCGGCGGCGGCGCTCAACCAGCCGGTGGAGGTGCTGTCCCACCGCACCGAACATCGGGACGTCTTCGCGCAGCCGGACGGCACGCTTATCGCCAACGACCACGCGCAGCCGGTCCGGGTCACCCAGGGTGACGCCTGGGTGCCCGCCGACGCCACCCTGACCGTGCAGGCCAACGGCACGTACGGCCCCGCGGCGGCACTGCTCGGGATGCAGCTGTCCCAGGGCGGCAACGTCCCGCTGATGGTGGTGACCCGGGACCAGAAGAGCATGACGCTGACCTGGCCGCACGGGTCGCTTCCCGCGCCGGCGGTCAGCGGCAGCCAGGCCGTCTACCCGAACGTCTTCCCGGACGTCGACCTCGTCGCCACCGTCACCGTCGAGGGCTTCTCGCACGTGCTTGTGGTGAAGACGCCGGAGGCGGCCGAGTTGCCGGAGTTGCGGAACCTCCGGCTCGGGGTGACCGGCGTGGGGCTGATCATCCAGGAGACCGAGGAGGGCGGGGTGGTGGCGCTCGACCCGGTCACCAACAACCCGGTCCTGGAGGCCGACGCCCCGACCATGTGGGACAGCGGCAGCCAGGCGGGTGACGGCGAGAACGCCGCCGCCCGGACATCGTCGCTGAGCACCTCCATCGACCCCGGTGCCGCGTCCGCCGAAGGTCCGGGAGACAGCTCCCGGGTGGCGCAGGTCGGCTTGGACTACGCCGACGGCACCCTGACCCTGACGCCGGACCGGGCCATGCTCACCGATCCGGAGGCGTCCTTCCCGCTCTTCGTCGACCCGGTGTGGCAGAGCAACACCAACAGCGGTTGGGCGATGGTCGACAGTGGCTATCCCAACGAGGAGTACTGGAAGTTCGACGGCAAGCGGCACGAACGGATCGGGCTCTGCCCCAACTCCTGTAACAACTCGAAGGTGAAGCGGCTGTTCTACCAGGTCTCCACGCCGTACGCGGGTAAGGAGATCCTCAGCGCGGAATTCCGGGTGACCATGCAACACGCCTGGAACTCGACGGCGCGGGCCGCCGCGCTCTACCTGATGCCCAAGTCGGCGAAGATCGGCTCGTCGACGAACTGGAGCAACCAGCCGGGCGGCTCCGGCTGGAGCGGTGCCACCCTGGTGGACACGAGATCACACACCAGCACCCAGGCGAGCTGCACGTCGACGAACCACAACTTCAGCTGGAACGCGAAGAAGGCGGTCGAGATCGCCGCCGACGAGGCGCGGGGCTCGATCGTCCTCGGGGTGCGGGCCGCCAACGAGGGCGACTCCACGCACAGCAAGCGCTTCTGCGACAACGGTCTGCTGTCGGTGCAGTACAACCGGGCACCCCTGATTCCGAAGATCAGTGAGCTCACCATGTCGCCGGGTGGTCAGTGCGTGAGCGGCAGCAACGCGCCGTACGTGGACGTGCCGCCTCGGCTGAGCGCGATCGCCCGGGACCCGGACCATTCCTCGGCCAAGGCCGAGCAGGTAAAGGTCGAGTTCAAGGTGACCTGGACCCCGCCCGGTGGATCGTTGCAGACGCGCACGTACACCACCGGGAAGAAGTCCAGCGGGTCGGTGTTCACCTGGCCCGTGCCGAACGAGATCCCCCAGAACGTCGCCATCTACTGGGAGGTCCGGGCCGGCGACGACATCACCTGGAGCAAGTGGAGTTCGTACGAACAGCATCGCTGCCAGTTCTTCTTCGACAAGACCAGCCCCAGCGCACCGGACGTCGACTCGGACGTCTACCTGCCGCAGGACGCGGCCGACAACGGCACGCCCGAGGCGCCGCACTGCATCGAAAGCGACGAGTGGCTCGGCTCGATCGGGGTACCTGGCAGTTTCACCTTCGATTCGGCCGCTACTGACGTGGTGGAGTACCGGTACGGCTTCAACGTCAACCCGGTGCCGACCAACTCGCTGCGGCCGACCACCGACGGCGGTCCGGTCACGCTGCCCAACTGGTACCCGGACCGGGAAGGCCCGCGGACGATAAACGTCCAGGCCATCGACCGGGCCGGCCGATCGAGCAGCATCGCGTCCTGCACCTTCCGGGTGGGCAAGCGGCCGCCGACGGCCCAGTGGTCCCTCGGTGAGGTCGCGGGAGAAGGCGCGGCGGACGACGCTCTCGGTGACCACAACGCGACCGCCGGCAGCGGCGTCACCTTCGGTGAGGAAGGCCCGGGCGGCACCTCCGACACCGCCGCCCGCTTCGACGGCAGCGGCAACGCCTACCTCGCCACCGTCCGGCAGGTGCTCACCGACACGTCGGCGAGCTTCGCCGTCACCGGCTGGTTCAAGATCGACAATCCCAGCCGGCGGCAGACGGCGGTCAGCCAGGACGGTACCGGTGAGCCCGGCTTCGTGCTGGGGGTGGAGAACGGGACCTGGCACTTCCGGATGCCGGTGAACGACGTAAACACGTTGGGCCGATGGCAGGTGGAGGGTGACGCGGCAACCACGGGCTGGACGTACGTCACCGCCATCTTCGACGGCACGAAGCGGGAGATGTCACTCCAGGTCGGCACGAACCAACCACGCGTCGCGCAGCGCCGGTCGCTGGCCAAGTCACGCGGTCCGCTCCAGCTCGGCCGGGTGCTGACCAAGAGCGGGTACGTCGACAACTGGCAGGGTTCGATGGCCGACGTCTCCGTCTTCGATCGGCTGATCCTCCCCGAGGAAGTCACCGGGCTGAAGAAGACCGCGCCGAGCCGCAAGGCGTACTGGCGGTTGAACACGGAGAGCGGCAAGGTCAGCCCCGAGGACCGGGGCGGCGCCGGAATGACCCTGGGACCGCAGGCCTCGATCCTGGTGCACCCCGCGCTGTCGCTCCTCGGTGGTGGGCATTTGGTCCTGGCCGGCAACTCGAACAGCTACGCCAGCACGCCGATCAACGCCGACATGGCGGGCAGCTTCTCGATCAGCGCCCGGGTCAAACTGACAAGCAACTGCGCGGGTACGCCGATGACGGTGTTCGCCCAGAAGGGCTCGCGCGGTAGCTCGGTCGTGGTGCGCTGCAATCAGGACGGCCAGTGGGAACTCGCCACCACCGACACCGACAAGGTGGCTCCGACCTGGACGACCCGGGTCACCGGCGAAGCACCGAAGCTCATCGGCAAGGGCGACCACCTCACCCTCGTCTACAACGGCTACATCCGCGAGATGGCGCTCTACGTCAACGGCACCTTCAGCGAGGCCATCGAGCTGACGTCGCCGTTCGTGGCCACCGGAGGGGTGCAAGTCGGCCGGGCGTTCATCGACGACGCCTACCGAGAGCACCTGTCCGGGGCGGTCGACGATCTCCGCGTCTACGACGGGGTGACCGACCCGGTGCTGATCCAGAAGCTCAACGTGTCCATCCGCGAACAACCGCTGCTCTGAATCGGCCAGTGGGTCCGCCCGCGCCGCGGGCGGACCCACCATCGCCCCCGTGTGCCTAGGTCTTTCTCCTCGTACCCGCGACCCCTGGAGGGGTGATGTTCTCCCGACTCCTGGTCCGCCCCGGCGCGTTCAACCGCCGGATCGTCCGACCGGTTTCCTGGGTGATGGCCGGTGTGATGGGCGCGAGCCTGATTCAGGTCGCCACCGTCCCCGCCTCGGCCGAGCCGAAGCCGAACCGCCCGTCGACCTCCGCGACCGGCACGCCGCTGCCCGAGCGGGATGCCCGACCGGCCCGGCCGATGAAGGCCAACCCGGCGGTCGCCGCCGCCACCACCGAACCCGCGCCGGTCTCCTGGCCCACGGCGGGCGCGGTGGAGATCGCGGTACCGACACCGCAGTCGGCGGCCCGCGCGACAGCCGACGCCGTCGGGCCGGCGACCACCGCAACCGCCGGTGGCCTGCCGATCTCGGTCGCCGCCGCGTCCGCCGCACCGGCATCCGCGGCCAGATCCGGCACCGCTGACCGGGACCGGTCCGCCGCGCCCGGCAAGGTACGGGTCGAAGTGCTCGACCGGAAGGCCTCCGAGCAGGCCCGGGTCGACGGCCCGATCGTCCGGGTGACCCGGGCCGACGGCCAGTCCGCCGCCGGCAAGGTCCGGCTCGGTCTCGGTTACGAGGGGTTCGCCGGTGCGTTCGGCGGCGACTTCGGCGCCCGGTTGCGGCTGATCCGGCTTCCGGAGTGTGCGCTGACCAGCCCGGGGAAGCCGGAGTGCGGTGGCGAACCGGTGCCGACCACAAACGATGGTGAGGCGAAGACGGTCGCCGCGGAGGCGAGCACCGGCGCACTCTTCGCGATGGTCGCCGAGGACGCTTCGTCGCAGGGCGACTACGGCGCGACGAAGCTGGCCCCCTCCTCGAAGTGGTCGGTGGCCCCGTCGACCGGCGGATTCTCCTGGAGCTACCCGCTGCGGACGCCGCCGGTGCCGGGTGGCAACGCACCGCCGATCACGTTGGCCTACTCGTCGCAGTCGGTGGACGGGCGGACGGCTGCCACGAACAACCAGGGCTCCTGGATCGGGGAGGGCTTCAACTACGAACCGGGCCACATCGAACGCCGTTACAAGCCGTGCTCCGAGGACGGGCACGACCAGTACGCCGACCAGTGCTGGGCGTTCGACAACGCGACGATCATGCTCAACGGCAAGTCCACCGAGCTGGTAAAGACCGGCGAGCACACCTTCCGCTTCGCCACCGACGACGGCTCTAAGGTGCAGCGGCGCTTCGACACGGTCAACGACGACGACAACAACGAGTACTGGGTGGTCACCACCGTAGACGGCACCGAGTACCACTTCGGTCGCAACCGCCTGCCGGGCTGGACGTCGGGCAAGGAGGAGACCGCCTCCACCTGGACGATGCCGATCTACGGCGACGACGACAAGGAGCCGTGCAACAAGGCCACGTTCGCCGAGTCGTACTGTGATCAAGCGTGGCGGTGGAGCCTTGACTACGTCAAGGACCGCTCCGGCAACGTCACCTCGTACTTCTACCACCAGGAGGCCAACTACTACGCGCGCGGCAAGCGGACCGACGTCAACGGGGTCCGGTACGTGCGTGGCGGCTGGCTGAAGCGGATCGACTACGGTCAGCGCGAAAACACCATCTACACCGCCAACGCCCCGGCCCGGGTCACGTTCGACACCAAGGAGCGGTGCCTGCCGACCGGGAACATCGACTGCGACCCGGCGGACCTGACCACCGCCACGGCCTCGCACTGGCCGGACGTGCCGTTCGACCGCAACTGCAACAAGGACACCAAGTGCAAGCCCGACCAGATCACCCCGACGTTCTGGACCCGGGCCCGCCTGACCGGCATCACCACCGAGATCCGGAACGCCTCGGGTTGGACTCCGGTGGACGAGTGGAAGCTCGACCACCTGCTCACCGACAACGCTGACGGCTCCCGCACGCTGTGGCTGCACAAGATCACCCACCGGGGCCTGGTCGGCGGCTCGATCGCGATGCCGGCGGTCGAACTCGGTGGTCTGCAACTGGCGAACCGGATCGACAAGCCGGACGACGCCATTTCTCCGCTGATCCGGTTCCGCCTGGCCACCGTCTGGACCGATGCCGGTGGGCAGATCGACGTCAACTACAAGGAGCCGGACTGCACGGTGTCGAACCTCCCGACCCCGGGCAACAGCACCAGGCGGTGCTATCCGGTCAAGTGGAACCCGCTCGGTAGCGGCGACCCGATCACCGACTGGTTCCACAAATACGTGGTCGAGCAGGTCATCGAGACCGACCGGACCGGCGGCTCGCCGGACATGGTGACCAAGTACGACTACCGCGGTGACGCCGGCTGGCGGCATGCCGATCCGGACGGCATCACCGACCCCAAGGACCAGACCTGGAGCGAGTGGCGGGGCTACGGCAGGGTGATCGTCACCGCCGGGGAAGGGCATCTCCAGACCACCAAGGCCGAGCACCGCTACCTGCGCGGACTGCACGGGGACAAGGCACCAGGTGGTGGCACCCGGGACGTCAAGGTCAGCGACTCCGCCGGTGTGCAGCACACCGACCACGACCAGTTCTCCGGCCATCAACTGGAGAGCGCGACCTACGACGGCGCCAACGAGGTGAGCAAGAGCATCTCGGTGCCCTGGCGACACGAGAAGGCCAGCCAGACCATCCCGGGCGGTACGCGGAAGGCATGGTTCACCAACACGGCCGAGACGCGCAGCTTCGTGAAGGTGTCCAGCGGAGCGTGGCGCGAGACGAAAACCACAAACAAGTTCGAGACCGGATTCGGCCGGATGACCGAGACCGAACACCACGGCGACGTGGACGTGGTGGGTGACGAGTCCTGCACCCGTACCTACTACGCGGACAACGCGGACCGGCACTACTACAGCCTGGTCTCCCGGGTGGAGTCGGTGTCGGTGCGCTGCTCGGCGACCCCGAACCGGGCCACCGACGTGCTCTCCGACAACCGGACCTTCTACGACGGGGACGCCTTCGGGGTCGCGTCGAAGGCCGGCAACCCGACCCGGTCCGAGCGGTTGAAGAGCCACAACGGCACGACCGCGACGTACATCCGGGCGGCCGAGGGCACCTTCGACTCGTACGGCCGGCCGAAGACCTCGACCGACGCCCTCGGCGCGACCACGACCACCGACTACACCGAGACGCACGGGTTGACCACGAAGGTCAAGCAGACCAGCCCGCTGGAGCACGCCACCACTACCGAGTACGCGCCGGCCTGGGGTCAGCCGATCAAGCAGACCGACCCGAACCAGCTGGTCAGCAAGCTCGAGTACGACGCCTTGGGTCGGTTGTCGAAGGTGTGGATGCCGGATCGGACCGGTGCCGACGGGCTGGACCCGAGCATCCGGTACACCTACCTGGTCCGCACCGACAAGCCGGTCGCGATCAAGACCGAGCGGCGGCAGAACGACGGCTCCTACAACGTCGAGTACGCGCTGCACGACGGGCTGCTGCGGCCGAGGCAGGTGCAGACCGCGGGGCCCGACGGCACCCGGCTGGTCGCCGACACCTTCTACACCGGCACCGGCAAGCTCGCCAAGACGTACGCCACCTACCAGGTGGCCGGCGCGCCGCGCGACACCATCTACCCGGCGGTCAACGGCGAGGTGAACGGCCAGACCCACTACGTCTACGACGGCGCGGACCGGGTCAAGACGGAGATCTTCGCCGTGGCCGGCAACGAGAAGTGGCACACCACCACCAGCTACGGCGGTGACCGCATCTCGGTCGACCCCCCACAGGGTGGCACTCCCACCACGACGATCATGAACGCCCTGGGCCAGACCACCGAACTCCTCCAGTACAAGGGGGCCAGCCCGTCCGGGGCGGCGGACAGCACCAAATACACGTACACGAAGGCCGGCCACCTGGCCTCGGTCACCGACCCGGCCGGCAACGTGTGGCGGCACGAGTACGACCAACTCGGCCGCAAGGTCAAGTCGATCGACCCGGACGCCGGCACGTCGACCGTCGAGTACGACGCCCTGGACCGGGTGACCAGCACCGTCAACGGCGTTGGGGCCCGGATCAGCACCACCTACGACCAGATCGGCCGCCAGACCGCGGTCTACCGGGGCGCCGCCGAGACGGGCACGCTGCTGAGCAGCTGGACCTACGACCTGGAGCTGCTCGGCACGCTCTCCTCCACGAGCCGGTGGATCGACGGCGCCGAGTACGCCACCTACCTGGCGGCCTACGACGAGTTCTACCGGCCGCACGCCACCTACTACTCGGTGCCGGAGCACGCCGGTGCGGAACTCGCCGGCCTCTACACCTTCGGCACCGAGTACAACCGGGACGGTTCGATCCAGTCGGTGAGCATGTCCGACGGAGGCGGGCTGCCGTTCGAGACGATCGCCTACACCTATGACGGGCTGGAACGGCTCATCGGGCTGACCGGCGACGACACGTACCTCAACGACACCGACTACGCCGCCACCGGCGAGGTGCTCCAGACCGAGGCGCTGGTGGGCACCCGCAAAGTGTGGTCGACCTACGAGTACGAGCAGGGTTCCAAGCGGCTCACCCGACAGCGGCTGGACCGTGAGGCGGCCCCGGTCGTCGACATCGACGCCCGCTACACCTACGACCAGTCCGGCAACATCCTGCGGATCGAGAACAACCCGTCCGGAACCCGGGACACGCAGTGCTTCACCTACGACTACCTGCGCCGGATGGATCGGGCGTGGACGTCAGCGAGCACCGCGACCGACCCGTGCGCGGGCGGCCCGTCGGTCACCGGCGTCGGCGGGGTGGCGCCGTACCACCACGCCTACACATTCGACCTGACCGGTAACCGCAAGACCGAGACACAGTACGCCAGCAACGGCACCTCGCTGATCGAGCGCAGCTACACCTATCCGGCGGCTGGCCAGGCGCAGCCGCACACCCTGCAGCAGATGACGGAGAAGACCCCGCAGGGCGACCGGCTCTACTCGTACCAGTACGACGCGGCCGGCAACACCACGAAGCGGACGAAGACCGGCGAGGATCAGACCCTGGTCTGGGACGCCGAGGGCAACCTCGCCTCGGTCACCGACGCCACCGGCAAGAAGACCAGCTTCTTCTACGACGTGGACGGCTCGCGGATGCTCCGCAAGGAGCCGACCGCGACCACCCTCTATCTACCCGGCATGGAGATCCGGCTCGACCACCAGACCCGCAACACCGACGCCACCCGCTACTACGGGTTGCCCGGCGGGGGCACCCTGGTCCGCAAGCTGAACGGTGTCCAATACGTGGCCAGCGACCACCACGGCACCGGTCAGGCGACTGTCGACGAGAGCGGTGCGATCACCCACCGCCGGACGACTCCGTACGGCGAGAACCGCGGCACCCCACCGGGGCCGGGACAATGGCCGACGGAGAAGGGCTTCGTCAACGGGAACATCGATTCCACGACCGGTCTGGTCAACATAGGCGCACGCGAGTACGACACGATCACCGGCCGGTTCATCTCGGTCGACCCGATCATCGACGTCAACGATCCGCAGCAGATGAACGGGTACGCGTACGCAAACAACAACCCGATCTCGTTCTCGGACCCGGACGGTCTGCGGTTCTGCTCCGACGACGCGTGTGGTCCTGGCGCTGACTACGTGGACATGTACGGCAACTACCACAAGGTCGACGGCCACAACGACGGGTGTGATGGCTGCTCGGGTGCGTACGACCCGGACGTGCCGGGCAAGAACCAACACAACAACCCTCGCGCGACGCCCGCCGAGCGGGAAGCCGCGGCCAAGGCAGCGGCCGAGAAGGAGCGGCAGCGCCGGATTGCCGCGGCCAAGGCGAAGATGCTCAACGCCGCGAAGGCCCTGGCGAAGATCCTGATGGACGAGTTGGGCATCACCGATGCCCTGGACTGCTTCCTCAAGGGCGACATGGGTGGCTGTCTGGCCACCGCCGGCAACGTCGCAGCAGCCGCGATCGGTGGTGCCCTGGGCAAACTGGCCGCCAGATACGGCGCACCCTGGAAATGGAAAAAGCTCGCCGACCTCACCGACCGCGTCGGCAAACTCCTCGTCAAGCTTTTCGACGGTATCAAGACGTACTTCAAGGGGTGCCACAGCTTCGCGCCCGGCACGCTCGTCCTGATGGCAGACGGCTCGGTACGACCGATCGAGACACTGAAGCCGGGGGACAGGGTCGTCGCGACCGATCCCGAAACGGGGAAGACCACGGTCGAGGAGGTCGTAGCCACCTACATCAACCTGGACATCGAGCTGACCGACCTCACCCTGGCCACCCCGGACGGCGGGCAGGTGCTCGTCGAGACCACGGCGAACCACCCGTTCTGGAGCCTTGACCGATCGGCCTGGATCGACGCCGCCGAGTTGCGTGCCGGCGAGTCGATGATGACCAGCGACGGCTCATCGGTGACCGTGGCCAAGGTAAGGTCCTACCTCGGCCAAGAGGTCATGCACGACCTCACCGTCAACCAGATCCACACGTACTATGTGATAGCCGGCACGACGCCGGTCCTCGTGCACAACTGCAACGGCAAGGCAACCGTCAATTGGGAAGGCGGCCACGCGTCGATCGATGTCGAAGTCAACGGTAAGGTGGTGAGCACTCACAGATTGGGCGCCGAAGGTGACATCACCGAGCCGGATTACTTTGATGAAGTCGTATCGCCTCGCGCCAGGCGGTATGAAGTTGACCTGCCGAATGGCGCCAAGGCTCAGCGATACCAGCGCGATACGGTTGGCGTTGAGCAGGATCCTTACGATGTTGAGACAAATAGCTGTCTCACGTATTGTGGCGATGTTTTACGTGCTGGTGGCGTGGACGTTCCTAGTACCTCCACCGGGCTCGCAAGGTGGTTGATTCAGAATGGCCGAAGGGTTGGGTGACGTCGGAATGAGTGAAGTGGGCCCAGCCAGTCTCGTTGGCCTAGCGGCAGGCATGATTTTGTCGGCAAGAGTTGGGCTTGACCTAGTCGAAGCCGCAGGTGAGCTAATCGCCGAGGATGCTCGTTTCAATAAGTGGGTTCACGCCAGAAAGGCTGAGTCCACCGCTGTTGAACTATGGAATCTGGCGGCACTGGCCAAGGCGCAGCAGGAAGATTGCAGTGCCGCGTGGAGTGCGTACCTAGCGGCAGGCGCAGAGTCTCGGTCAACCAGATACCAGGAGTTGATCGCACTCCTCAAGTCGCAGGGTGATCAACTTCGCGCTATTCGTATCTCGGGTGTCATTGATTATCGCGATCCGGGAATCCCTCCAGAGCTTCTCGATTGGTAGTTGATGTTCCCTGTGGGAGTGATTCAGGGGAGGATTTAGGTGCGGTTCAAGGTTCGCCTGGGGTGCAGGAGTATCGTAGTGATCGCATAGGAAAGTTGATCCTATCCGCAGCGAGCCGGATCGAATTCGTCCGGCTCGCTGCGGCTTTCCCAGTGGCGCTCCGCTTGGCTCATTTTCGAGGAAGCGCGCCGTTTGGCCGGCGGCAAGGTGGCGAAGGTCGACAAGGAGAGGTCGGCGTTGTTGTTGACTATCCGGAAATAGGCGGGATCCTTGGAGATTGTCGCGCGCAGCTGGCGTCGATTATTCGCGCTTTGGTGCCCGGCGCCGATTTCCCGACGCCGGGTGCCGGAGATGCGCGCCGCCTAGTGTCAAAGCGACGGTGGTTGCGCAAACAGGAGGAAAGCCTGGTCGTCTCGTTCGGTGTTTACCGGACGGCGGATCAGGCGGGACAGTTCGCGTAGCCCGGCTGCCTCGACCTGGGCGGCGACCTGGTCGGCCGAGTAGCGATACCGCCGAAGGTCCACCTCGTGGCCGAACCGGCGGTACGCCTCGGCGAGGTCGCGGATGCCCTCGCCGGCCTGGAACGCGACGAGCAGGTGGCCGCCAGGCCGCAGCACCCGGGCGGCCTCCGCGAAGATCTGGGCCTGGCCGGCGGGCGGCGTGTGACCCGATCAGCCGCCGCTGCGGGGGCGTGAAAGCGTCTCCATGTCGATGAGCGGCCGTTCCGCCACCACCGCGCCGGTGGGGGCGTAACCGATCAGCGTGGGTGGGGCGATTCGCTCGTTCGCCACGTACCAGAAGAAGAACATCCCTTCCGCGGCCAACACCGGTCGGACGGTCCCGTCGGGTAGCCGTAGTTCGGCCCGGGCCGCGGTTCCGGCGCTCGCCCACATGGTGTGCGTACCGTGTTCGTCGGCCGAGCCGCCGAGACTGCTGAACGGTTTCGGGTCCGGGTCAGCCGGCGCGCACTGGCCACCGGCGAGCCGGAAGTTCGCCGGCGCCGGTCGGTCCAGCTCGCCGGGCGGCTCGAACAGCGGTGCGACACAGGTGGTGCCGTCCGGGCTGGTGGCGGTCCAGACCGAGAGCACCTGGCCGTCGGGGCCGGGTGCCTGAGCCACCCGCCGGGCCTGCTGGGCGTGCACCGCGCCGCCGGTCTCGCTCGCCCAGAACGACAGCGGTCGGGTGAACGACTCCGGCAGCAGCCCAGCGGCGGCGGCGACGCCCGCGCCGGAGGCCACGAATCCCGCAGCCAAGGCGGTGGTGAGCAGGATTCGCCGACCCCGCGCGTGGACGGTCGGCGGCGGTGCGCTGCCGGCGGCGGTCAACAGTCGGTCCAGTGTGGCGTCCCGGGCCGCCGCCGGCCACTGCGCCGGCACGGTACTGACCGGCCGGAGCTTCTCGAGGGTACGGACGAGATCGCGGTTGTCGGTCATGCGGTGCCTCCTGCGAACGGGACCGGGCGTGGGGTTTCGGTGTCGACGCGGGCAGCTGGGTCGGCGGCGGTGCGCAGCCGCCGCCGGGCCCGGGAGAGCCGCACGTGGAAGGTCGGCAGCGAACAACCCGCGACCCCCGCCGCCTGACGCGGGGTCAGGCCGTCCCAGGCGACCAGGAGCAGCGCCTCCCGTTCGGCGGGGGTCAGCGCGGCCAGTCGGTCCAGCACCTCCGCGCGTTCGGTGGCGAGCACGTCCGCGGCGGTGGCCGGCTCGGCGACCTGCCGGAACCGTTCCAGCTCGACCGCCACCCGGGCCTGCCGCTGGGCCGAGCGGCGCAGGTTGGCGATGGTGTTGCGGGCGACCACCAACAGCCAGGGCAACGGGTCGTCCGGTACCTTCGCCAGCCGCCGCCAGGTCACCAGGAACGTCTCCGACACCACCTCCTGCGCGGTGTCCGGGTCCACGTGCCGCAGGGCGTACGCCATCACCCGGTGTCCGTACCCGGTCCAGAGCGCCACGAGCCGCTGTTCCTGCTGTTTGGCTGCATCGTCTTGGTTCACAACAGGTAATGTCCCGACCGGCCGCAGACTTACGGCGAGGGTGGGAAAGGGTGCGTGGGCCCGGTTCGGGTCGCGCCGGGCCCACGCCGTCCGGATGTCACCCGGCGCGCAGCGCCCGGTGCAGGCGGCGGGCCTCGGTGACCAGGCGGCTCGACCCGCCGCGTGCGGCCACCTCGGTCAGGCCCGGCAGATCGATCCGTACGCCGGTGGCGGTGGTCGTCTCGGTGGCCAGCGTGAGCAGGTCCGGCAGGCCGCGCGGCGCGGTGGGCGCGGCGAGCATCGCCGGCAGCGCGGCAGCCAGCAGTCGCCACACGGTAAGCGGTGCACCGGCCTGCGCGGCGTCGCGCAGTGGTTCGACCGCCCGGGTCAGCTTGACCAGCTGCCCGGCGACCAGCGTGCCCAACTGTTCGCCGAGGCCCGCCGGGTCGAGTTGGCCGGCGGCGGCGAGGGTGAGCAGCGCGTCCAGGGCGGCCACCCGGTCGGCGGCGTGCCGGGCCGCGAGGCCGTACGCCACGGCCAGATCGAGGGCCACCCCACCCGGGCCGGTGGCCTCGGCGAGCAGCGGTAGCACCGCGGTGCCGCCGCTGACGTCCATGTCCGCGCTGGCGGCCACCGTCGGCAGCAGGTACGCCGCCACCACGCCCCGGTGCCCGGGCAACGTCGACGGCCACAGGTGCGCCCATTCGGCGTGCCCCGACCAGAGCGTCCCCGGCTCGGCGGTGACCAGCCCGTACCGGTCGTGCTGGCCGTCGGGTGGGCGCAACCCGACCAGGATCCGCTTGGGCGGCAGGTGGTAGAACGCCCAGTCGTGGCGGCCATGGCTTGGCCGCCTGGCCACCGTGCTGGTCCACATCACCGGCTGCGGCAGCCCGCCGCCGCGCAGCCAGGCGGCGAGCCGGTCGCCAGCCGAGGTGCCCAACGCCGCCGCCTTCTCCGCCACCGGTTCCTCGACGCCGGCCGGCAGGCGCAGCAACGCCTGGGTGAAATCCCAGTGCCAGGGGTCCCGATCGCCGAGCGCGGCCAGCCGCTCCACAAGCACCAACGGGTCGAGGAGGCCGTTGGCCGAGGTGGGGGTGGCCAGCAGGCCGGCCCGACCCGGATCGTTCACGTGTGCACCGATCTCGGCGAGGCGGGCGCGCAGCAGGCGGTGCGCCGGCGGTACCCGTGGGTCGGTGGCGACCAACTCCGGTGCCGTCGTGGTGGCATCGGTACGGCGTACGGCGGCCAGCAGGGCGGCCCACCGGCTGAGCCGCCGGGGATTCGGCTCGGCACCGGCGGCCTGGAACAGGTCGACCACCAACTCACGAAGGCAGAGCGGGTCGTGCCGGATCTCCGTCCAGGACCAGTGCCGGCGTTCGATGACGGGGGCGAGGACGGCGCGTACCCGGGATCCGTCGGTGGCGGTGAGCCGGACCAGCCCGTCCAGGATGCGGTCCAGCCCGGTGCCCGGCGCGGGCTGGCCGAACAGTGCGGCGACCTCTTCGGCCAACTCGTCCAGGTCGGTGATCGGCTCGGCAGCCGGCGCCGGTGGCAGGGGCGCGGGCAGGTCGTCTCCGCGCGGCTCGGCGACCGCCGGGCCGATATCGGCCCGGCGGAAACCGTGCCGGCCGGCCAGCGCCAGGGCCCGGTCCCGGACCTCGACGGCGGGATGTTCGGCGGCAACCGCGATCACCTCGGCGACCTCGGCGGCCCGGTCCGGGTGCTGGCGGGCCAGCCGGTCCAGCCAGGTCAGCTGGGCCCGGACCAGCGCCTTCTCGGGCCGGGCCAGCACCTGACCGGAGGCGTCCAGCAGCGACTCCATCGCCAGGTCGGGCAGCTCCCGCAGGGCCTTCTGCGCCATCGTGGCGACCGGAGCCGGCGCGTCGGTGAGCAGCCGCAGGTAGTCGGTGCGGCGGTCGGTGATCTCGGCGGTGGTCGGCTGGAGCAGGCCGAGCAGGGTGGTGAAGGCGCGTAGCGCGGCGGGCCGGTCACCACGAAGCAGCCGACCGATCGAGCCGTCGATAAGCGTGGCCCGGTCGACCACCCGCTCGGCGGCGAGCTGGGCCAGCGCGGTCAGCAGCGCGTGCCGCTCCCGGTCCTCCCAGCGCCGGTAAACGACCGCGAACATCATCTGCGTGCCGAGGCCGTCCACCTCGAACAGGCGCGGCAGCATCATCGGCAGGAACGGGTCGTCGCGCAGCCGGTCGGCCACCGGCACCGGCCGCCCCCGGCGATGGCGGTCGGGGAACTCGACCGCGCCCAGCCAGAGCTGCACCGACCGGTCGTCGGTGGGCGGCGCGGCCCCCTCGGCGCGCAACAGCGTGGCGACGAACTGCCAGCGGCCGGTCCAGGTCCGCTGGCCGAACCGGGCCGCCACCCGGTAGGCCAGGTCGACGAGCCAGTCCACCCCGCGCTCCTGGGCGACGCCGCGGACCAGCTCCGCCGCGCGATGGCCGTCCAGGGTCACGGAAGCACGACCGAGGATCGCCGCGGCCTGGGCGGCGGTGGGCAGGCAACCGACCACGAGCACCGCCAGGGCGGTGCCCGCGCCCTGGCCCCACCAGGTCTCCCGGTCGCGCTTCTTGAACCAGCCGGTCAGCTCCGCGCCGATCTCCCGGCGGCGCTGCTCGGGCAGGCCGGCGAGCGCCGCCGCGATCACCTCGGCGTGCCCCTTCGACACCAGGTCGAACAGGTCGCCGGTGCCGCCGGCCGCCAGTTCCCGCTGCCGGCGTGCGGTGCCCTCAACCAGATCCACGCTCATCACACCAGCTCCTCGACCTGGTCATGCAACGACATCCGGGCGGCCAGGGCATGCCGGCACGGACCCCGCTGCCCCCGGTGCTTGGCCCACCACTGGCAGGTGCAGGTGAGACGGCCATCGGCGAGTTCACGGACCCGGTACACCTGGTCGTCGCTGCGGACGGTCACCGCCGTGCCGTCGCGGTGCACCGCCCCGGCGTCGAGCAGGGCCCGCGCCCCGACCAGCCGGGGATTGTCCCGCTCGGCACGCCCGGCCTCGTAGGGCATGACCCGATGGAAGTACGCCGCCTCGGCCACGTCGTAGCCGACCCGACCGGCGGTGCCGAGCTGCGCCAACGCGCCCCGGACCCGGCCCGCGTCGAGGCCGGCCTGGGCGGCCAACCGGTCCACGTCGATGGTCGGGTCCCAGGACAGCAGCGCGGAGACCAGGTCGGCATCGTCGACGACGTCGTCACCGGCCAGCGCGGTGAGCGCCGCGCCCTCGCCGGAGAAGCCCCGGTACGGCTCGGGGGAGAGGGTGAGCGAGAGCCGCAGTGCGCCGGTGTCCAACTCCCAGACGCTCGGCACCGGGGCGGCACCGGCCGCCACCGTCGGCCCGTACACCCGCAGGGCCTTCGCGAAGCGAAGCATCGGGCGCAGCGCGACCAGCCGGCTCGGCCCGGCCAGGCAGACCGCCCCCGGCACCGGCCGGGAGGTCAGCCGCAGGGTCCGGCCGGCCGGCACCACCCAGAGCACCGAGCGGTCCTTGCCGGTCGGCAGCCGGCGCAGGAACGCCGCCGCCTCGGTGGCCGGCAACTCCGCCCGGGGCTCGAACCGGGCGGCCAGCACCTGCACCTCGGCGAAGCCCCGCAGCCAGCGCACCGGCAGCGGGACCTTCTTCTCCACCACCGCGCCATCCATTGTGGACACCGTCAGGTCGTCGGGGCCGACCGAGAGGTGCAGCGGGTCCAGGCCGCCGACCCGGCTCAGCGCCTCCCGCAGCGGGTTGTTGACGTCGACGTTTGTCGTGCCGTGCTCGACCACGTCGCCGTCCAACCCGGCCGGCAGCGCGTCGAGCCGCGCGTACACGCCGCAGCAGCCGGAGAAGGACTCGAAACGAAGGCGGTCACGGCTGCCGGTCACCACCGGGTCGAGGCTGGCCGGGCTGACCGGCCGGTGGTAGCGGGTGCGGGCCACCTCCGCCACGGCCAGCAGGCCGACCGCCGCGGCCTGCGGGGTGGTGAGGAAGCCGGTGAAGAAACGGGGGTTCGGCGCCGGCCCGCCGCTGGTCTGGAGGGCGAGCGCACCCCGGCCGAGCGTGGAGGAGGCGAGATAGCGGTACGTCTGCACTGCGTTCACGCCGCCGGACGGTAGAGCACCCCACCGACATCCGTTGGCTGGGCAGGGTCTGACCTGCGCCGGGCGGGGTCCGACCTGCGGTCAGTGGACCACGACGACGGCCGGTTCGGGTCCCATCGGGGCGAGGCGGGCCGGGCGTACCACGAGGAAGAGCACGGCCACGGCGGCGAGCAGACCACCGGCGATCACCAGGGCCATCGCCACGGCGCCGGTGCCGAGCACGCCGACCATGGGTGCGGCCACCGCACCGACGCCGAACTGCACCGCGCCGAGCAGGGCGGAGGCGGTGCCGGCCGCCTCGCCGTGCCGGCTCAGTGCCAGGGCCGGGGCGTTCGGCATCGCCAGGCCGGTGGCCGCGAGCACCAGCCACAGTGCCGCGAGCAGGGCCGGCAGCCCGCCGAGTCCGGTCGCGGCGACGCCGAGCAACACCAGGGCGGCAGCCGAGCCGATGAAGAGCGCGGCCACCAGGATCTGCTGCGGCGAGTAGTGGCGCAGCAGCCGTACGTTGCCCTGGGTGGCGGCGATCAGGCCGATCGCGCCCGCGCCGAACGCGAACCCGAACTGCTGCTCGCTGAGCCCGTACTGGCCCTGCATCACGAACGAGGAACCGGCGACGTAGGCGAAGATGGCCGCCATGGTCAGCGCCGCCACCAGCACCAACCCGACGAAGGCACGGTCGCGCAGCAGCGAGCGGTAGAGCCGGGCGGTGGGCAGCACGCCGCCGCGCTGGCGGCGCCCGGGCGGCAGCGTCTCCGGCAGACCGAGCGCGGCGATCAGCATCAGCAGTACGCCGAAGACCACAAGCGCCGCGAAGATGCCCCGCCACTGCGTCCAGCGCAGCAGTTCGCTGCCGAGCGTCGGTGCCAGGACCGGGGCGGCGCCCATCACCAGCAGCAGGCGGGAGAGGACCCGGGCGAAGGACGCGCCGCTGAACAGGTCGCGTACCACCGCCATGGCGATCACCGCGGCCGCCGCCGCGCCCAGCCCCTGGACGACCCGCAGCGCACCGAGCACCGCGATGTTCGGCGCGAGGGCGCAGCCCAGCGAGGCCACGACGTGCAGCGCGGTGCCCGCGATCAGCGGTGCCCGGCGGCCGAGCGCGTCGGAGAGCGGGCCGATCACCAACTGGCCGACGGCGAGGCCGATAAGCGTGCCGGTGAGGGTCAGCTGCACCGTCGACGAGCTGATCGCGAAGTCGTCGACGATCGCCGGCAGCGCCGGCAGGTACATGTCGATGGTCAGCGGACCCACCGCGATCAGCGAGCCGAGTACGAGGATGAGCCGCAGCCGTTGCCGGCTGGTCATCAGGTCGCCGGGCATCAGCGCGGGTGGCGGGGCCACGGGGGTGTCGACGGCGGTCATCGGGACGTCACCGCCCGACCCGGACGCAGGGCAGGCTGTGGTGCGAAGGTCATATCTGGCTCCAACCCTCAACCGGCCGGCGGATTCCCGGTCGGCGCTTTGGTAACGCAGCTCACAGCGTTGGAGCGGGGGTCGGCGTCCGTCCCGGATTCTACCTCCTTCGATGCCTGTCCGGCATTGCCGTGGCGCGGAACGGGGTGGGTCAGGCGGCCCGGATCAGGTCGGCGGCCCGCCAGGCCAGCGCCATCACCGGCGCGTTGAGGTAACCCGAGACGATTACCGGCAGCACCGAGGCGTCCACCACGCGCAGGCCGGCCACGCCCCGGACCCGCAGTTGCGGATCCACCACGAAGTCGTCGTCCGGGCCCATCGCGCAGGTACCCACCGCGTGGTAGCCGCAGTAACCGAGCGCCAACCCGGCCTCGACGATCTCGTCGTCGTCCTGGACGGCCGGGCCGGGCAGCATCTCGGCGGTGATCCGCTTGGCGATCGGGCCGGTGGCGAAGAGCTCCCGAGCCCGACGCAGGGCACCGATCGCGACCCGCCGGTCATGCGCGGCGTCGAAGTAGTTGGCCACGATCCGGGGTGCGGTGTCCGGGTCGGCGGAGGTGATGGCGAGGCTGCCCACGCTCTCCGGGCGGGTCACCGTGACCTGGGCCATCAGCCCCGACTCGGACTCCAGCTCCAGCGCGCGCCCGGGTCGGCGGGGTGCGGCCGAGAAGGGCGCGATCAGCAGCTGGGCGTCGGGGTGCTCGGCCCCCGGGGTGGACCGGAGGTACGCGCCGACGTCGTACACCGGCAGGGCCAGCGGCCCCCGGCGGGTGAACAGGTACCGCAGCATCTCCCTGGCCTGCCCGAGCGGGCTGCTCAGTCGCGGGTTGTAGCCGGCCCGGCCGGCCAGCCGGAACTGCATAGGCGTGGTCCGGTGCTCCCGCATGCCCTGGCCGACCCGGGGCCGGTCCAGCAGCACCGGGACACCGGCTCGGCGCAGCGTGTCGGCCGGGCCGATGCCGGAGACCTGCAACAGCTGTGGCGTAGCGATGGCTCCGGCGGCGAGCACCACCTCGGCGGCGGCCCGGTAGTCGACCGTTCCCGCACCCCGCCGGGTCCGTACGCCGACGACCGTGCCGTGCTCGACGAGGAGACGCAGTACGACGGTGTTGACCACCACGGTCAGATTGGGCCGGTGGCGGACCGGATGCAGGAATGCCTCGGCGGCGCTGCTGCGGCGACCGTCGCGGATGGTCGCCATCAGGTAACCGATCCGCTCGTCCTCGCCGGCGTTCAGGTCGTCCACCCGATGCCAGCCCAGCTGCTCGCCGGCGGCGATTGTCTCCTCGCAGATCTCGTCGGTGCCGGTGGCGGTGGAGAGTCGCAGCGGACCGCCCGCGCCGCGTACCTCGGAGGCGCCGAGCGGGTTGTCCTCAAGCCGCTTGAAGATGGGCAGCATGGTGTCCCAGCCCCAGCCCGGGTTGCCGAGCCGTTCCAGCTCGTCGTAGTCGAGCCGGTCGCCACGGGCGTACACCATGCCGTTGATCGAGCTTGACCCGCCGATCAGCCGGCCGCGCTGCCAGACCTCCCGCTGCCCCGGGCGTACCTCGGCCGGGTAGTGCCAGGCGGTGCGCCGGTCGTCCATCAGCCGGCTGAATCCCTTTGGTATGCGGACCCAGGGGCTGCTGTCCCACCCGCCGGCCTCGACGAGCAGGACCCGGCTGCCCGGATCCTCGGTCAGCCGGTTGGCCAGGACGCACCCGGCCGAACCCGCACCGACCACGATGTAGTCGAACTCCGTCATCCGGACCCCCTCGGTTCGCGCGCCGAGTGCTGCACAAACCGTAGTGTCCTGATCACGGAAGGGGAAGGTGTAAGTTGCGGAGAGCGTCGCCGGCCCCACCGTGGGTGGTGGAGCCGGCGACCGGTGACTCTCTGTTGTGGACCGTTCCGGTCAGGCCGCGTCGGCGACGTTGCCGGCCGGCACGGCGCGCCGCTCGGCGGGGTAGCGGATGTTCTCCACCATCTCGGAGATCTCCGTCGGCGGCGGAGCGGTCATCTTCGACACCACGATCGTGACGACGAAGTTGACGATGGCGCCGATCGTGCCGATGCCCTCCGGGCTGATGTCGAGGATGTGCGGGTTGGCCTCGGTGCCGAACACCTGCAATGTGTAGATCATGTAGCTGGCGGTGAAGAGCATGCCGGTGATCATGCCGGCCGCCGCCCCCGTCGCGTTGCATCTCTTCCAGAAGATGCCGAGCACGATGACCGGGAAGAAGCTCGCCGCCGCCAGGCCGAAGGCGAAGGCGACCACCTGGGCCACGAACGCGGGCGGGTTGATGCCGGCGTAGATCGAGACCAGCACCGCCAGACCCATCGCGATCCGGCCGGCGAGCAGCCGCTGCGCGTCGGTCGAGTCCCGCTTGATTCGGCGGAAGTACAGGTCGTGCGAGAAGGACGACGAGATGACCAGGAGCAGACCGGCCGCGGTGGACATCGCGGCGGCCATGCCACCGGCGGCCACCAGGCCCACGATCGGCGCCGGCAGGCCGGCGATTTCGGGGCTGGCCAGCACCAGGATGTCGTTGTTGACGACCAGGTCCGCGCCGGAGGTCGGGCTGTTGCTGACCGAGTTGATTGTCGTCACCCCGTCGCCCACGGTGACCAGACCGGTCGCTGCCCAGTTGTTGACCCAGGCGGGCAGCGCGTCGGCCGAGACGCCGTTGACGCCCTGGAGCAGGTTCAGCTTGGTGAACGCGCCGACCGCCGGGGCGGTGGTGTAGAGCAGGGCGATGAAGAACAGCGCCCAGAACGCCGAGTAGCGGGCGCCGCGCACGCTCTTCGTGGTGTAGAACCGGACGATCACGTGCGGCAGACCGGCGGTGCCGATCATCAGCGACATGGTGACCAGGAAGACGTCGATCTGCGGCCGGGCCGCGAACGCCTCGGTGTACTGGTTCAGCCCCATCTGGACGCTTATCGCGTTGAGTTCGTCGAGGATCTGCCCGAACGACACCTGCGGGATCGGGATGCCGGTCATCTGCTGGGCCACCGCCACCGCGGGGATCAGGTAGGCGACGATCAGCACCGTGTACTGGGCCACCTGGGTCCAGGTGATGCCCTTCATGCCGCCGAGCACCGCGTACAGGCCGATGATCACCGCGGCGACGATGACGCCGCCGGTGACGTCCAGGCCCAGGAAGCGGCTGAAGACGATGCCGCCACCGCGCATCTGCCCGACCACGTAGGTGAAGGAGATGACGATCGCGGCGACGGCGGCGACCGTCCGCACGGTTTCCGAGTACCGGTCACCGACGAATTCGGGGACCGTGAACTTGCCCCACTTGCGCAGGTACGGCGCGATCAGCAGGGCCAACAGCACGTAGCCGCCGGTCCAGCCCATCAGGTAGATGGAGCCGTCCGAGCCGAGGAAGGCGATCAGGCCGGCCATCGAGATGAACGAGGCCGCGGACATCCAGTCGGCGGCGACGGCGGCACCGTTGGCGACGGTTGGGATGCCCTGGCCGGCGACGTAGAAGCCGGCGGTCTCCTTCACCCGGCTGCGCCAGGCGATGTAGAGGTAGACGGCGAAGGAGGCGCCGATGAAGATGAGGGTCCAGGTCTGGATCTGGCTCACTTGGCCGCCCCCTCGGTCTCCTGCTCACCGACACCGAACTGGCTGTCCAGGCGGTCCATCATCTTCGCGTAGACCAGGATCAGGATCACGAAGACGTAGATCGATCCCTGTTGGGCGAACCAGAAACCGAGCGGGAAGCCGGCGATGACGATTTCGTTCAACGGCTCGACCAGCAGAATTCCGAAGCCGAACGAGACGATGAACCAGATGGCCAGCAGGATCACCATGAGCCGCAGGTTCCGGCTCCAGTACTCCTTGCGCCAGTCGTTGTCCGGCGGCGAGGCCGGCGGTGGTGACGATGGTGGCGGTTCCCCGCCCCGGGTTTCCTTATCGGGGGTGACTTCGGTCATGGTTGGAGCCTCCCGGCGGGTTGTGCGGTCGATCACACCGTGGTGTTGGGACAGGGAACGTGAACCGCCCTGGTCGGGCAAGGGTTGATCTGCGGAGCGGAGCCATCGGTCGGTGAACGGTCCGAGCCGGTCCATGAACGGTCGACCGGTGCACGTGAGCGGCACTCGCATCCGGTTTGGGTCGGTTGCGGCGCTGCCGGTGACCCGTTCACCGACGCGGGGCGACCGTTCACCGATCGTCGGCCCGGTCGCAGGCCGCGTCCGCCTAGCATCCGGACATGGCTGACAGCGCATCCACCGCCGCCCCCGTCCGTCGGCGCATCCTGCACGCCGGCAGTCTCGGCATGATCGTCGGCGGCCTGCTCGCGCTTGTCGGCTCCCTGCTGCCCTGGGTCATCACGCCGTTCGGCTCGCTCAACGGGATGGCCGGCCCCGGCCTGTGGACGCTGAGCGTGGCGTTCCTCGCCATCGCCGGTGCCCTGCTGCCGTACCGCAGGTTGGCCATCGCGCACAGCCTGATCCCCGGGGTGACCGTGGCCCTCGTCGTCGGCTGGCAGACCGCCCGTCTGATCAGCCTCAGCGCCAGCACGGACAGTTGGGGGCAGTTGATGCCCGGCATCGGCATGGTCATGGTCGCCGGCGGCGCCGTGGTGCTGATCCGCACCGGCCTGCGCCTGCTCTCGCTCCGCTGACTGCCGCTCTCGCTCCGCTGACTGCCTCCGGGCTCCGCTGACTGCCGCTCCTTGCTCCGCTGCCTCCCGTGCTGGCTTCGCTGCCTCCCGCTTTGGCTTCGCCGGCTCCCGCTTCTCCTGCCCGCCGACACCTGCGCGCGCTTCGCTGAGTCCTGCCCACCGCCTGCCCGAGCGGGCAGCCCGGGTCGAGATCGGGCACGATGCTGCGGCAAACGGGCAGGCGGAATCCGTGATATGCGGCTTATGTCCGTTCTCTGCTGCCCGATCCGGGCCGACAAGCGGGCAACGAAACCACCGGATTGACCGGCATGTGACTGCGGTCACCCGTTGTTCCCGGTGTTACAAAAAGACGCAAGAGCCGACGGGAGGTGCACAGTGGACGCGAACCAACGCCGACACCACATCCTCACGCTGGCCCGTCGGCAGGGCGATGTCGACGTGCGCAAAATCGCCGTCGACCTCGGGGTCGCGCCGGAGACGATCCGGCGCGACCTGGCCCTACTGGCCCAGCAGGGGCTGGTCCGCCGTACCCACGGCGGCGCGTACCCGGTGGAGACCGCCCGCTTCGAGACGAACCTGGAAACCCGGGCCACCCGGATGGTCGTGGAGAAGCGGCGGATCGCCGCCGCCGCCGTCGAACACCTCGGCGACGCCGAGTCGGTCTTCATCGACGAGGGATACACCCCGCAACTGATCGCCGAGGCGCTGCCCACCCACCGGCCACTGACCATGGTGACCGCCTCGCTGCACACCGCGGCGGCGCTGGCCGCGTACCCGAGCGTCACCGTGCTGTTGCTCGGCGGCCGGGTGCGCGGGCGCACGCTGGCCACGGTCGACCACTGGGCCACCGGCATGCTCGCCGGCTTCGTCATCGACCTGGCCTACATCGGGGCGAACGGCATCTCCCGCGAGCACGGGCTGACCACGCCCGATCCCGCCGTGGCCGCGGTAAAGGCCAAGGTGCTGGCGGTGTCGCGGCGGGTGGTCTTCGCCGGTGTGCACAGCAAGTTCGGCAGTCACAACTTCTGCCGCTTCGCCGACGTCGCGGACCTGGACACCATCATCACGGACACCGCGCTGCCGGCGTCCGAAGCGCACCGCTACTCGCTGCTCGGCCCGGTGGTGCTGCGCGTCTGAGCGCCGCCGGTCGACCTTCCTTCACCCACCACGACACCACCACCGGAGGTTCGCTGTGCCCAAAACACGATCTCCGCGCCGATGGCGCGGCACGCTCGCCGCCGCCCTGGCGGTCGGCCTGACCGCCACCGCCTGCTCCGGAGCCGGCGGTGGCTCCTCCGGCGACGGTACCGCCATCACCGTCCTGATGGTCGGCAACCCGCAGATGGAGGACCTGGCCCGGATCACCGCCGACAACTTCACAAAGGACACCGGGATCACCGTACGGTTCACCATCCTGCCCGAGAACGAGCTGCGGGACCGGGTCACCCAGGACGTCGCCACCCAGGGCGGCCAGTACGACGTGGCCACCATCGGCGCGTACGAGGCACCCATCTGGGCGCAGAACGACTGGCTGCACGAACTCAGCTCGTACGCCGACGCCGACAGCGGCTACGACAAGGGTGACCTGCTCGAACCGATGGTCGCCTCGCTCTCCGGCGAGGACGGCAAGCTCTACGCGGCGCCGTTCTACGGCGAATCCTCGTTCCTGATGTACAACAAGGAACTCTTCGACGCCGCCGGCCTGACCATGCCGGAACGGCCGACCTGGCAGCAGGTGGCCCAGTTCGCCGCCCGCCTGGACGACAAGGACGCCGGGGTCGCCGGCATCTGCCTGCGCGGCCTGCCCGGCTGGGGCGAACTGTTCGCACCGCTGACCACGGTGGTCAACACCTTCGGTGGCACCTGGTTCGAACAGGACTGGACGCCGAAGGTCAACGCGCCCGAGTTCACCGAGGCCACCAAGTTCTACGTCGACCTGCTGCGCTCCCATGGCCAGCCCGGCGCGCCGCAGTCCGGCTTCACCGAGTGCCTCAACACGTTCGGCCAGGGCAAGGCCGCCATGTGGTACGACGCCACCTCCGCCGCAGGCACGCTGGAGGACCCCAACTCCAGCACGGTGGCCGGCAAGGTCGGCTACGCGTACGCGCCGGTCAACAAGACCGATTCGGCGGGCTGGCTCTGGGTCTGGGCCCTGGCCATGCCGAAGACCACCAAGAACGCCGACGCCGCCTGGCAGTTCATCTCCTGGGCCACCGGCAAGGAGTACGAGAAGCTGGTCGGCTCCTCGCTCGGCTGGTCCCGGGTGCCGGCCGGCAAACGCCAGTCCACCTACGAGATCCCGGAGTACCGGGAGTCCGCCGCCGCCTTCGCCGACATCACCCTGCGCTCCATCCAGGAGGCCGACCCGGTCAACCCGGGCGTGCAGCCACGACCCGCGCTCGGCGTGCAGTTCGTCGGCATCCCCGAGTTCGCCGACCTCGGCACCAAGGTCTCCCAGGAAGTGTCAGCCGCGATCGCCGGCCAGGTCAGCGTCGACAAGGCGCTCACCGACGGCCAACGGCTGGCCGAGGAAGCCGCCGCCAAACACCGGTAGTCGCACGCCGGGGCCGGCTCGTCCGGCCGGTCCCGGCCCTGCCCCGAGGTGGATCGATGACCACGACCATCACCACCGGTGCGGACGCGACACCGCGCCGCACCGTACGTCCCACCCGGCCGGACCGCAGGCAGCGCTGGTCCCGCCGCGCCCCGCTGCTGCCCGCCCTGGTCTTCGCAATCGTGGTGACCCAGCTGCCGTTCCTGTTCACCCTCTACCTCTCCACCCAGAGCTGGAACGCGTTGCGGCCCGGCAGCCGCGAGTTCATCGGCCTGGCCAACTACGCGACCGTGCTCAGCGACGACCGGCTGCGCGCCGCCCTGGTCAACACGGTGCTGCTCACCGCCTCGTCGGTGCTGGTCTCCGTGCTGCTCGGCCTCGGCCTGGCCATCCTGCTCGACCGCAGGTTCCCCGGCCGGGGGATCGTGCGGACCCTGCTGATCACCCCGTTCCTGGTGATGCCGATGGCGGCGGCACTGCTCTGGAAGCACGCCATCTACAACCCGTCGTACGGCCTGATCAACGGCATCCTCGGCGGCAGCACCGACTGGGTGTCGCAGTATCCGATGGTCTCCGTGGTGGCCGCGCTGGTCTGGCAGTGGACCCCGTTCATGATGCTGATCATCCTGGCCGGGTTGCAGAGCCAGTCCCTGGAAACCTTGGAGGCCGCCCGGGTCGACGGCGCCGGCCCCTGGCAGACCTTCACCCGGGTCACCCTGCCCCACCTGCGGCCCTACCTGGAGCTGGGCGCCCTGCTCGGCTCGATCTACCTGGTGCAGACCTTCGACGCGGTCTTCACCATCACCCAGGGCGGCCCGGGCCGGGCCACCACCAACCTGCCGTACGAGATCTACCTGACCACCTTCCGCAAGTTCGAGTACGGCGAGGCCGCCGCAGCGGGCGTGGTCGTGGTGATCGGCACCATCATCGTCGCCACCTTCGCGCTGCGGCTGATCTCCAGCCTGTTCCGGATGGAGGATGCGCGATGACCCGTACCTCGAACCCGGCCCGGCGCAGCGCGGGCCCGACCGGGGCCGCCTGGACCGTGCTGGCCTGGCTCGCCGGCCTGCTCTTCTTCCTGCCGGTGCTCTGGATGGTGCTCACCGGTTTCAAGCGTGAGGTCGACGCCGCAAGCAACCCGCCGTCCTGGTTCTTCACGCCCGTGCTGGACGGCTACCGGCAGGTCTTCGAGCGGGACCTGATGCCGTACCTGCTCAACTCGCTGATGGCCAGCGTCGTCTCCACCCTGCTGGTGCTCGTGCTGGCCACCCCGGCGGCGTACGCGTTGTCCATCCGGCCGGTGGCCCGCTGGCGCGACGTGCTGTTCTTCTTCATCAGCACCAAGATGCTGCCGGTGGTCGCCGCCCTGCTGCCGATCTACCTGCTGGTGCAGAACCTCGGCATGCTTGACAACGTCTGGACCCTGATCGTGCTCTACACGGCGATGAACCTGCCGATCGCGGTCTGGATGATGCGCTCGTTCCTGCTGGAGGTGCCGACCGCGCTGATCGAGGCGGCGGCGATGGACGGCGCCAACCTGCTGGTCACCATCCGGCGGATCCTGCTGCCGATCGTCGCGCCCGGCCTGGCCGCCACCGCGTTGATCTGCTTCATCTTCAGCTGGAACGAGTTCTTCCTCGCGGTCAACCTGACGGCCACCCGGGCCGGTACCTCGCCGATCTTCCTGGTCGGCTTCGTCACCTCCGAAGGGCTCTTCCTGGCCCGGCTCTGCGCGGCGGCGACCATCGTGTCGTTGCCGGTCGTGCTGGCCGGCTGGATCGCCCAGAAACAACTCGTCCGAGGACTCTCCATGGGGGCGGTCAAGTGAAAGCAGCAGTCATCGTCACGCCGGGTCAGATCAACGTGGAGTCCGTGCCGGACCCGACGCCCGGACCCCGCGACGTGGTCGTCGAGGTGGCCGGCTGCGGCATCTGCGGCACCGATCTGCACATCATGGACGGCGAGTTCGCGCCCGCGTACCCGATCGTGCCGGGCCACGAGTTCGCCGGCACGGTGGTCGCGGTCGGGCGGGACGTCACCGAACTGCGCATCGGTGACCCGGTCGCCGTCGACCCGTCGCTGCACTGCGGCGAGTGCTACCAGTGCCGGCGCGCCCGGGGCAACCTCTGCGAACGGTGGAACGCCATCGGCGTCACCGTCCCGGGCGGCGCCGCCGAGTACGCCCTCGCCCCGGTCCGCAACTGCGTCGCCCTGCCCGAGGGGGTCGCGCCGGCCGACGCCGCGCTGATCGAGCCGCTCTCCTGCGCCGTACGCGGTTTCGACGTACTGCCCCGGCGGCTGGCCGACCACTACCTCATCTACGGCGCCGGCACCATGGGCCTGATGATGCTGGAGCTGGCCAAACGCTGCGGCGCGGCGACCGTGAGCGTGATCGACCCGAACCCGGACCGGCTCGCCACCGCGGTCCGACTCGGCTGTTCGGCGAGCGCGGCGAACGCCGACGAGTTGGACCGCCCGCGCGGCTGGGATGTCGTGATCGACTGCACCGGCGTGCAGGCCGCCATCTCCGACGGCCTGCGCCGGGTCGCCCCCGCCGGCACCTTTCTCCAGTTCGGCGTCAGCGAGTACGCCACCCGGGTACCTGTGGCGCCGTACCGCATCTACAACCAGGAGATCACCGTCACCGGTTCGATGGCCGTCCTGCACAGCTTCGACCGGGCCGCCGAACTCTTCGCCGCCGGCGTCCTCGACCCCGCCATCTTCATAAGCGACCGCTTCCCCCTGGCCTCCTACGCCGACGCCATGTCGCAGTTCCGCGCCGGCATCGGCCGCAAGCTCCTGATCACCTAAGGAAGGGCACCTTATTAACGCCTCGTGTATAGAAAGGGCCCCCTATTAACAAACTCAGGAGCGAGCGATGTCGAGCACGTTCTTGCCGCGCCCGTGTCCCGACTCCACGTCCCGGTGGGCCTCCGCCACGTCTTCGAGCGGGAAGGTGTTGCGGATGTGGACCCGAAGGGCTCCGCTGGCCACCCGGTCCAGCAGGTCGGCCAGGCGATGGGCGGACCGTCGGCTGCGAAGGAAGCGGCAGCCCAGTTCCTCCGCGAGCGGGACGTCGACAATCGTCGCGATCCGGTTCCGGTCGGTGACGAGGTCGACAGCGGTACGCAGGTTGTCGTGCCCGGCGGTGTCGAAGGCGACATCGATCTTGGGGGCGACGGCCCGGATCCGGTCGCCCTGCCCCGGGCCGTAAGCGACGGGAGTGGCACCAAGCGACTCGACGTAGTCGTGGTTGCTTCCGCTGGCGGTGCCGATCACCGTCGCGCCTGCCTGCACGGCGAGCTGCGTGAACATGGTTCCGACCCCGCCTGCTGCGCCATGGACGAGGACTACCTCACCGGCGGACACGGCGAGGTCCTCCATGGCGGTGTGGGCGGTCTGCCCAGAGGCCGAGAGGGCACCCGCGGCAGCCCACGACACGGCGGCGGGTTTACGGACGATCTGCGACTGCGGCACGGCCACGTACTCCGCGTAGCAGTTGAGCACGTTGAACCCGGCCACCTCGTCACCGATCCCGAACTGCGTGACGCCGTCGCCGACCTCCACCATTACACCGGAGAACTCGTTACCGAGAATCTGCGGGAAACGGATCGTGACTCCCAGCGCGGTCCAGCCCTGGCGGACCGCAGCGTCGGTCACCTGCACGCCTGCGTTGACCACCCGGACCAGTACGCCGTCGGGCGGGGCGCTCGGGCGCGGTAGCTGCCGGACCCGCAGCGCCTCGGGTGGCCCGAAGGCGTCGATCGCGGCAGCGCGCATCGTCGCGTTCACCGGAGCGCCCCGGTCACGAGGAGGAATTCGCTCAGCTCCGCGACCGATGCGCTGCCAGCCAGGCGGCGGCTATCGGCCGTGACGACGGTGGGCACCGAGGTCACGCCCAGTCGTCGTGCCTCGTCCACGTCGGCGAGCACCTCACCGGTAAAGCTCTCACCCGTCACGGCCTGCTCGGCCGCCGAGGCGTCGAGCCCCCATCCGGCCGCGAGCCGAGTCAGCACCGTGGCGTCGGCCAGGTTCTCGTTGCGGCTGAAGTGTGCCTCGAACGCGGCATCCCACGCCGCCTCGGCGCGGTCATCCCCGTCCTTGGCGGCCAGCTTCAACAGCCGATGCAGCGGCGCCGAGTCGAACGTGAGCGCGGAATCGATGTTGATGTGCAAACCCTCGCTGGCACCCTCAGCCCGGATGAGCCTGCTCCTGGCCGCCCACTGTGCCGTCGACATTCCCCACTCACGTACGGCGACCTCGGCGATCGTCTTCCCGGGGTTCGGGGGGCCGTCAGGTTCGAGCAGATAGCTGCGGTGGCGTACGCGCTGGTCGGCCGCGGCAGCCGCTCGGTGCAACCGTCGTGACCCGATCCAGCACCACGGGCAGCGCACATCCGCCCAGACATTGACCTCGAACATGCCTGCACTCCTCGCCGTTCGACGAATCCTCTTGACGTGGAGTCGACTACATCAAGTTCACTCGACGTCAAGTCCGGCAGAGAGGAAGTGCTGCGATGCCGCAGGTGCACGAGAACGTCATCTGGCTTCGGCCCGGGCAGGTCGCCGAACGGGCCGGCGTCGCCGTCTCGACCCTGCACTACTACGAGTCGCTCGGTCTCATCCGCAGCCGCCGCACCACCGGCAACCGGCGCGAGTACCGCCGAGACACGTTGCGGGTGCTCGCGTTCATCCGCGCATCGCAACGAGTGGGGATCAGCCTCGACCGCATCAAGGCGGCGCTCGACGAGCTTCCAGACGAGGGGCTGCCGACCATGAAGGACTGGGCCCGCATCTCTCGCGAATGGCGCAACGATCTGAACAGTCGGATCGATCACCTCATCGCGCTCCGCGACAAATTCTCCAACTGCGTCGGCTGCGGATGCCTGTCGCTGAAGTCCTGCCCCTACTCCAACCCGGACGACATCCTCGGCGCCGACGGCCAGGGCGCACTCCGCTTTCCGTGACCACCGCCACCCGTGGCGGCGAGCGCCACGATCGTTGACGTTTCAGCTACTCGACACGCCGACGGGGGAGTAGAAATTCCGTCAGGGATCGCGTGAAGGGGCGGATGCCGAGTGGCTAGGCGTATCCATTTACGCAGGATTGCCGGATTTCGTACTATTTTACGGTATATTTCCCCCTAGGTGGGTCGTACCATCGGCCACCCCCTTGGAGGGATGATGGCTTTCCGGGCCAGGAAACTGCGGGTGCAGCTGCCGTGCAGCGTCGAGGGCTCGCTGGTCGAGGTCGACGACCAGCCGATGGAGCCCCAGGTCGGCACCTGGATCGGCACCTGCTATCTCACTAAGCTCGACTGGTGTAAATGTTCCTATCGGCCGCCGGAGAAGCTGATGGTCGGCGGCCTGGTGGAGCCCGAGCTCCTGCCGCTGCTGCGAAAACAGCTGGAGCACCGCCTCGCCGAGATCGACCTGGTTGCCGAGGTGACGAAGAAGCAGCTGAAGGCGCAGCTCAGTGACCTCGACGTGGCGGAGGCTGCGCTGCGTGACCGGCAGGAACCGGGCGACCGGCAGTGAGCCTCGCGGGCCGGCCCACGTTACGGGCCAACCCTCGTTACGAACTGGTGCCGGCCGACCGGCTGACGCAGGCCGACCGCCGGCTTCTCGGCGACGACGACGACCTCTACGGAGTCCTGCGACCGCAACCTGGTTCAGGTCTTGACGCACGTTCGTGTTCGACCGACGTCGCGCTGCTGTTTCTGACCCTCGGAGAGCCGGGGACGCTACCCGCCTTCGCCCGCCACAAGCTGGGTGACGATGCCGAACGTGTCCTGGCCCGCCTTGTCGCGGACGGCGTGGTCGAAATGTTGACCGGCAACGGTTTCGTCTCCGGAGCCGCAGCCGTGGACGTGCTGCCACCGGTGGACTCCGGCGCGGGTCAGGGCCGGATCGCCGAGTTGTCATTGGAAGCGCTGCGGTACGGGCAGGCGCTCGAAGGACTGTCCGTGGACGCGCTTGCGTCGCGGCTCTACTCGTACGGCCGAATTCCTTGCTCGCCCGCGATGCACCGCCGGATACCCGATGAGCGGGCTGCGGAGAAGTTCCTCGGCGACGTCGCCGACCCTGCCTGGAGGCAACGGCCGGCCTGGAGCCAGCCGCGATCGCCCTGGCGACTCTGGACACGCACATCGCCGGGGCACCAGCCCCACGACGACGTCGCGTACAAGCTCTACGTCAGCCCGGCATTGGACGCCGTGCCCGCCGCGGTGGCAGCGGTCTCCGGCACCCTGGCCGCTTCGCGAGGCGTCATCGCCTTCAAGGTCGCCCGGGACGTCTGCGGGCTCTGCCGGCCCGACAAGCTGGTCGTCTACTTCGATCGCCTCGACGACCTCCGGCAGGGCGCATCGCTACTGGCGCAGGAGATCGCGGGCATGCCCGCGCACGGCGTACCGTTCACCGCCGCCGTCACCCTCGACGGGCTGCTGTCCTGGGGTGCGGACCCGCCACCCGAGGGCGGGCCCAGAACCAGCTGGCGCATGTGGGTGACCCAGCGCCTCGCCGACTACCTTGCCGCCGCAGCCGACCGAACCCATCAGCCCTGGCAGTTCGCCCTCCGGCGGCTGCGGCTGGCCGGAGTCGATACCGACACCTGGGTACCGACCGGCTCGACGTGGCGCGCGGCTCTGTCGTGACCCGGACCATCAGGGAGGCAGCATGACCGCGTACGGGCCGATGGTCCTGCCGGACGACGTGGTGGTGGTGCCGGCGGCCGAGCTTGCCGGCGACCTGCGGGAGCAGATCGACCACCAGCCGGGCGATCACTGTGTCACCCGGCCGCTGTCGCGCGCCACCACCAGCCTCGTCGACCGCGACACCGCCGCGTTCCTCGAACGGTTCCGCGAGCCGACGACAATCGTCGACGCCGTCATCGCCTTCAGTGCCGCCTCCGGCGTCGACCCGCGGCAGACGCTAACCGACGTCCTGCCGGTCCTGACCGGCTTCATCCGCGACGGTGTGCTGCTGCCCGCCGACTCGGCGCTCGCCGCCCGGGTCGAGGCGTCGCTCGCGCCGGGCCGGTCCGTCGCGGGCGGGCAGGTCGTCGAGCCGGTTCACGTTCTGCTGGACACCGAGGTGTACCGCCTCCGGCTCGCCGACGGCACGATGGCCGCACTGAAGATCGTGCGCGACGGTGCCCAGGCCGACATCGGGCCCTTGCTGCACCGCGAAGCCGCGACGCTGCGCGGCCTCGACGGACGCCACAACCCCCACCTCATCGCTGCGGGGGAGTACGCCAGCCGGTCGTTTCTCGTCCAGTCATGGATCGCGGGCGTCGACTCCCACGACGCTGCGGCCGAGGCGCGCAGGCTCGGCGGCCCGGCGGGCGTCGCAGCGCTGCTGAGCCTGGTCGACGGCGTCGTCGCCGCCTTCTCCCACCTGCACGCGCAAGATGTGCTCCACGGCGACGTGCACCCGCGTAACGTCCTCGTTGACGCGCAGGGTCGCGTGGTCCTGTTGGACTTCGGGCTCGCGGTCAGGATCAGCTCCGTGGCGAACGGAGGCGGTGTCAGGCGTGGCGGAGTCGACTTCTTCCTCGACCCGGAAAGCGCCAAGGCTCGCTTGAGTGGCCAGCGCGTCACCCCGCTGACCCCGGCCGGTGAGCAGTACGCGGTCGCGGCGCTCATCTACCACCTGCTCACCGGCGCGCATACGCACGCCTTCTCGCTGCACGCCGAACACATGCTGCGTCAGCTGCGCGACGAGCCAGTGCTGCCCTTCGACGCCCATGCCGGGCCGAAACTTCCGGCAACCGAAAAGGCCCTGCGGCGGGCGCTCGACAAGGACCCGGATTGCCGGTACCCGTCGCTGGCGCACCTGCTGGCGTCCCTGCGTACCGCAGCGGCATCGGACCGCGCAGCGCCCCGCACGGCCCCGCCGTTGCGGACGAAGGGGCTGGTGGACAAGGTCCTCGGCCGCCTCGCCGCGCCGGGGCCGCTCTTCGACGGCGGGCTGGCCCCGCCGACCTGCTCCGTCATGAACGGCGGTGCCGGGTTCGCCTACGCGCTGCTGCGCATCGCCCGAAGCCGCGGCGACTGGCAGCTGCTCGCCCAAGCCGACCTGTGGGCGCAGCAAGCCGAACAGAGGTCGGCGGCCGAGGAGGCATTCGTCAACCGCGAGCTCGGCATCACCCACGAGATAGTGGGCGGCAACTCCTTCTACCATCACATCAGCGGCGTCCACGGGGTGCAGGCGCTGGTCGCCGAAGCGCGAGGCGACCACCCGGCACGGGACAAGGCGATCGACAAGTTCCTGCGGACCGCGGCCGCGCCCAGCCCTGAGCTGGATGCCGCATTCGGACGGTCGGGTCTGCTCCTGGGCTGCGCCATGCTCCTCGAAGCCTGCTCGGGCAGCTCGCGACACACAGCCCTGCGCGGGCTCGGAACAATGCTCTGTGACTCGCTCTGGTCCGACCTCGCCGCCGACGACCCCATCGGCGAGGGACCGCGCCGTCGAGTCTACGGAGCGGCCCACGGCTGGTCCGGTTACCTTTTCGCCGTGCTCCGCTGGGCACAGGCGTCGAAGTCGCCCGCCCCGGAAGGCATCGCCGACCGCCTCGACCAGCTCGCGTCCCTCGCCCAGCCGGCCGGTCGCGGACTGCTGTGGCCCTTCGACAGCAGCAGCCCACGGACCGACACCCTCATGGGCGCCAGCTGGTGCAACGGCGCAGCCGGACACCTGCCCCTGTGGTGGCTCGCGCACACCCTGACCGGCGAGCCACGCTTCGCGCAGCTGGCTCAGGGCGCCGCTTGGGCGGCCTGCGAGGGCCCGCTCGACGCGCCCGGCGAGCTCTGCTGCGGCCTCGCCGGCCGCGCCTACGCGCTGCTGCGGCATTACGCCAACACCGCCGAGCCGGTGTGGCTCGCCCGCGCCAAGCTGCTGGCCCGGTCCGCGGAGACCAAAGCCCTCGAAACCTCGCTCCGGCCCGACAGCCTCTACAAGGGCGAGGTCGGACCGGCCTTGCTCCTGGCCGAGCTGGACTCCCCCGACCCGGTCACCATGCCGCTCTACGACAGCGAAGGATGGCCGCTCTACGACAGCGAAGGATGGCCGGTCTAGACCGCCGCGAAGCGTTGCAGCTACAAGCGAACACGACGCAGCGGACCGGGCCGTCGCAGCCCGATATCGACAGTGGCGTCCCTGCCCCTGCGGTCGCTCGCCTAGGTAGGGTTGCTGATCGACACTGACCTGCCTTACACGCGTACCGCGCTCGCTGACGACCTGGCGTCGCTCGGGGTGCGACGTGGGTCGGTGCTGCTGGTGCACTCGTCGCTCAAAGCGCTCGGCTGGGTCTGCGGCGGCCCGGTCGCGGTGGTCCAGGCGCTGCTCGACGCCCTGGGCCCGGACGGCACGCTTGTGGTACCGACCCATACCCCGGACAACACCGATCCCGCCGGCTGGCAGCATCCGCCGGTGCCGGAGTCGTGGTGGCCGGTGATCCGCGCACACATGCCCGGGTTCGACCCGGCCGTGACGCCGAGCCGGTGGATGGGCGTGGTCGCGGAGACGGTCCGCACCTGGCCCGGGGCACGGCGCAGCGACCACCCACAGGTGTCGTTCGCGGCTGTCGGCCCGGCCGCCGACGCTGTGGTGAGCGGGCATCAACTCGACGAGATGCTGGGCAGGAACTCGCCCGTGGGTGCCGTGTACCGGCTGGACGGAGACGTCCTGCTGCTGGGCGTCGGACACCGCAGCAACACCTCGCTGCACCTGGCCGAGTACGGGTTGCCGGACCCACCGCGCAGGCAGGAAGGCTCGGCCGTGCGCACCTGCACCGGCCGGGCCTGGACCCGTTGGCAGGATGTCGACACCGACGAGGGCGACTTCGACCAGCTCGGCGACGCTTTCGAGAGCAGCGGCAGCGTACGGATCGGGCAGGTGGGCGTGGCCGAGTGCCGACTGATGCGCCAGCGCGCGCTTGTCGACTTCGCCGTCGATTGGCTCGCGACCAATCGGATGCCTCGCAGGCCATAGCATCAGCCGAACACGGGTCGGCGAGGTGCCGGGCCCACACTGGACTACCGCAGCCGCGCATCGATGGGGTGCAGCGAGTGGCGATAGGCTGCCGGCGGCGTGCGACTGAGCTGAGGGGACGGACGATGGGCGGAGCGGGTTCGGCCTGCGGAGGGCCGGCGTGAACGAGGGGCTGCGCACCGGTGACCCGGCCCGACTCGGTGGTTACGAACTGCTCGGCCGGCTCGGCGAGGGCGGCATGGGCAGTGTCTTCCTGGCCCGGTCGCCGCAGGGACGGCGGGTGGCGGTCAAGGTGGTCCGCCCGGACCTGTCCTACGACGATGAGTTTCGGGGCCGGTTCCGCAGTGAGGTGAACCGGGCCCGGCAGGTGCCGCCGTTCTGCACTGCCGAGGTGCTCGACGCCGACCCCGATCATGATCCGCCGTACCTGGTGGTCGAGTACGTCAACGGGCCCAGCCTGGCGCAGGTGATCCGGGAGCAGGGACCGCAGGGGGCGGCGCGGACGCACAGCATCGCGGTGGGGGTGGCCACCGCGCTCACCGCCATTCACGGTGCCGGGGTGATCCATCGGGATCTCAAGCCGGCGAACGTGCTGATGGCGCCGGGTGGGATCAAGGTGATCGACTTCGGTATCGCTCGCGCGTTCGAGGCGACGAGTCAGCACACCCGGACCAACCAGGTGGTCGGCACGGTCGCGTACATGGCTCCGGAGCGGCTCGACACGTCGTCCGGTCAGTCGGTGGGTCCGGCGGCGGACATCTTCGCCTGGGGCGTGCTGGTCGCCCACGCCGCGACCGGCCGCAACCCGTTCGCCGGCGACTCCGCCACCGGCACCGCGATCCGGATCCTCACCCAACCACCGGACCTGACCGGGCTCGACGGTCCGCTGCGGGAGCTGATCTCCCGGGCGCTGGAGAAGGATCCCGCCGCCCGGCCCACCGCCCGGGAACTGCTCGACGGGTTGCTTACCGCAGCGGATCGGCGGGCTGGCACGGCGGCATCGCGGGCGGACGACGGCGGGTCGCGTACGCCTTCCGGGACCGGCGGCGGCCAGGGCGGGCCGGGCCGGGTCGGTGCGAGTGCGAAGCGGCGTGGCGTGCTCGTCGCCCTGGGCACCATCGCTGCGGTGATCGCGGTGCTGGTGCCCGCTTTCCTGTTCGGTCCAAAACTGCTGGAGGGCCGCACCGCAGCCGGCCAGACCGGCTCACCAGCGGCTCAGGACCCGGTGGCTGACGCGTCCGCGCCCGAAACGGGTTCGACCGGGTCACCGTCCGCGCCCGGCACGAGTTCGCCGACCGCGTCACCGTCCTCCGTGGACAACAGCACCGGGGCCATCCTGGGCGGGAAGCGACGAATCGTGCTGCACGTGGTGGAACTCGACCGGAACCTATCGATGCCGTACATCGACGAGGTCGGCGTGAGCCGTGGTACCGGCAAGGACGCCCTCTTCGCGCTCGAACCGGTCGGCGTCGACTACATGATCAAGTCGTTGAACCCGGACACCAAGGGCCAGCCGTGCCTAGGTGTCAAGATCGATGTCGAGGGCTACGCGTCGCTGGTGGGCACCGACTGCGTGCCGACCGCCGCGACCTTGTTCGGGATCTCCCGGGAGAGCAAGGACGACAAGGGACGCACGTCCTACGCCATCTTCAGCGACACGTACGGCGTGGTGCAGTGGGACGACGACTACAAGAAGATCTATGTGGAGCATCTCGGTGATGCCCCCATCGACACCACGTTCGTCCTGGTCGACCGCGGCGCGCTCTGACTCGTCGACCGGCGGTTGCCAGCGCCGCGCGCTGTGTGCCGACTCGGGTCACGCTCGTTCCGTGAACGAGTGGCATCCAAGGCGGTGCGAGGCCACTCGTTCACGGAACGAGCGTGATCTTTCTGCCCAGCGAGGGGCCGGTGCCAGCGAGGGCGTGGCGTCGGCGAGGGCGTGGTGTCAGCGCGCGCCGTTGGGCGAGGCGGCCAGGGCCGGTGTCGACCGGCGGGCGATGCCGGTGGCGAGGACGGTCGCGCCCAGCACGGAGACGCCGGCGAACGGGCCGATCCAGGCCGCACCGAGGCCCACCGCGAGCACCACGCCGCCGAGCGCCGCACCGAGCGCGCCGGCCGCCCCCGCGACCGAGATGTTGACCGCCGCGACCAGGCCGGTGGTGGCCGCGTCGACCTGGCCCATCAGCCAGGTCTGGACCAGCGGTACGACCAGGAACGCCGTCGCGCCAAGCAGGACCAGGCCGACCAGCGCCAGCGGCGCCACCGGCAGCAGCAACGGCTGGGCGAGCAGAATCAGTGCCAGTACGCCGACGGCGGCCGGCAGCCGGCGGGTGATCGCGTCGGGGCGTACCCGGCCGGCGAGCAGGTTGCCGGCGATGGTGCCGAGGCCGTAGCCGACCAGGCCGATGCTGACCCAGCCGGGGCTCAATCCGGTGACGGTGCGCAGCATCGGGGCGACGTAGGTGAAGGCGGCCACGAAGCCGGTCAGCGCCAGCAGGGTGACACCGAGGCCGGCGAAGATGGCGGGGCGGGCCAGCGCGCCGACGCTGTCCCGGACCCCGGTCGGCGGCGGCGCGGCGATGCGGGGGCAGCAGACGACGACGCCGAGCAGCCCGAGGGCGGCCATGCCGGCCACCACCACGAAGGTGACCGGCCAGCCGTACGCCTCGCCGATCAGGCTGCCCACCGGCAGGCCGAGCACGGTGGCCAGGGCGAACCCGCCGAACACCCGGGCCACCGCGACGGTCTGTCGCTCGGGTGCCACGGCGGCCATCGCGACCTGGGAGGCCACCGCCATGAACAGCGCCTGCGCCAGCGCCGACCCCAGCCGGGCGGTCAACAGCATCGGGTACGACGTGGCCATCGCGCTGGCCACCGCCGATACCGTGGCCAGCGCCATGGTGCCGGCGAGCAGTTCCCGGCGCGGCAGCCGGCGGGTAAGTACGGCGGCGACCGGTCCACCCACGGTCACCACGATCATGTACGCGGTGACCAGTTGCCCGGCGGCGGGCACCGACACGCCCAGGTCTGCGGCGACCTGGGGGAGGAGGCCGACCAGCACGAACTCGGCGGTGGCCACGGCGAAGGAGCAGACGAAGAGTACGTAGAGGATCACAGGCGGACGCTAAAGCCTGACATCGACGTTAGAGTCAAGCGATGCGGATCGGGGAGTTGAGCGCGCGGACCGGTGCCTCGGTGCGGATGCTGCGCTACTACGAGGAGCAGGGCCTGCTGACGCCGGTACGCACCGATTCGGGCTACCGGATCTACCAGGAGGCGGACGTCGACCGGGTGGCCCGCATCCGGTGCATGCTCTCTGCTGCGCTGCCCTCCGGTGTGGTCGGGCAGGCGCTGAAGTTCCTGCTGGACGGGCGGGCGGTGATTCCCGACGAACCCGCCGACCGGACCGGCCTGGCCGACACCCTGCAGGGCGAACTGGACCTGTTGACCGCGAAGATCGAGTCGTTGCAACGGAGTCGACACCTGCTCGCCACAATCGTCGCCGACGTACGCGGTGAGGTGGTCGGGCCCGGCCACCCCGGAGACCCGGGTAGCGCGGTGGTGCGCCGGTCGGTCCGCAAGGCGGGCCCGGCAATCGGTCAGACGCCCCGAGATTCCCGCTGAGGCTCCACCGCAGTGTGCTGAGGCTCCACCGCAGTGTTAGGAAGGGGCCCTTCCTATACACCAGGCGTTAATAGGGGGCCCTTCCTTGCAGTAAGCCGGCGGCGACCAGGTCGGACCAGAACTCCTTGGGTGGGGGTGGGGCGGCCAGCAGGGCGGCGTTGCGGCGTACCTGGTCGGGCTGGTCGGCACCGACCACCACGGCGGCGATCGCGGGATGGGCGGCGGCGAAGGCGAGCGCGGCGGCCGGCAGGGTGGTGCCGTGCCGGTCGCAGACCGCGACGATCGCCTGTACCCGATCCAGCACCGCAGGCGGCACGTGTGCGTAGTCGTAGCGGAGGCCGGCGTGCGGGCGGGCCACGGCGAGCAGGCCGCTGTTGAAGACGCCCACGTTGAGTACCGACACGCCGCGCCGCTGGCACTCGGGCAGCAGCGCGTCGAGCGCCGGTTGTTCCAGCAGCGTGTAGCGGCCGGCGAGCATCACCGCGTCGACGTCGGTCTCGGTGACGAACCGCAGCAACGTCTGCCAATGTTTCGAGCCGACCCCGATCGCGCCGATCGTGCCCTGGGCGCGCAACTCGTGCAGGGCCGGGTACGCCTGCGCCAGGGCCGCCTCCTGATGCTCCTCCGGATCGTGGATGAGCACGAGGTCGATCCGGTCGAGGCCGAGCCGGGTCAGGCTCGCCGTCAGGCTGCGGCGTACCCCGTCGGCGGTGAAGTCCCACACCCGGCGGTGGTCGGCGGGTACCTGGAAACCCTCCGGATCGAGGCGGCCGGCCCCCGCCGGGTCCGGCACCAGGAGCCGACCGACCTTGGTGCTGATGGTGTACGACTCCCGGGGGCGGGCCCGCAGCGCGGCACCGAGCCGGCGCTCGGAGAGCCCGAGACCGTAGTGCGGCGCGGTGTCGAAGTAGCGGATGCCGCAGTCCCAGGCCGTCGCCACCGTGGCGGTCGCTTCCGCGTCGTCGATGCGCTGGTAGAGGTTGCCCAGTTGGGCGCAGCCGAGACCGAGCCGGCTCACCGTCACCGCCGACCGCCCGAGGCGGACTCCGCTCATGCCGGGCTCGGCGGCGTGGGAAGTCGCAGGCCGTGCATGCCGCCGTCGACGGCGAGGACGCTGCCGGTGGTCGACCCGGAGAGCGGACTGGCCAGGTACGCGACGGCGGCGGCCACCTCCTGCGGGGTGGTGAGTCGACCGGTGGGCTGGCGGGCCCGCAACTTGGCCAGTTCCGCCGTCGGATCGTCGGCGGCGGCGAGCAGGCGGCGTACCCAGGGGGTGTCCGCCGTGCCGGGGTTGACGCAGTTGACCCGGATGCCCTCGGCGACGTGGTCGGCCGCCATCGCCAGGGTGAGCGCCTGGACCGCGCCCTTGCTGGCGCTGTAGAGCGCCCGCTGGGGCAGGCCGAGCCAGGCGGCGATGGAGCCGATGTTGACGATCGCCGCGTGTGCCGAGGCGCGCAGGTGCGGCAGGGCGGCCCGGCTCACCCGGACGATGCCGACCACGTTGACGTCGAGCACCCGGTGCCATTCGGCGTCGGAGTCGGTTTCGATGCTGCCCACCGCGCCGACGGCGGCGTTGTTGACCAGGACGTCGATGCCGCCGAGCGCCTCGTGCGCGGCGGCGATCGCGGCGCGTACCGAGCCGTCGTCGGTCACGTCGGCGGCCAGGCCGAGCAGCGGCTCCGGTACGTCCTGCGGGTTCAGGTCCAGGCAGGCCACTCGGGCACCCCGCTCGGCGAGCAGGGTGGCGGTCGCCAGCCCGATGCCGGACGCACCACCGGTGACCACCGCCGCCAGCCCGGCGAACTCCCTGCTGTCGGCACCGCTCATGCGAGCGCTCCGCTCCGCCGTTCGGCTGCTCGCCACAGCTCCACCGGTCGCCCCCAGACATCGGTCGCAATGAGCCGGCAATACATCCGATGTCTATCAGCGATCATCACGCTGCACAAGACCATGAATGGGAGCGGGCGGACGTCTGCCACCCTTGAGGGGTGACCACCGGCCACCCCCGCTCCCGCCACCGGGCCCGTACCCGCCGCAGCCTCCGGATCGTCCTCGTCGTCGCTCTGCTCGGGGTGTTCGCCGCCGCAGCCGCGTTCGTGGTGCCGCAGCTGTTGCCGCCGGGCCCGCGACCGTTGTTCCAGATGCCCGTCGGCTGCGGCGAGACCTGGCAGATCGGCACCTACCCCGGCCACGGCGAGTACGACGTGGACTTCTTCCCTCTCGAAGGCGAGCCCTGGGGCCAGCCGGTGCTCGCCTCGTACGCGGGCACCGTCACGGTCGCCGGGATCAACGGCTCGCTCGGTGGGCGTACCCCGGAGGATCCGGACGGTCCCCGGGGTCGGGGCGGCGGCTACTGGGTGAAGATCGACCACGGCGGCCGGTGGGAGACCCAGTACCTGCACCTGCTCGAACCGCCGCTGGTGCAGGTCGGCCAGGAGGTCGCCCAGGGTGAGCAGATCGGGCGGATCGGCAGCACCGGCAACTCCGGCGCTCCGCACCTGCACTACGAGCAGCGCCGGGGCTGGCAGAAGGTGGAGGCCTGGTTCGACGGGCAACCCTCCGGCATCACCCACGACGACGCCGAGTACACCCTGCGTCTGACCAGCAACAACTGCCCCGCCCAACGGCCCTGACCCTGCCGACTGCCGGCTTTGCGGCTAGCGTGGGGTCCGGCAGGAGGCAGCAGGATCAAGGGGGAGGACCATGTCCAGCACCAGATTCCGGTTGGCCGGCGCCACACTCGCGCTGACGCTTGTCGCAGCGGCGGGATGCAGCGCGGGCGAAGGGGTCGACGTCGACGGGGCGGACGGAGCCGCCGCCGGTGGGGTCCTCAACGCCGCCATCGGCGGCGAACCGGACCAGCTAGATCCGCACAAGACCTCCGCCTACTACAGCTTCCAGGTGTTGGAGAACGTCTACGACACCCTGGTCGAGCCGGACGCCAACCTGGAGATGAAGCCGGCGCTGGCCACCGAGTGGACCACCAGCGACGACCAGCTCACCTGGACGTTCACCCTTCGTGAGGGGGTGAAGTTCTCCGACGGTTCGCCGCTTACCGCCGAGGACGTGGTCTACTCCTACACCCGGATCATCGACGAGAAGCTGAACAACGCGTACCGGTTCGCCACCGTCAAGTCGGTGACCGCGCCGGACCCGGGCACCGTGGTCGTCACGCTCGACGCGCCGACGCCGAACCTGCTGGCCAACCTCGGCGGGTTCAAGGGTGTGGCGATCGTGCAGAAGTCCAACGTGGAGTCCGGCGAGATCACCACCAAGCCGGTCGGCACCGGCCCCTTCGCGATCGGCAACTACACCTCCGGCGACCACATCCAGCTGGTCCGCAACGAGAACTACTGGGGTGAGCAGCCCAAGCTCGACGGGGTGCGGTTCACCTTCGTCAGCGACCCCACGGTGGCCCTGCAGAATCTGCGCGGCGGCGAGGTGCAGTGGACCGACAACCTGCCACCACAGCAGGTGCCCGCCCTGCTCGACGGCGACGATCCCACCGTGCGGTCGGTGCCGTCGACCGACTACTGGTACCTGGCGCTGAACCAGGCCCGCAAGCCGTACGACAACGTCGACGTGCGCCGGGCGATCGCGTTCGCGCTGGACCGGGAGGCGATCACCAAGGCCGCCAAGTTCGGGCTGGCCACCGTCAACCAGACCGCCATCCCGCAGGACAGCGCCTTCTACTACGAGTACGCCCCGTACTCGCACGACCCGAACCAGGCCCGGCAACTGCTCGACCAGGCCGGCGTCAGCGGGCTGACCATGGACCTGATGGTCACCAGCGAGTACCCGGAGACGGTCACCGCCGCGCAGGTGATCGCCTCGCAGCTGGAGGGCATCGGCGTCACCGTGAAGATCCGTACGCTGGACTTCGCGCAGTGGCTCGACGAGCAGGGCAACGGCAACTTCGACTCGTTCATGCTGGGCTGGCTGGGCAACATCGACCCGGACGAGTTCTACTACGCCCAGCACCACAGCGGCGGCACCTTCAACTTCCACAAGTACGCCAACCCCGCCGTGGACCGGCTGCTCGACCAGGCCCGCACCGAGACCGACCAGGGCGCCCGCAAGCAGCAGTACGAGCAGGTGGCCAAGCAGATCGTCGACGACGCCAGCTACATCTACCTCTACAACCCGGACGTGGCGCAGGGCTGGTCCCGCCAGGTCGCCGGCTATGAGGTACGCACCGACCGGGCGATCCGGTTCCGCGACGTGGCCCTCGCCCGGTGAGCCGGCGGGAAACCTCGGATGGCCCGCTTCGTCCTCCGCCGGCTGCTCCAGTCCGGCGTCGTGCTGCTCGGCGTGACCCTGGTGGTCTTCCTGCTGCTGCAACTGGTCCCGGGTGACCCCGTCCGGGTCGCCCTCGGTACCCGCTTCGACCCGCAGACCTACGAGGCGCTGCGGGCCCGGGCCGGGCTGGACCAGCCCCTGGTCGTGCAGTATTTCGACTACCTGCGGCGGGCGCTCACCGGCGACCTCGGGGTGAGCTTCCGCAGCGGCCAGCCGGTCACCTCGATCGTGCTGGAACGGCTGCCCGCGACGCTGTCGCTGGCGGTCACCGCGGTGCTGTTCGCGATGCTTATCGCCTTCCCGCTCGGCATCCTCTCGGCCATCCGCAGCGGCTCGCTGATCGACCACGCGGCGCGGGTGTTCAGCCAGTTCGGCGTCTCGGTGCCCGACTTCTGGATGGGCATCATGGGCATCCTGCTCTTCGCCGGGGTGCTCGGCTGGCTGCCACCGTCGGGCTACGTGGCGCTCACCGAGGACCCGGCCCGGTGGGCGTCGCACGTGGCCCTGCCGGCGGCGACGGTCGGCCTGGTCACGGCGTCGATCCTGACCCGGTTCATCCGTTCCTCGATGCTGGAGGTGCTCTCCGAGGACTACGTCCGCACCGCCGAGGCGAAGGGGCTGCGGACCCGGGTGGTGGTGTTGCGGCACGTGCTGCGCAACGCGCTGATCCCGGTGGTCACCGTCGTGGCGGTGCAGTTGGCCAGCCTGCTCGGCGGCGTGATCGTGATCGAGGTGCTCTTCGCCTGGCCGGGCATCGGCCGGCTCACCTTCGACGCGGTCCAGGCCCGGGACTATCCCGTGCTCCAGGGTGCCGTGCTGCTGGTGGCCGCGTTGTTCCTGCTGGTCAACCTCCTGGTGGACATCCTCTACGCCCGCCTCGACCCGCGGATCACGGTCCGATGAGCGCGCAGACCGCCCGCAGCAGCGAAGGGCAGCTGCGCCGGGCCCTGTCGGCACTTCGCCACGATCCGCTGGCCCTGACCGGCAGCGCCGTGCTCGTGCTGCTGGTCGTGGTGGGCGTGGCCGGGCCCTGGCTGGCGCCCTCGGGCATCAACGAGGTCGACGTCGACCGGATGCTCCAGCCGCCCAGCTGGGCGCATCCCTTCGGCACCGACGAGTTGGGGCGCGACGTGCTCAGCCGGGTCATGGTCGCGGCCCGGGTCTCGCTCCAGGTGGGCCTGGTCAGCGTCGGCATCGCTCTGGTGGTGGGGGTGACCCTCGGGTTGCTCGCCGGCTACTACCGGGGCTGGCTGGACAACGTGCTGATGCGCTGCATGGACGTGCTGTTCGCGTTCCCGGTGCTGCTGCTGGCGGTGGCCATCGTGGCGGTGCTCGGGCCGGGGCTGCTCACCGCGATGATCGCGATCGGGGTGGTCTATACCCCGATCTTCGCCCGGGTCACCCGGGCCGGTGTGCTCTCCGTACGGGAGCAGGTCTTCGTCCGGGCGGCGATCTCCATCGGCGCCTCCGACCTGAGGATCATCGGCCGGCACGTGCTGCCGAACATCGCCGCGCCGCTGATCGTGCAGACGTCGCTGTCGCTGGCCTTCGCGATCCTCTCCGAGGCGGCGCTCTCCTTCCTCGGTCTGGGCGTGCAGCCACCGGAGCCCGCCTGGGGCCGGATGCTCTACGACGGCCGCGGCTTCGTCACCGAGGCGTGGTGGCTTGGCTTCTTTCCGGGCGCCGCCATCTTCCTCACCGTCCTGGCGTTCAACCTGGTCGGCGACGCGCTGCGCGACGTGCTCGACCCCCGCCAGCTCACCGTCAGCGAAGCCAGGAGGAGCACGGCATGACCGACCCGGCCGTACTGGCCATCGAGGACCTCAGCGTCACCATCGGCACCCGGCGCGGACCGGCCCGGGCGGTGGCCGGGGTGGACTGGTCGGTCCGGGCGGGGGAGACCCTGGCCCTGGTCGGCGAGTCGGGCAGCGGCAAGAGCATGAGCGTGCTCGCCGCCACCGGCCTGGCACCGCGTACCGCCCGGGTGACCGGCCGGGTCCGGCTGCTCGGCACCGACCTCACCGAGTTGTCGGCGGAGCGTCGTCGGCGGATGCGTGGGCGGCACGTGGGTTTCGTCTTTCAGGACCCGATGACCTCGCTCAACCCGGTGCTGACCGTGGGCCGGCAGGTCGCCGAGGCCGGCGAGGAACACCTAGGCCTGACCCGGCGTGCCGCCCGCAGCCGCGCCATCGAGCTGCTCGACCTGGTCGGCATCCCGTCGGCCGGGCAGCGGGTCGACGCGTACCCGCACCAGTTCTCCGGCGGCATGCGCCAGCGCGTGGTGATCGCCATGGCGCTGGCCTGCGAGCCCGATCTGCTGATCGCCGACGAGCCGACCACCGCCCTCGACGTCACCACCCAGGCCCAGATCGTCGAGCTGGTCGCCGACCTGCAACGGCGGCTGGGCACCGCGGTCGTCTGGATCACCCACGACCTCGGTGTGGTCGCCGGCATCGCGGACACGGTGGCGGTGATGTACGCCGGTCGCATCCTCGAACAGGGGCCGGTCGACGCGGTCTTCGGCCAGCCGTCGCATCCGTACACTGTGGCCCTGCTCGCCGCCCGGCCCGACCCGACGGCCGACGGCGGTGCTGACCTGGAGACGATCGCCGGTTCGCCGCCCAACCCGTTGGAACTCCCCGCCGGCTGCGCCTTCTGGCCCCGCTGCCCGGTCCGGGGCGACGCGCGTTGCGAGCACGAGTTGCCGCCGCTGGTTCCGGTCGCGCCGCAGCACCACGTCCGCACCTTCTACCCGCAGCGAGCCGACGGGGAGGGCTCATGAAAGGCCGTCCGGGTGATGTGGAGAACGTGCCGGTCACGTCGGCGGGCGTGGCGCACGGTGGCGTGCCGAGGCAACGTGGACCGGCCGACATCGTGGCCGAACTCGACGAGTTGAAGGTCTGGTTCCCGACGCCGGCCGGCGTGGTGCGGGCCGTCGACGGGGTGTCGTTGCAGGTACGCCGGGGCGAGACGCTGGGGCTGGTCGGCGAGTCCGGCAGCGGGAAGTCCACCACCGGCCTGGCCCTGCTGCGCCTGGTCGATCCCACCGCCGGCAGCGTCCGGGTGGCCGGGGAGGACGTGACCCGGTGGTCCCGGCGACGGCTGCGCGCCCTGCGCCGCCGGGTCGCCATGGTGTTCCAGGACCCGCAGGCCTCCCTCGACCCGCGCCACACCGTCGGGTCGAGCATCGCCGAGCCACTGGCCGTGCACCGGCTCACCGACGGGGGAGCGGCCCGCCGGCGACGGGTGGCCGAGCTGCTCGACATGGTCGGCCTGCGCCGCGACCTCGCCGACCGGCACCCGCACGAGCTCTCCGGCGGGCAGCGCCAGCGGGTGGGTATCGCCCGCGCCCTGGCCGGTGAGCCGGACCTGATCGTCCTGGACGAACCGATCGCCTCGCTCGACCTGAGCGTGCAGGCACAGATCATGAACCTGCTCCGCCGCCTGCAACGGGACCTGGGGCTTACCTACCTGTTCATCGCCCACGACCTCGCCGCCGTCGAGCACATGAGCGATCGGATGGCGGTGATGTACCTGGGCCGGATCGTGGAGAGCGGTACGCCGGCCCAGATCTGGCGCGAGCCGGCCCACCCGTACACGGCGGCCCTGCTCTCCGCCATCCCGGTGGCCGACCCGCAGGTCGAGCGGGAACGCCGGCGGATCATCCTGCGCGGTGACATCCCCAGCCCGGTGGACCCGCCCGACGGCTGCCGGTTCCGGACCCGCTGCCCGCAGGCCCGGCCCGACTGCGCCGACACCGATCCGGTGCTCGCCGAGGTGGGTTCTGGGCAGTACGCGGCCTGCCTCTATGCCGGGGAAGCCGTCCGCGCGATGCGGGCGGCGTGATCGACGATGCCTTGACGGAGCGACCACAGCTGACCACTATCCCTATATGTCTGATGGAGTATGTAGGGCATGAGGGGTGTAGTCGTGTACGTGTCGGCGCGATCGGACTACGCCATACGGGCCATGCTGGCGGTGGCGCAGCATCATCCCGAGGTGGTGAAGGCGGCGGTGCTCGCGGCCAACCAGGACATCCCGTACTCCTTCCTCCAGGGCATCCTGCTGGACCTGCGCCGCGCCGGCCTGCTGCACGGCCTGCGCGGCTCCGACGGCGGCTACGCGCTGACCCGCGCGCCCGAGGACATCACGGTCGGTGACGTGCTGCGGGCCACCGGCGGAGCGCTGACCACGGTCCGTGGTGCTCCGGCCGAGGTGGCGACGTATCACGGGGTGGCCGCCGGCCTGGGCGAGGTGTGGCTGTCGGTGCACCGCGCGATCGAGCGGGTGGTCGACCGGTCCAGCCTCGCCGACCTGCTCGCCCCGGCCGATCGGTCGGGGTGCGACGCGGCCGATCGGCCGCCCCGGGTGGCCTGACGGCCCGCTGGTGTGGCCGGGTGCCCGGTCCGGCCCGGTTAAGGCTTGAAAACCTGTCGAGTTAGTGGGATATTCGGTGCGCGGTCGTGCGGATGATCACGGCTGTCGCGCCGGCCCGCCGCGCGCGACGGCTGATCGCCGCCGGCACGGTGTTGCCAGTCGGGCATCGAGGCCCGGTCCGTGACCGCGCCCCCGTCAATGCTATTTCGCTGGCAACCCAAAACGGACATATTCCCTATTTAATCGGTCGGATTTATATAGTGCGGGCGCGCACTGGACGGAGGACTGGACCGAAGATGAGGCACCGGATCAGAGCGGCCGCCGCTCTCGCCGTGATCACCAGCCTGGCCCTGGCGGGCTGCGGGGGCGGCGACCAGGCTGCGGGCAGCGCCACCACGCTGAACATCATCGGTTTCGCGGTGCCCGAGGCGGCGAACAAGGCCATCGCCGCGGAGTGGACCAAGACCGAGGCGGGCAAGGGAGTCAGGTTCAAGACCTCCTACGGCGCCTCCGGAGACCAGAGCCGGGCGGTGGTCTCCGGCCTGAAGGCCGACTACGTCCACTTCTCGGTGACCAGCGATGTCACCCGCCTGGTCGACGCCGGGCTGGTCGATCAGAGCTGGGACGACGGCCCGACCAAGGGGATCGTCTCCTCCTCGGTGGTGGTGCTCGCGGTGCGCGAGGGCAACCCGAAGAACATCCAGGGCTGGGACGACCTGATCAAGCCGGGCATCGGCATCGTCACGCCGAACCCGGCCTCCTCGGGAGCCGCCCGGTGGAACGCCCTCGCCGCCTGGGGACACATCGCCGCCAACGGCGGGACCGACGCCGAGGCCGAGGAGTTCCTCACCAAGCTCTTCGGCAACGTGGTGTCGCTGCCCAACAGCGGCCGCGACGCCACCACCACCTTCCTCGGCGGCACCGGTGACGTCCTGCTCGCGTACGAGAACGAGACGATCCTGGCCCGGCAGAACGGCGAGAAGCTGGACTGGGTGCTGCCGGCGACCACGGTGCTGATCCAGAACCCGGGCGCGATTCTCTCCGACGCCGACCCGAAGGCGAAGGAGTGGCTCGACTTCGTGCTCGGCCCGCAGGGTCAGCGGCAGTTCGCGCTCACCGGCTTCCGGCCGATCATCGACGGTGTCGACACCACAGGCATCGAGGGCGCGATCGACCCGAACAACCCGTTCCCCGCACCGCAGAAGCTGCTGACCGTGGAGCAGGACTTCGAGAGCTGGTCCGCGCTCTCCAAGAAGTTCTTCGACGAGAACGACGGCATCGTCACCAAGGTCATCGCGGCCTCCGGGAAGGCGAAGTGACCTCGGCGACCCTCGCTCCGGACCGGCCGGCGGGCAACCGCCGGTCGGCCCGGGGCGGCCTGCCGCTGACCCGGGTCTCCGGGCTCGGGCTCGGCGTGGCGATGGTCTGGTTCAGCCTGCTGGTGCTGATCCCGTTGGCCGCCGTGGCGGTGACCGCGGCCGAGGGCGGGTGGGACGGGTTCTGGCGGACGGTGACGAACGAGCAGACCGCCGCCACCCTCCGGCTGACCGTCGGCACGGCGCTGCTCGTCACGGCGGTCAACATCGTGATGGGCACCCTGATCGCCTGGGTGCTGGTGCGGGACCGCTTCTTCGGCAAACGCGCGCTGGAGGTCCTCATCGACATCCCGTTCGCGCTGCCGACGATCGTCGCCGGCCTGGTGCTGCTGTCGCTGTACGGGCCGGACAGCCCGTTGGGCGTGAACATCGCCAACACCAGGATCGCGGTCTTCCTCGCCTTCCTCTTCGTCACGTTGCCGTTCATCGTGCGGACCGTGCAGCCGGTGCTCGCCGAACTCGAACCGGAGACCGAGGAGGCGGCGGCATCGCTGGGCGCGAGCCGGTACACCACCTTCCGGCGGATCATCCTGCCGAGCCTCACCCCGGCCATCGCCGCGGGTGCCGCGCTCTCCTTCGCCCGGGCCGTCGGCGAGTACGGCTCGCTGGTGCTGCTCTCCGGCAACCTGCCGATGCGTACCGAGGTGGCCTCGGTGCGCATCCTGAGCAGCATCGAGAACGACAACCCGGAGAGCGCCGCGGCCGTCGCGGTGGTGCTGCTGGCCGTCTCGTTGGCCGTCATCGTCGTCCTCGACGTCATCCAGCGGAGGGTGATCCGCCGTGGCTGAGCACTCCGTCGTCGCCCGTACCCGCACCGGCCGTGGTCCCGGGCGTTACCTGCTGCGCCTCCTCGTGACGGCGTACCTCTTCCTCCTGGTGGCCTGGCCGGTGTACCTGGTCGTCCGGAACGCGTTCGCCGACGGGCTGGGCAGCTTCACCGACATCCTGACCGACCCGGACGTGACCCACGCGTTGCAACTGACCGTGGTCGTCGCGGTGATCGCCGTGGTGATCAACACCGTCTTCGGCGTCGGCATCTCGATCCTGCTGGTCCGCTACGACTTCCCCGGCAAGCGGACGCTCAACGCCCTGCTCGACATGCCGCTGTCGGTCTCGCCGATCGTGGTCGGTCTCGCCCTGGTCCTGGTCTACGGCGGCCGGGAAGGCTGGTTCGGCCCGGCGCTGGAATCCGCCGGCCTACAGATCATCTTCGCCCTGCCGGGCATCGTCATGGCCACCGTGTTCGTGGCGTTGCCGCTTGTCATCCGGGAGGTCGTGCCGGTTCTGGAGGAGGTCGGTGACGAACAGGAACAGGCCGCCCGCAGCCTCGGCGCCAACGCGGTGCAGACCTTCCGCCGGATCACCCTGCCGGCGATCAAGTGGGGCGTGATCTACGGCGTGGTGCTCAGCCTCGCCCGGTCGCTTGGCGAGTTCGGCGCGGTGAAGGTCGTCTCCGGCAACGTGCTCGGCGAGACCCGTACGGCCACTCTCGTGGTCGAGGAGAAGTACCTGAACTTCGACAAGGGCGGATCGTACGCCACCGCGTTCCTGCTCGCTCTCGTCGCCGTCGCCTGCGTCATCGTGGTATCCGCCCTAAGGCCGAAGGAAGACCGTTGAGTATCGAGATTGTCAACGTCGGCAAGCGTTTCGGTGACTTCGTCGCGCTGGACAACGTGTCGGTGAGCATCCCGTCCGGGCGGCTCACCGCCCTGCTCGGCCCCTCCGGCGGCGGTAAGTCCACGCTGCTGCGGATCATCGCCGGGCTGGAACGTGCCGACACCGGGACGGTGGAGATCGAGGGCGTGGACGCCACCGGACTACCGCCGCAGAAGCGCAACGTCGGCTTCGTGTTCCAGCACTACGCGGCCTTCAAGCACCTGTCGGTGCGGCGAAACGTGGCCTTCGGGCTGGAGATCCGCAAGCGTGCCAAGGACGAGATCCAGCGTCGGGTCGACGAGTTGCTCGCCCTGGTCCACCTGGAACAGTTCGCCGACCGGCTGCCGGCGCAGCTCTCCGGCGGGCAGCGCCAGCGGATGGCGCTGGCCCGGGCGCTGGCCGTCGAGCCGACCGTGCTGCTGCTCGACGAGCCGTTCGGTGCCCTCGACGCCAAGGTCCGCAAGGAACTGCGGGACTGGCTGCGCCGGCTGCACGACGAGGTGCACGTGACAACTGTCTTCGTCACCCACGACCAGGAGGAGGCCCTGGAGGTCGCCGACGAGATCGTGGTGATCAACGAAGGGCGGGTGGAGCAGATCGGCTCGCCCGAGGAGCTGTACGACAGCCCGGGCAACGAGTTCGTCATGCGCTTCCTCGGCCCGGTCACCCAGCTCGGTGACCAGCTCGTACGCCCGCACGACCTGCGACTCTCCGCCGACATCGCGGGTGGCACCGGGGCGGTCGGCCGGGTGACCCGGGTGACCCGGATCGGCTTCGAGATCCGCGTCGAGGTCACCACCTCCGCCGGTCAGCCCGTGACCGTCACCCTCACCCGCAACGAGTTCCTAGCCCTGGGCATCCAACCCGACTCCGAAGTCCGAATCACCCCCACCCCCACCCAGCCCCCGGTTGATCATGAAGTTGTTGTCACGACACGCCG
>NZ_JCANNB010000023.1:0-108800 GCF_059553435.1 Micromonospora sp. PRAS1
GCCCTCGCCCCTCCCCCTCGTTTCCGCGATCTTGCACTTTCGGTCGCTGCTTTGCGTGTTAAGTCCGGTATGCGGCGACCGAAAGTGCAAGATCGGCGCCGCTGGGCCTCGGGGTTGCTGGGTCTCGGGGTTGCTGGGTCTCGGTGGGTGGGGCGGTTAGGGGAGGGTGTGGGTGGTTTTTTCGGTGGCCTGGTGGGTGGCGAGAGTTGTGGGGGTGGGGTGGGCGGTCAGGACCAGGGTGGCGCGGGCGGCCAGGGGGGTCAGCAGCCAGTCGAGTGGGTCGGGATGGCGGTCCACGTCGATCAGGACGCGGTCGCCCGCGGCGATGCCCAACTCCGCCGCGCGGGTGACGGCCCGGGCCCGCAGCTCCGCATGGGCCGGGCTGCCCGGCGGGTACGCCCCGAAGTGGTCGCCGTGCGCGCGGACCTCGGTCACGTAGTCGGCGAAGCCGGCCGGCACCTCCCGCAGCGGCAGCGCGAACGGGTGCAGCGCCAGGGCGTACCGGTCGCCTGCCGTCCAGCTGTCCGCCTCGGCGATCCGGTCCGCGGCGGCGAAGAGCACGTCCACGTCGCCCGGCTGGTCGGTCACCGTGAGCCCGGCCGACCAGCAGCCGAGCAGCACCGCAGCGGTCTGCCAGTGCGGCGGGAGCAACACGCCGGCGGTGTCGCCCGGACCGAGGGACAACTCGTCGACGAGCAGGTTGGCGGTCTTGGCCACCCAGTTCGCAAGCGTCGCGCCGGAGAGTTCGGTGCGCTCGCCGGTCGCGTCGTCGTACCAGGTCAGCAGGGGGCGGGTCGGGTCGGTCGCGATCGCGTCGGCGAGGACCCGGGCAAGGTTGTCGGCCATCGGCGCGAACGATACGCCGCCGGTGAACGTATTCAATGACAACGACAAGTCGGCGTACCGTCGGGTCGCAGTCAGCGTCCGTACCCGGCTCCGGCGTAGGCTTGCCGGAGTGTTGTTCCCCACAGTCCCGTCAGCGCAAGGAGTCGCCCAGTGACCGCCGGTCGCCAGCCCCGCGTACTCATCGACGCCACGAGTGTCCCCGCCGATCGTGGCGGCGTCGGTAGATACGTAGACGGCCTGCTCGGTGCCCTGGGCAAGGTGTGCGGTTCGGCGGTGGACCTGGTCGTCGTCAGCCTCCGCACGGATCTGGAGCGCTACCGTCGGATGCTGCCCGGCGCGGAGATCGTCCCCGCGCCCGCCGCTGTCGCGCACCGACCCGCCCGGCTCGCCTGGGAGCAGACCGGCCTGCCGCTGCTGGCCCAGCAGGTCGGCGCGGAGGTGCTGCACTCGCCCTTCTACACCTGCCCGTTGCGGGCCGGATGCCCGGTCACGGTGACCGTGCACGACGCGACCTTCTTCACCGAGCCGGAGCACTACGACAAGTCCCGCCGGACGTTTTTCCGCAGCGCCATCAAGACCTCGCTGCGCCGCGCCGACCGGGTGATCGTGCCGAGCAAGGCGACCCGGGACGAGCTGATCCGGCTGCTCGACGCCGACCCGACCCGGATCGACGTGGCCTACCACGGCGTCGACCACACCGCCTTCCACGCCCCCGGCGACGAGGAGAAGGCCCGGGTACGCGCCCGGCTCGGCCTCGGTGGCGGCAGCTACGTCGCGTTCCTCGGCGCCAAGGAGCCGCGCAAGAACGTACCGAACCTGATCCGGGGTTGGACCCGGGCGGTGGCCGACCGGCAGGACCCGCCCGCGCTGGTGGTCGCCGGCGGCCAGGGGCACGACGACGACATCGATCGGGCGGTGGCCGAGGTGCCGCCGCACCTGCGGCTGCTGCGCCCTGGCTACCTGCGCTACGCCGACCTGCCCGGTTTCCTCGGCGGTGCGCTGGTCGCGGCCTATCCCTCGTACGGTGAGGGGTTCGGCCTGCCGATCCTGGAGGCGATGGCCTGCGCGGCCCCGGTGCTCACCACCCCCCGGCTGTCACTGCCTGAGGTGGGCGGCGACGCGGTCGCCTACACCAGCGAGGACCCGGACCAGATCGCCACCGACCTGGCCGCGCTCCTCGACGACGAGCCGCGCCGGTTGTCGCTGGCCAAGGCCGGCTTCGATCGGGCCAAGGAGTTCACCTGGGAGTCCAGCGCCGAGGTGCACATCGCCGCCTGGTCGAGAGCGCGATCCTGACAGTGGCAACCGGGCGACCGGTCCGGGTGGTTCGGGCATGATGTCCTGGTGATCTATGTCGTCATCCCGGCGGGTGGCAGCGGCACAAGGTTGTGGCCGCTCTCCCGCGCCGGCCATCCCAAGTTTCTCCATCCGTTCACCGGCACGTCCGCCTCGCTGCTCCAGGCGACGGTGCAACGGGCGGCACCGCTGACCACCCCGGAACGCACCATGGTGGTCACCGGCGCGGCCCACGCCGCGGCCGTGGCCCGCCAACTGACCGGGGTACCGGAGGAGAACATCCTGGTCGAGCCCTCGCCACGGGACTCCTGCGCCGCCATCGCGCTGGCCGCGGCGGTGATCGCCGTACGGGATCCGGACGCGGTCATGGGCTCGTTCGCCGCCGATCACCTGATCGGTGACCCGCAGCGGTGGGTGGCCACGGTCTCCGAGGCGGTCCGTGGAGCCGAGCAGGGGCTGCTGATGACCGTGGGGATCACCCCGACCCGACCGGAGACCGGGTACGGATACCTGCAGACCGGCGAACCGGTAGGCGACGGGCCGATGCGCCCGGTCGTCGAATTCAAGGAGAAGCCGAGCGCCGAGGTGGCCGAGGCGTACCTGCGCTCCGGCCGGTACCTCTGGAACGCCGGCATGTTCGTCTGGCGGGTGTCGGCCTTCCTCGCCGAGCTGGCCCGCCAGCAGCCCGCCCTGCACACCGGCGTGACCGCGATCGCCGCGGCCTGGGGCAGCGCGGAGCAGGACGACGTGCTCGGCGCGGTCTGGCCGACGTTGCCGAAGATCTCGGTCGACTACGCGGTGATGGAGGGCGCGGCCAGCGCCGGCCGGGTCGCCACCGTGCCGGGCGACTTCCGGTGGAACGACGTGGGCGACTTCCACACCCTCGGCGAGGTGCTGCCGGCCGACGCCGACGGCAACGTGGTGCTCGGCGCGGACTCCGAGGCCGAGGTGCTGCTGCGCGACAGCAGCGGCGTGGTGGTGGTACCGCAGTCCGGGCGGCTGGTGGCCGGCGTCGGCGTACGGGACCTGATCGTGGTCGACACGCCGGACGCGTTGCTGGTCTGCCCCCGCGACCGCGCTCAGGACGTCAAGACGATCGTCGACGAGCTCAAGGCGCGGGGGGAGGAGAAGCTCGTCTGAAGGCGGCCAGCCCGGGTGGTACGAGCCGGGCGGTCCCGCCGGCCAGCGGCTCCGGTAGCCGGTCGGGCGGGAACCAGCCCAGGGCCTCCGACTCCGCGCTGACCTGTTCCACCGCGCCTGGTGGGGCGACGACGGCGTAGCGGACGTCGTGGTGCAGCGACCCGCCCTGGCAGCGCACCGGGTGTACGTCCACGTCGATGGGGACCGGATCGATCCGCAGGCCGGCGATGCCCGACTCCTCGGTGGCCTCGCGCAGCGCCGCCTCGGCCAGCGTCCGGTCGCCCGGCTCGCAGTGCCCGCCGAGCTGCACCCACCGCTGGAACTTGCCGTGCAGGCAGAGCAGCACCCGGGACCCGGTCGCGTCGAACACCAGTGCGCTGGCGGTGACGTGGCCGGCCCGGTGCTCGCGGCGCATCGCCGTCGGCCCGGCGGCGAGCAGGTCGAGGGTGCGCTGCCGGGCGGTCGCCGCCGTCGCGTCGGTGGGCTGCCAACCGCTCAGCACCGCCACCGCGTCGGCGTGCAGCGCCGTCCAGGTGTCGCCGGTGCCGGTGTTAAAAGGGGGCCCCTTCTCTACACGAGGCGTTAACAAGGGGCCCTTCCTTTCATTCTCAGAGCGCGAGGGTGGCGGCGGCGGTGGTGGCGGCGGGTGGCGGGAGGAGTTGGGAGGGGACGTCGCGGGCCGCGAGGGCGGTGCGCAGGCGCTGGACGTCGGCGCCGAAGCGGACCAGCTGGGCCTGCCCGGCCGGGGTGGGCGGGGAACAGAGCACCAGCGCGCTGGCCCGCGCCGGCCAGCCGGGCACCGTACTGACCAGTCGGGCGCGTACGCCGTCCTCGGTGATCGGGGTGAAGACCGTGCCGGGCGCCACCACGTCGGCGACCGAGGCGATCGCCTGGCGTACCGTCTCCGGGTCGGGTGGGGTGTCGCCCGGCTGGTCCGGCAGGGTGGCGGCGGCGGCCAGCCCGGCGGCCGTCGCCTCGGCGGTGCCGAGCGAGAACAGGTCCATCGCGGCGTCCCGGACGAGGACCTTTGCCCCCGCGCCGTCCCCGGCCAGCGGTGCGGTCAGGTAGCCCCGGATCACCGCCACCGGCATCTGGTCACACTTGCCCTTGATGAGTTCGCCCGCCGCGGCCAACTCGTCGATCACCGCCATCTGGGTCAGCACCAGCTCGTTGCCGTACGGGTCGACCTCGCCCCGGTGGTCGCGGATCGCCGCCATGCCCGCGACGCCGAGGGCCACGTCGGTGAGCCCGTTGCGCCAGGGCCGGCCCATGGTGTCGCTGACGATCACCGCCACGTCCACGCCGTACCGCTCCCGCAGCCCGGCCCGCAGTGCCCGGGCCGAGGCGTCCGGGTCCACCGGGAGCAGCACCAGCCGGGTCTTGTCGACGTTGGAGGCGTCGATCCCGGCCGCGGCCATCACGAAGCCGTGCCGGGTCTGCACGATCCGGGTCGCGCCCCGGGCCGCCACCACCCGAACGGTCTCCGCCGCCAGCACCTCGTCCCGGGCGGTCTGCCGCTCCGGTCCGTCGGCCGGGACGTCCACCAGGCGTCCCTCCGCCTTGGAGACGATCTTGCTGGTCACCACCAGCACGTCGCCGTCGCGTAGCCAGGGTGCCGCACCGCCGATCAGCGCCGCCAGATCGTCGCCCTCGGTCACATGGCCGATGCCGGGCACCGGCAGGATCTCCAGTCTCACATCAGCTCCACCGCGGCGCGGACCATCGCCGCCGTCGCCGCCTCGTCGGTCATCCGCAGCGGTACCGCGCGTACGGCCACGTCCGGCACCAGGGTATCCGCGTCCTCCTCGGCGACCAGCCAGCCGTCGAGCAGGCCACCGCCGGCCCGCGAGCCGTAGAGCCCACCGACACCGGCGGCGCTGCACTCGGCCCCGACCACCGCCAGGCACCGGTCGGCCATGCCGCGCACCGGCGCGCCACCGATGATCGGTGAGACGCCGACCACCGGGGCCGGACCGCCGGTCACCGCTTCCCGCAGGCCCGGTACGGCCAGGATCGGCGCGATGCTGACCACCGGGTTGCTCGGCGCGATCAGCACCAGGTCGGCCGCGCCGATCGCCTCCGTGACGCCGGGTGCCGGCTTCGCCGTCTCCGCACCGACGAAGACGAACCGGTGGGTCGGCACCTGGGCCCGGTGCCGTACCCACCATTCCTGGAAGTGGATCGCCCGCCGGGCGCCGTCGATGTCCGTGATCGCGTGGGTCTCCAGGCGGTCGTCGGTCGCCGGCAGCAGGCGTACGCCGGGCTGCCAGCGCGCCGCCAGCGCCTCGGTGACCTGGTGCAGGGGATAGCCCGCGTCCAGCATCGTGGTGCGGACCAGGTGGGTGGCGATGTCCCGGTCGCCCAGCCCGAACCAGCTCGGCTCGGCGCCGTACGCGGCCAGTTCGGACTTGACGGTCCAGCTCTCGTCGACCCGTCCCCAGCCCCGCTCCGGGTCGGCGCCGCCGCCCAGGGTGTACATGACGCTGTCCAGGTCGGGGCAGACCCGGAGCCCGTGCAGGCGCAGGTCGTCACCGACGTTCACCACCGCGGTCACCTCGGCGTCCACTTCCCGGGCGTACGCCCGGACGCCAAGCAGGAACCGGGCACCGCCGATGCCCCCGGTCAGAACCACGATCCGCATCCGCCCATCCTCGCCTACGTGACGCCTTCGGCGGCCCGTCGCACGGGGAGACTAGGCTCACGTCGGCACCTGTCCGCTTTCGCCCTCAGGGAGAGTTCGTGACCAGCCCCGCCGAGCCCTCGCCCACCGATCCGACTCCGGCCAGCCAGGCGACCCGGCCGCTGCGGGAACTGGCCGCCTTCGTGCTCCTCGGCGCGAACGCGCTCTTCCTCTTCGTCGGCCTGATCCGGCTGCTTACCCCGCAGGGCACGTACAGCACGGTGACCGGGCGGGCCGGCGGCGCGTCCGCCGTCTTCATCGGGCTGGAGGCGATCGTCCTGCCGGTGCTGGCCGTGCTGCTCGCCACGCACCTGGCTCCCGTCGTGCCGCGGGCGAAACTGATCACGCAGGTGGCGCTCGGCCAGTACGCGTTCAGCGCGGTACTCGGCGGACTGACCCTGCTGGTCTGGCTGGTCGGTCGATTGGCCGAGGGCCAGCTCTTCGAGGCCTTCACCGGCACGCTGACCCGGGTCGGCTGGTTGGCGTTGTTCGCGGTGGCCGCCTACCTGGTCTGGACTGTCTGGCAGCGGCTCTACCACGTGCCCCGGCCCAAGCCGGAGCCGGGGCTTTACGGCACCCCGCAGCAGCCGGGCTGGCCCTACCCTGCCCAGCCCGGCGGTTCCGGCCAGCCGGCTGGCGGCTGGGCCGCACCCGGCCAGCCGACCGGGTGGCCCGGCGGCGGCCAGCCCGGTGGCTACTCCGGCGGTGGTCAGCCCGGCGGGTACTCCGGCAGCGACCAGGCCAGCGCGTACTCCGCCGGTTACTCCGGTGGCGGCCAGCCCGATCCCCACGCCGGTGGCGGTGAGACCGGTGGCTACCCGGGTGGCGGCCAGCCGGGCTGGCCGGTGGCCGGTCAGCCGCCGTCGGCCGGCGAGCCGTCGTCGCCGCACACCTGGCCGCCGCACGGCCAGCCGGCGGTCGCCCCGCAGTCGCCGGCACCGGCCGCACCGTCACCCGCTCCGGCACCGGCCGCGCCGCCGTTCGGGCAGCCGGCCTCGGCCGATCCGACCCAGGCCATCCCGCGCCAGGGCGCCGAACCGACCCAGCCGGTACCGCGCCCCGACCCCGACGCCGACCCGACCCAGCGCATCGACCCGCGCTGACCGCTCGGTATCCGCTGCCCGGCGGTGGTGCCGGGCCCACCGTGGGCCGGCACGGCAGCGCATAGGCTGGGCGGATGGTTGATCGGAGCGAGTCGGTGCCGAACGAGGCGGGCGTGCGGCGAGCGTTGCACCGGGCCGCGACCGGGCGGGCAATCGACGTCGGCGAGGCGTCGACGCTGCTCACCGCCCGGGGCGCGGCACTTGACGAGCTGTTTGACATCGCCGGGTCGATCCGCGACGCCGGCCTGCGGGACGCCGGCCGACCGGGCGTGGTGACGTACTCCAAGAAGGTTTTCATCCCGTTGACCCGGCTCTGCCGGGACCGCTGCCACTACTGCACGTTCGCCACCGTGCCGCACCGGTTGCCGGCGGCCTTCCTCGACCGCGACGAGGTGCTCGCCATCGCCCGTGCCGGTGCGGCGCAGGGCTGCAAGGAAGCGCTGTTCACGCTCGGCGACCGGCCCGAGGAACGCTGGCCGGCGGCCCGGCGGTGGCTGGACGAGCGGGGCTACGAGTCCACCCTGGACTACCTGCGCGCCTGCGCGGTCGCGGTGCTGGAGGAGACCGGTCTGCTGCCGCACCTGAATCCGGGCGTGCTCTCCTGGTCGGAGCTGCACCGGCTCAAGCCGGTCGCACCCAGCATGGGGATGATGCTGGAAACCACGGCGACTCGGCTCTGGTCCGAACCGGGCGGCCCGCATTTCGGCTCGCCGGACAAGGAGCCGGCGGTGCGGTTGCGGGTGCTCGACGACGCCGGCCGGGTCGGTGTCCCGTTCACCACGGGCATCCTGATCGGAATCGGCGAGACCCATCCCGAGCGGGTGGACGCGATCTTCGCGATCCGGCGGGCCATGCGGGAGTACGGCCACCTCCAGGAGGTGATCGTGCAGAACTTCCGCGCCAAGCCGGACACCGCCATGCGCGGGATGCCCGACGCGGAGCTGCACGACCTCGCCGCCACCGTGGCGGTGACCCGGGTGCTGCTCGGCCCGAAGGCCCGCATCCAGGCGCCACCGAACCTGATCGCCGGCGAGTACGACCTGCTGCTGCGGGCCGGCATCGACGACTGGGGCGGTGTCTCGCCGGTGACTCCGGACCACGTCAATCCGGAGCGCCCCTGGCCGCAGCTGGACGAGTTGGCGGCGCGTACCGCCGCCGCCGGGTTCACCCTGCGCGAGCGGCTGACCATCTACCCGGAGTACGTCCGGGCCGGCGAGCCCTGGCTGGACCCGCGTCTGCTGCCGCACGTCGGCGCGCTGACCGATCCGGCGACCGGGCTGGCGGTGGAGTCGGCCCGGCCGGTGGGTCGGCCGTGGCAGGAGCCCGACGAGACGTACGGCGGGCGTACCGACCTGCACGTCACCATCGACACCACGGGGCGTACCGAGGACCGGCGGGGCGACTTCGACCACGTCTACGGTGACTGGTCGGAGGTTGCGGCCAAGGTCGCCGTGCCACCGGCACGGGTGGGCGCCGGTGACGGCCCGGCAGCGGATGTCGCCGAGCGGACCATGGCGGGCCGGCAGGCCACTGCGGGCAGCGGGGACGCCGACCTGCGGGCCGGCCTGCGGCTCGCCGCCGACGATCCGGCGGCGCTGCTCGAAACCCGGCACGCCGATGCTGCACTGGCCCTCTTCGCCGCCGACGGTCCGGCGCTTGACGAACTCTGCCGTACCGCCGACGAGCTGCGCCGGGAGGCCGTCGGCGACGACGTCACCTACGTGGTGAACCGCAATATCAACTTCAGCAACGTCTGCTACGTGGGGTGCCGGTTCTGCGCCTTCGCGCAGCGGGAACGCGACGCCGACGCGTACCGGCTGTCGGTGGAGCAGGTCGCCGACCGGGCCGAGGAGGCGTGGGCGGCCGGTGCCGGTGAGGTCTGCATCCAGGGCGGCATCGACCCGAAGCTCCCGGTGACCGTCTACGCCGACCTGGTCCGGGCGATCAAGGCGCGGGTGCCGCAGATGCACGTGCACGCCTTCTCGCCCATGGAGATCGTCACCGCCGCGGCCAAGGCCGGCGTCTCGGTACGGGACTGGCTGACCGGGCTGCGCGACGCGGGGCTGGACACCATCCCGGGCACCGCGGCGGAGATCCTCGACGACGAGGTGCGGTGGGTGCTGACCAAGGGCAAGCTGCCGACCGCCGCCTGGGTCGAGACGGTCAGCACGGCCCACGAGCTGGGCATCCGGTCCAGCTCCACGATGATGTACGGCCACGTGGACCATCCGGGGCAGTGGCTGGCGCACTTCCGGGTGCTGGCCGGGGTGCAGGACCGCACCGGCGGGTTCACCGAGTTCGTGGCGTTGCCGTTCGTGCACACCAACGCCCCGATCTATCTGGCCGGCATCGCCCGGCCCGGCCCGACCTGGCGGGAGAACCGGGTGGTGCACGCGATGGCCCGGGTGCTGCTGCACGGCCGGATCGACAACATCCAGTGCTCCTGGGTGAAGCTGGGCGACGTGGGCACCGCCGAGATGCTGCGCAGCGGCTGCAACGACCTGGGCGGCACGCTGATGGAGGAGACGATCTCGCGGATGGCGGGTTCGGGCAACGGGTCGGCGCGTACCGAGGAGCAGCTCCGGTCGATCGCGGCGGCGGCGGGGCGGCCGGTGCGTAGGCGTACCACCGCGTACGGTCACATTTCCGCGTAACGTCGAACCTTCGCCCGGCGGCAGCCGTACCTGTCGATGCCGGCGGCGGTAGCGGCGAGGACCGCCGCCGGTACCCCTCGCAGGGGGCCGGCGCGGTAGGCGTCGCGACCCCCGTCCGCCATCGCGGGCGCGTGCGCGCCGCCGCTGGAAAGGTTGCCCATGAGAACTGAGAGCCGTAAGCGGCGCTGGCCGAAACTGACCCGCCGACAGACGTTGACGGCCGCGGCCAGCGCCACCCTCGGTGCCGCCGCCCTCGCCGTGCCGGGCCTCTCGGCCGCCGGTGACGGCGACAAGGGCGCGGCCGGTCCCGACGAGACGATCATCGTGCACCTGCGGGACGCCCGGAACGGAACGATGGACGTGTTCGTCGGCGAGTCCCGGCTCCAGGTGCGGGACAAGGGCCTGGCGGACCGGCTGCGCAAGGCCGCCGCGCAGCGCTGATTCTTCTTCGGCCCGTTCTCTTCGGCCCCTTCTCTTCGGCCCGGCGCGGGCTCTCGGCGCCCGGCCGGCCGTCCGATTCACCATTCTGCCCAGTGAGGTGGGTTCGCCATGTCTTCACACCGCGAGGCGCCGGAGATCGCAAAGGATCCGGTCGCCGATTCGTCGGACCTGTACGCTTTCGTCACCCCGAACAAGCCGGACACGGTGACGCTGATCGCCAACTACGTGCCGTTGCAGCTTCCCTCCGGCGGGCCGAACTTCTTCGAGTTCGGCGACGACGTGCGGTACGAGATCCACATCGACAACAACGGGGACGGCGAGCCGGAGGTCACCTACCGCTTCGAGTTCACCACCGAGATCACCAATCCGAACAGCTTTCTCTACAACACCGGCCCGATCGAGTCGCTTGAAAGCGAGAACTGGAACCGGCGGCAGTTCTACAGCCTGACCCGGATCGCCGACGGCCGCCAGCAACTGCTGGCCCGTAAGCTGCCCTGCCCGCCGAGCAACGTCGGCCCGCTCTCCATCCCGCGCTACGAGGATCTGGTCCGCCAGGCGACCTTCTCGCTCTCCACCGGGGAGAAGGTCTTCGCGGGGCAACGCGCGGACGGCTTCTACGTCGACCTCGGCGCGATCTTCGACCTCGGCACGCTGCGGCCCTTCCAGCAGCTGCATGTGGCCGGGAAGAAACTGTTCCGGGAGGCCGGCGAGCCGGTCAACGCCCTCGACCGGATGAACGTGCACAGTCTGGCCATCCAGGTGCCGCTGGAGAAGCTGCGGCGACGGGCCGACCGCTACAACTGGCAGGAGCCGGCCTCGGTGATCGGGGTGTGGACCTCGGCGTCCCGCCGGCAGGTGAAGGTGCTCGGGGACCGGGCGGCGGGCGACACCGACGCCGGGCCGTTCACCCAGGTGTCCCGATTGGGCAATCCACTGTTCAACGAGGTCATCGTGCCGATGGCCCAGAAGGACCTGTGGAACACCCTGCCCCCCTCGGAGGACAAGCGGTTCGCGAAGTTCGTCGAACAGCCGGAACTGGCCGCCCTGCTGCCGGTGCTCTACCCGGGCGTCTTCGACAACCTGGCCAAGTTGAACAAGTCGAAGAAGGCTCGCGCCGACCTGGTCGCCATCCTGCTCACCGGCATCCCGGAAGGACTGATCAACGGCTTCAGCAACGCCACCGGCGACGTCCAGGCCGACATGCTCCGGCTGAACACGGCCATCCCGCCGGCCCGTCGCCCGAACCGCCTCGGGGTGCTCGGCGGTGATCTGGCCGGGTGGCCGAACGGCCGCCGGGTCACCGACGACGTGGTGACCATCGCCCTGCGCGCGGTGGCCGGGCTGACCGTCCCGCTTGTCGACAAGAAGTTCACCCCGGACGACGCCGCGGCGGCGGTGACCCCGGGGCTGACCGAGGCGGACGTGACCGCGCCCTTCCTGCGGAACTTCCCGTTCCTCGGTACGCCCTACGACGGGTTCAACAACCCGCCGGTGTCGGCCTGAGTTGGGGAGGGGAGACATGGGCGGGCACGCACACGCGTACGGGCCGACGGGTAGCGGGGCTGTGCTGCTCAACCTGGGCGGCGACACCGGTGCCTTGATCATCCATACCGGACGACAACTGCTCGGCCGGGAGATCGAGGTGAGCCGGGCCGATCAGGAGGAACAGCCGCGTACCCACGCTGCGGTGCGGGAGCGCCAGGTCCGGGACGGCACCTTCCACAGCGCGGTCTATCCGGATCTTCCCGCGGGCCTCTATACCGTCTGGTGGGACGATGACACGCCCGCCGGTACGGTCACCGTCGCGGGTGGATTCGTAGCCGAATTCGTCTGGCCCACCAGCACATCTCCGACTGCCGACTGACCACCGAGGCACCCCCGGCGACTGCGTCCCGTCCACGATGTGGGCGGGACGCGGTCGTTGTGCGCCCGCCCGGCGGGCAGGACGGGCGGAGGCGCGTTAACCTTGCCGTTCAAGATCAACGGATCTTGACGGGTGGCCTTCCCGGGTTCCTGGCGGGCTCGATCGTTCGGCTGCGGCACCCTGCGCCACGGGAGAAAACTCCGGCAACTCGCCGGGGAGGGCGTTACTCCGCCGGGGTCTGAATCGATAGGGCAAGGCGAGGACGGGGGTGGTCCGGACTGCCGTCCGGGCGCGTGTCGGGAGGGCGACTCCAATATCAAGTTTGGCTTGACGGCGCACGCATTACACGCGTGTAATTTGAATGGGGTTGTTCGCGCGGAACGCAGCAAAACGGGTCCGGACGGACAAACACGCCTTTCGCGTGGGGGGTTGCAGCGGCGATGACGCCGGTGCGCGACAAGGAGGCAATTGATGGACGGCCAGCTCGAAGCGGCCGACCTGCTCGGGAACGCGCCGGAGTGGCAGGAGCGGGCGTTGTGCTCGCAGACCGACCCGGAGGCGTTCTTCCCCGAGAAGGGCGGCTCTACCCGAGAAGCGAAGCGAATTTGTACGCGATGTGAGGTCAAGGCGGAATGTCTTGAGTACGCCCTCGGCCACGACGAGCGGTTCGGCATCTGGGGTGGGCTCTCCGAGCGGGAGCGGCGCAAGCTGAAGCGCCGGGCAGCCTGACGCAGGCTGAAGCGCCGGGCAGCCTGACTCGTCGGGCCGGGGCGGTTGGGGGACCGCCCTGCCCGGACGAGCGGAGCGCGCACTTCCCCGGAGGTCGGCCGCCCCGTCGGCGGTGCTCAGGCCAACTCGTCCGGGTCGACGCCGAGCAGGTTCGCCACCTGCTCGATGATGACGTCGTGCACCAGGTCGGCGAGATCCTCCCGGTCCATCGCCCGGAACTCCAGGGGCCGCCGGTAGAGCACGATCCGGGGCGGCAACTCCTGCCGGCCGGGCCGGCCCGGGAGCAACCGGGCCAGCGGCACCTCGCCGTCCTCCAGCACATCGGAGTCGTAGACGTTCAGCTCGGGCGGCACGTCCTCGACGGCGAACTCCACCCCGGCCAACTCCTTGGCGAACCGGCGTTCGAGCGTCTCGACGGTGTCCAGCACCAGGTCGTCGAAGATCTCCGCCTTGGTCCGCGCCAACGGCACGGTGGCCGGCACCAGCCGCCCGCGCAGGCCCCGACCGTGCCGGTCGCGGTGGGCCCGCCGGCTGGCGCCGGGGCGGCGGTTCTCCGGGCTCGTCATGGGCAAAGGGTAGCTTCCGGAAGTGGCCGGACCGCATCAGCGCCGCCACCGTGGCGAGCCGCGTCGGTGCGGTAGAAATGTGATCACCCAGACGGGCGTGTCGCAACGCGAAGCGGTGCGCCGGACCCGGTAATGGAGATACCCTGCGCCCGTGAGGTCACCACGGCGCTGCTCCCGTAATGGCTGCCCCCGGCAAGCGGTCGCCACGCTGACCTATGTCTACAACGAGTCAACGGCTGTGGTGGGTCCGCTGGCCGCCTTCGCCGAGCCGCACACGTACGACCTCTGTGAGCCGCACGCCCGTAGCCTGACCGCGCCGCGGGGCTGGGAGGTGGTCCGGCACGAGGGCGAGTTCGAGCCGCCGCCGCCCACCACCGACGACCTGGTCGCGCTGGCCGAGGCGGTCCGCGAGGCCGCCCGCCCCGCCCCCCGCCCCCCGCAGGACGACCAGACCCAAACCCGCCCCCCCAGCCCTCCCACCACCTCTTCCCGCCGCGGCCACCTCCGGGTAATCCCCCCACCCCACTAACCGCCCTTTTCGTGGTTGATCATGAGGTTAGCGGCGCTTTGAAGATCAACTACTGCCGCTAACCTCATGATCAACGGGGTCAGGGTGGGGTGGGGTGGGGTCGGGCGGGGTGGGTGGGTGGGGGGTTCGGGTTAGTGGCCTAGGAGGCGGGAGAAGGTGGCGGCGCGGCGGGAGGGGCGGTTGGTGCGGGACTCGGCCTCGTCGGCGGAGTGCATGACCTTCAGGCCGGCGTTGACCGCCAGCCAGCGCAGGGGTTCCGGCTCCCAGCGGGGGGAGCGGTGGTTGACCCAGGGCAACCCGGTCAGCTCGGTCTGCTCGCCCCGGATCAGGTCCGCGAGGGTGCGGCCGGCCAGGTTGCTGGTGCCGACGCCGTCGCCGACGTAACCGCCGGCCCAGGCCAGCCCGTCGGCCCGGTGGTACCCGACCGAGGCGGCCCAGTCCCGGGCGATCCCCAACGGCCCGCCCCAGCTGTGGGTCACCGGCACGTCCGGGCCGAGCACCGGGAAGAGTTCGCCGAGGGTACGGCGCAGCGCGGCGAAGACCCGGGGTTCCCGGTCGTAGCCCGGCAGGGTCCGCGAGCCGAAGTGGTACGGCGCACCCCGCCCGCCGAAGGCGAGCCGGCCGTCGGCGGTCCGCTGACCGTAGATGATCATGTGTCGGTGGTCGGAGAAGGTCTCCCGCCCGGCGAGGCCGATCCGCTCCCAGGTGGCGGCCGGCAGCGGCGCGGTGGCGATCATCAGCGAGTAGACCGGTGCGATGGATCGCCGCTGCCCCCGCAGCCCAGGGGTGTACCCCTCGGTCGCCCGCACCACCACCGGGGCCCGGATGGTGCCGTGCGGGGTGACCGCCGCACCGGGACGGATCTCGGTCACCGGGGTCCGCTCGTAAATGGTCACGCCCCGGCGCTCGACCGCTCGGGCCAGTCCGCGTACCAGCCGGGCCGGGTGCAGCGCCGCGCAGTGTGGCGTGTAGGTGGCGGCGCGTACCCCCTCGGCGGCGCACCGGCTCGCGGCCTCGTCCCGGTCGAGCAGGGTGAGGTCCGCCGGGCCGAAGCCGAATTCCCGGGCCTCCGCCACGGCCGCCTCGGCCCGCGCCACCTGCGGGGCGCTGCGGGCCAGCACCACCGTGCCGCCGTACGACCAGTGGCAGTCGATGCCCTCGGCGGCGACCACCCGGCCGACCTCGCGCACGGTGTCGTGCATGGCGCGCTGCATGGCGATCGCGGCGTCGCGGCCGTGCCGGCGGGCCAACCCGGTCAGCGACGTCGGCAGCAGCGCCGAGCACCAGCCGCCGTTGCGTCCGGAGGCGCCGAAGCCGGCGATCTGGCGTTCCAGGACGACGACGCGCAGCGCCGGGTCGGCCTGCGACAGGTAGTACGCCGTCCAGAGGCCGGTGTAGCCGGCGCCGACGATCACCACGTCCGCGACGTCGTCGCCGGCCAGCGCCGGGCGCGGGGTCAACGGCTCGTCCACGCTGGAGAGCCAGTAGGACAGGTCCTGGTAGTGCATGGTGGCTCCTAGAGGCGGGACCAGGCCTCGGTGAGTACGCCGCGCAGGATCTGTTCGATCTCGTCGAACTGCTGCTGCCCGGCGATCAGCGGCGGGGCGAGCTGCACCACCGGGTCGCCCCGGTCGTCGGCCCGGCAGTAGAGCCCGGCGGAGAAGAGCGCGCTGGAGAGGAAGCCACGCAGCAGCCGCTCGGACTCGGCCTCGTCGAAGGTCTCCCGGGTGGACTTGTCCTTGACCAGCTCGATGCCGTAGAAGTAGCCGTCGCCCCGGACGTCGCCGACGATCGGCAGGTCGGTCAGTTTCTCCAGGGTGGCGCGGAACGCGGCCTCGTTGGCGCGTACGTGCCCGACGAGATCCTCGCGGGCGAAGACCTCCAGGTTGGCCAGGGCCACCGCGCAGGAGACCGGATGCCCGCCGAAGGTCACCCCGTGGGCGAACATGCCGGTCTCGGTCAGGAAGGGCTCCATCAGCCGGTCACTGGCGATCATGGCACCGAGCGGCGCATAGCCGGAGGTGATCCCCTTGGCGGTGGTGATGATGTCGGGCTGGTAGCCGTAGCGGAGCGCGCCGAAGTACTCGCCGAGCCGGCCCCACGAGCAGATCACCTCGTCGCTGACCAGCAGCACGTCGTACGCGTCGCAGATCTCGCGGACCCGCTCGAAGTAGCCGGGTGGCGGCGGGAAGCAGCCGCCCGAGTTCTGCACCGGCTCCAGGAAGACCGCCGCGACCGTGTCCGGCCCCTCGCGTTCGATGGCGCGGCCGATCTCCTCGGCGGCCCACCGGCCGAACGCCACCGGATCGTCGCCGTGCTCCGGGGCCCGGTAGAAGTTGGTGTTCGGCACCTTGATGCCACCCGGCACCAGCGGCTCGAAGTCGGTCTTGATGCCGGGCAGCCCGGTGATCGACAGGGCGCCCATCGAGGTGCCGTGGTAGGCGATGTACCGGCTGACCACCTTGTGCTTGGTCGGCTTGCCGGTCCGCTTGAAGTACGCCCGGGCGAGCTTCCAGGCCGCCTCGACCGCCTCGGATCCGCCGGTGGTGAAGAAGACCCGGTTCAGGTCGCCGGGGGTCAGCGCGGAGATCCGTTCGGCCAGCTCCACGGCGGTCGGGTGGGCGTACGACCAGAGCGGGAAGTAGGCCAGCTCGCCGGCCTGCTTGGCCGCCGCCTCGGCCAGCTCGGTGCGACCGTGGCCGGCGTTGACGACGAAGAGCCCGGCGAGCCCGTCCAGGTAGCGGCGGCCCTGCGCGTCCCAGACGTACGCACCCTCGCCGCGGACGATGGTCGGCACCTCGCCGGCGGAGTAGCTCGCCATCCGGGTGAAGTGCATCCAGAGGTGGTCGGTGGCGTTGGCCATGTCAGCCCCATCGGGTCTCGGGCCGGTCAGGGGTCACCGGCCGCTCTGCCCACGGTTATCCCATAGCCTGATGCCGTCAGGCAAGTGCTATCGGTTGGCATTGTGGCTCAACGCAACGAATTCAGTTATGTGCTGTGTTCTCCAGCACGGATTTCGTACCTGCGGCCCGCTCCGAGATCACCAGCCGTACCTTCCCGGCCGGCGTGCGCTGCACCTCGTTCACCTGGACGTACCGGACCCGCACCGACTGGCCTACGAAGTTGCGGAACGAGCGGTCGAGTTCCACGAGGGAGCGGTCCGACCAGGTCGCCGACGGCACGTACCGGACCGTGAGATCGCCGTCCGCGTGCTGGACCACCTGGGCCTCGGCCAATCCGAGAGCGGGGCGGAACGCGTCCTCGGGGGTGCCGAGGACCCGGCCGTCGGGAAGTCGGATGACGTCGTCCTTGCGCCCGTCGATCGAGGCCACCAGTTGCCGGGTACGCCCGCACCCGCAGCGCCCCGCACCGAGCGTGGCGAGATCGCCGGTCGCGTACCGCAGCAGAATCATCGCCTCGTTGGCGTACGGGGTTCCGACGATCTGTAGCGACCCGTGTTCCTGCTCGACGAATTCGACCTCGGCGAAGTCCTCGTCGACGTGCAGGTTGCCCTCCGGGCAGGTGGAGATGTTGGCGGCCTGTTCGGCGAGGCCGTAGTGCTCTTTCGGGGTGATCCCGAATGCACGTTGAATGTTCTTCAGCTGCCACGGGGCGAGGTTCTCGCCGCCGAGGGTGATCGCGCTGATCCGATAGTCGATTTCGACACCGCGTTCGACCATGCAGGTGGCCAGATTCCCGATCGCTGAGGCGAAACCGTGAATCCAGGGCACCCGCGTACGGTTCAGCTTCTCGACGTAGGCCCCGACCGTCTCCGGCGATATGTGATAACTGCTGAAGCGGATCTCCCGGCCGGGGTGGTTCATTCGCCAGTACGGTCGGCCCTGTGCCTCGGCGATGACCCGCCGGCCGACGAAGATCGCGCACCACGTGTCGTGGGTAAGGCCGTGCCACTGCCGGTACCGCCACCACACGGCCCACTGCTCCGCGACGGCGTTCGCGTCCTTGAAGACGGAGATCGACGAACCGGTGGTGCCCGACGTGCGGACCACGCTGTCTCCCTTGACCGCCGCCCGGGTCCGGAACTCCTCGGGCCATTCCCGGATATCGCTCTTGTGGGTCATCGGCAGCTCGGCGAACGCGTCGTCCGTCACGAAGTCCCGCCAGTCCGCGCCCAGTTCCCGGAAGAGTCGTTCGTAATAGGGGGTGTAGGACGCCAACTCCAGAATGCGGGCCCGCCTGCCCCGGCGGAATTCGGCCATCCGCTCCGGATCCCAGCGATCCCGATCGCAGTACGCGGCGAAGTGTCGACGAAAAAGACTGCCGTAACGAGCCTTGTTTACCCGCACCCCGATGGTTGACAGCAGAATGTTCTGCCCGATCGCCGGCAACCTGAAGTAGACCTTCTCCTGGCTGATCATGAGGCATCCTCTCGCTTTCGGGTCGCCCCGGTGCGGTGACACGAATCCGCGCTCGGGACACCATAACGGAATCGATCCGCACAGGCCGGGTAAACGACTGGATATAGGCGTCCGCTTTCTGCTTACCGGCGACCTGTTGCTGGCCGGCGTGACCACCGGGGGTCCTGGTGCGCGACAGCAAGGACCGCGAGGCCGGCACCCTGACCTTCACCCCCGATGCCTGGCGCGCCTTCGTCGCCGCCACTCCGGGTCAGGCGGTGCCCCAGCTGTAGGTCTGCTTGCGCAGCTTGAGGTAGACGAACGCCTCGGTGGAGACCACGCCGGAGACCGCGCGCAGCCGTTGCAGGATGTCCAGCAGGTGTTCGTCGTTGCGGCAGACCACCTCGGCGAGCAGGTCGAAGGAGCCGGCGGTGATCACCACGTAGTCGACCTCGTCGAGTTCGGCGATGCGGTCGGCCACGCTCTCCAGGTCGCCGTCGGTGCGTAGGCCGATCATGGCCTGCCGGGGGAAGCCGAGCTGGAGCGGGTCGGTGACCGCGACGATCTGCATCACGCCGGCATCGAGCAGGCGCTGCACCCGCTGGCGTACCGCCGCCTCGGAGAGCCCCACGGCCTTGCCGATTGTGGCGTACGGCCGGCGACCGTCCTCCTGCAACTGCTCGATGATCTGCTTGGCCACGTCGTCCAGCAGGGCGTGGCTCGCGCCCTCTCGCACGCTGACCCGGCGTCCGCCGTTGCCGTTGTCGTGCTGCCGGTTCGTCATCGACCGCTCCCCATGTCCGTCACCCGGCTGAGCCTAATGCCATCGGCTATCCCGGCGAAATTCGTCGCCAACGGCTATCCCGGCAACGGAATCCCTTGTGAGTGAGGTTTGCTCATGTCAGGATCAGTCGTCCATCGCCATTGACCCTCCCACCGGCGCGCGCTACCCCCGTCCCGCCGCCGATGATCCCCTAGGAGTCGTCACATGCGTAGTGCCCTCCGGCCCCTCACCCGGCGTGGTCTGCTCACCGGCACCCTCGGCTCGGCCGCGCTGCTCGCCACGGGTGGCACCCTCGCCGGCTGCGGCACCCCCGCCGCGCAGCAGACCGAGGCCGGCTGTGTCAGCGAGGACATCTCCGGTACGGAGAAGAAGCTGGCCTTCTCCAACTGGCCGCAGTACATGGACGTCGACGAGGACGACGAGTCGAAGCGCCCATCCCTGGACAGTTTCGTCAGCTCCAGCGGCATCCAGGTGACCTACACCGAGGACGTCAACGACAACAACGAGTTCTTCGGCAAGGTGCAGAACCAGCTCGCCGCCTGTCAGAGCACCGGGCGGGACCTGATGGTGCTCACCGACTGGATGGCGGCCCGGATGATCCGGCTGGGCTGGATCCAGAAGCTCGACAAGGCGAACATGCCTAACGTCGAGGCCAACCTGTTGCCGTCGTTGCGCAACCGCCCCTTCGACGTGGACAACCACCTCGCCGTGCCGTGGCAGTCCGGCCTGGCCGGGCTTGCCTACAACGGCCGGGTCACCGGAGAGATCCGTACCGTCGACGAGTTGCTGACCCGCCCCGACCTCAAGGGCAAGGTGACCGCGTTGACCGAGATGCGGGACACCATCGGGCTGCTGTTGATGTCGAACGGGCACAATCCGGCCGATTTCACAAGCAACCAGTTCGACGACGCGTTGAACAAGCTGAAGAAGGCGGTCGCCTCCGGGCAGATCCGCCGGTTCACCGGCAACGACTACGCACCAGACCTGGCCAAGGGCGACATCGCGGCCTGCATCGGCTGGTCCGGTGACATCATCCAGCTCGGCTTCGACGACGATCGGATCAAGTTCGTGGTGCCCGACTCCGGAGTGATGCTCTGGTCGGACAACATGCTGGTGCCGAACCGGGCCACCCACAGGGCAAACGCCGAAGCGTTGATCAACCACTACTACGACCCGGCGATCGCCGCCCAGCTCGCCGCGTACGTGAACTACATCTGCCCGGTGCAGGGCGCACAGGCGGAGATGGAGAAGATCGACCCGGAGCTGGCCGCCAACCCGTTGATCTTCCCGGACGACGCCATCCTCTCCAAGGCCCGGGTCTTCATGGCCCTGGACGAGCAGCAGGAGCGGGAGTACGAGACCAAGTTCCAGCAGGTAATCGGAGCGTGACGATGGCGCGGGACACCCCGGCCGGTGATCTGCGGCTGGCCAACCTCACCAAGACCTTCGGCCCGTTCACCGCCGTCGACGACCTGAGCCTGACCGTCGCACAGGGCTCGTTCTTCGCGCTGCTCGGCGCCTCCGGCTGCGGCAAGACCACCACCCTGCGGATGATCGCCGGCCTGGAGGAGCCGACCAGCGGGCAGGTGCTGCTCGGCGACCGGGACATCGCCCGGCTGCGCCCGTACAAGCGGCCGGTCAACACGGTCTTCCAGAGCTACGCGCTCTTCCCGCACCTGGACATCTTCGAGAACGTGGCGTTCGGGCTGCGCCGCCGCGGCATCCGCTCGGTCGACGAGCAGGTCCGGCAGATGCTGTCGCTTGTGCAACTCGCCGGCTACGAGCGGCGGCGTCCCGCGCAGCTCTCCGGTGGCCAGCAGCAGCGGGTCGCGCTGGCCCGAGCGTTGATCAACCACCCGCAGGTGCTGCTCCTCGACGAACCGCTCGGCGCGCTGGATCTCAAGCTGCGCCGCCAGATGCAGATCGAGCTGAAGCGGATCCAGACCGAGGTCGGCATCACCTTCGTGCACGTCACCCACGACCAGGAGGAGGCCATGACGATGGCCGACACGGTCGCGGTGATGAACGCCGGGCGGATCGAGCAGCTCGGCGCGCCCGCCGAGATCTACGAGTTCCCGGCCACCGCGTTCGTGGCCAACTTCCTCGGCCAGTCCAACCTGATCGCCGGTGAGGTCTCCGGCGGCAACGGGGAAGACATCCTGGTCACCGCGCACGGCGCGCGGTTCTCGGTGCCGTCGGCCCGGGCCCGCGCCGACCAGGGTCCGGTCTTTTTGGGCGTACGCCCCGAGAAGCTGCAACTGGCCGGTGCCGCCGTACAGGTGCCCGCCGGCAGCCAGCACCTCGACGGCACCATCACCGACGCCTCCTACGTCGGGGTGAGCACGCAGTACCTGCTGCGGACCGGTTGGGGCACCGAGCTGAGCGTCTTCGTCGCCAACAGCGGTGCCCAGCAGCGCTTCGCCGTCGGCGAGCGGGCCGTGGCGTACTGGGATCCCCGGCACGCCTTCCTGCTCACCCGCCGCTCCGGCGAGGAGGACCGGACCACGCCCGTCCTGGACGAGCCGGTGGGCGCCTCCTCATGAGTGTGCTGGCTCACGTACCCACCGGCTCCGGGCAGCCGGCGTCGCCGCCGCCGGCTGCCCGCTCGGGGCGGCACCGGTTCCTGCCGTACCTGCTCCTGCTGCCCGGCGCGGCCTGGCTCTTCCTCTTCTTCGCCCTGCCGCTGCTGCAACTCGCCTCGGCCAGCCTCTACGACCCGAACGGCTCGCTCTCCACCGGGTACGCCATGACCTGGGCCTTCGGGAACTACCCGGCGGCGTTGCAGGCGTACTGGCCGCAGTTCGGCAGGTCGTTCCTGTACGCCGGCAGCGCACTGGTGCTGGCGCTGCTGATGGGCTACCCGCTGGCGTACGCGATCGCGTGCAAGGCCGGCCGATGGAAGAACCTGCTGCTGGTCTGCGTGGTGGCGCCGATGTTCACCAGCTTCCTGGTGCGCACCCTGGCCTGGAAGACCATCCTGTCGGACAACGGCTGGCTGGTCGGGCTGCTGCGCGACGTGCACCTGCTCGGTCCGGACGGCCGGCTGCTGGCCACCCCGATCGCTGTGGTGCTCGGCCTTACGTACAACTTCCTGCCGTTCCTGGTGCTGCCGCTGTACGCGAGCCTGGAGCGGCTCGACCACCGGCTGCTGGAGGCGGCCAGTGACCTGTACGCGAGCGCGTGGCACACGTTCCGCCGGGTCACCCTGCCGCTGTCGATGCCCGGCCTGATCGCCGGCACCCTGCTCTTCTTCATCCCGGCGACCGGCGACTACATCAACGCCGAACTGCTCGGCACCCCGAACGAATACATGATCGGCAACGTCATCGACTCGGCGTTCCTGGTCCGGCTGGACTATCCGCAGGGCGCGGCGCTGTCGTTCCTGCTGATGTCGACGATCCTCGCGGTGGTCTTCGTCTACCTGCGCCGCGCCGGCACGGAGGAAGTCCTGTGAGCGCGAGGAGTGCAGCGCAGCGGAGCCCCGCAGTCGCGAACGAAAGGCGGCACCGATGAGGGTTTCGCGCTGGTTCGCCAAGCATTGGGTGATGGGGGTGGCCCTGCTGGTGCTCGGCTACCTGTTCCTGCCGGTCGCCGTGGTCGCCGCGTTGTCGTTCAACAGGCCCTCCAACCGGCTGTCGTACGACTTCAACGAGTTCACCCTCGACAACTGGCGCAACCCGTGCGCCACCTCCGACATGTGCGACGCGGTGGTGCGCAGCGCGCAGATCGGCTTCATCGCCACCGTGGCCGCCACCGCGCTCGGCACCCTGATGGCGTTCGCGCTGGCCCGGCACCGGTTCCGTGGTCGGTCCGGGCTCAACGTGCTGATCTTCCTGCCGATGGCGACGCCGGAACTGGTGCTGGGCACCTCGCTGCTCGCCCTCTTCGTCGCCGGTGGGGTGCCGCTGGGCTTCTGGACCATCGTCATCGCACACGTGATGTTCTGCGTCTCGTTCGTGGTGGTGACGGTCAAGGCGCGGCTGGCCGGGATGGACCGGCGGCTGGAGGAGGCCGCGATGGATCTCTACGCCAACGAGTGGCAGACCTTCCGGCGGATCACCCTGCCGCTGGTGCTGCCCGGCATCGTGGCCGCCGCCCTGCTTGCCTTCTCGCTGAGCTTCGACGACTTCATCATCACGAACTTCAACTCCGGCACCACCGTCACGTTCCCGATGTACGTCTGGGGCGCTGCCCAGCGGGGCATCCCGCCGCAGGTCAACGTGATCGGCACGGCCATGTTCCTGATCGCGTTGCTGCTGGTGCTGGCGAGCATGGCGCGCGGCCGGCGGGCCCGTCGGGCGGCGCTCGCCGCGCCCGTGGTCGTCGGGCAGGCGGGCGGCCGGTCATGACCGGCGTCCGTACCGGCTCGGGGCGCCCCCACGGGGACGTGCCGCGAGCCGGACGGGACGCCCTCGCCGACGCGGCACCCGTGCCGTACTGGCTCGACCGTCCGGAGCGCCCCGATGCGCTGCCGCCGCTGCATGGCGGCACCGACACCGACCTGCTCGTCGTCGGCGGAGGCTACTCCGGGCTCTGGACCGCGCTGCTCGCCAAGCAGCAGGACCCCGGGCGGGACGTGCTGCTGGTCGAGGCGGGCAGCTGCGGCTGGGCGGCCTCCGGACGCAACGGCGGATTCTGCGCCGCCTCGCTCACCCACGGGCTGGCCCACGGCACCGCGCGTTTCCCCGGGGAGATCGCCGAGCTGGAGCGGCTCGGCCGGGAGAACCTGGACGAGATCGCGGCGACCGTCGAGGCGTACGGCATCGACTGCGACTTCGAGCGCACCGGCGAGCTGTCGGTGGCCGTCGAGCCGTACCAGCTGCCCGGCCTGGCCGAGGAGACGGAGCTGGCCCTGCGGTACGGCCACGACGTGGCCCTGCTCGACGCCGACGAGGTCCGCGCCGAGGTGGACTCGCCGACGTACCTCGGTGGGCTCTGGGACCGCGACCGGGTGGCGATGCTCGACCCGGCGCGGCTGGCCTGGGGGCTGCGCCGCGCCGCCCTGGCGCTGGGCGTGCGGATCCACGAGCACACCCGGGTCACCGGCCTGGCCCGCGACGGCGCGGCGCTGCGGGCGCGGACCATCGGCGCCGGAAAGGTGCCGGGCGTGGTACGCGCCGGCCGGGTGGTGCTCGCGACGAACGCGTTCCCGCCGCTGCTGCGCCGGCTGCGGGCCTGGATCGTGCCGGTGTACGACTACGCCCTGATGACCGAGCCGCTGACGCCCGCCCAGCGGGACGCGATCGGGTGGCGCAACCGGCAGGGGCTGGCGGACACCGCCAACCAGTTCCACTACTACCGGATCACGGCCGACGGGCGGATCCTCTTCGGCGGGTACGACGCGGTCTACCACTACGGCAACCGGGTCGCGCCCGAACTGGCCCAACGACAGGCCACCTTCACCGCCCTCGCCAGCCACTTCTTCACCACGTTTCCGCAGCTCGAAGGGGTGCGGTTCAGCCACCGGTGGGGCGGGATCATCGACACCTGCACCCGGTTCTGCGCGTTCTTCGGCACCGCGTACGACGGGCGGCTGGCGTACGCGGCCGGCTACACCGGGCTCGGCGTCGGGGCGACCCGGTTCGGCGCCCGGGTGATGCTCGACCTGCTCGACGGCGCGGACACCCCGCTGACCCGGCTCGACCTGGTGCGGAGCAGGCCGTTGCCGTTTCCGCCCGAACCGGCCCGCGCGGTCGGGATCGGGCTCACCCGCTGGTCCCTGGCCCGTGCCGACGCGCGGCAGGGACGGCGCAACCTCTGGCTGCGTACGCTCGATCGTCTTGGAGTGGGGTTCGACTCGTGATGCGTGTCCTGCTCGTCGGCGCCGGTGGCGTCGGATCCGCCGCCGTCGCCATCGCGGCCCGGCGTACCTTCTTCGAGGCCATTGTGGTCGCCGACTACGACGCCGATCGCGCGGCGCGGGCGGTCGCCGGCCGGGACGGACGCTTCGTCGCCGCCCGGGTCGACGCCTCCTCGGCGGAGGCGGTCGCCGCCCTGTGCCGGGAACACCGGATCACCCACGTGCTCAACGCGGTCGACCCACGGTTCGTCATGCCGATCTTCGACGGCGCGTACGCGGCCGGCGCGGACTACCTGGACATGGCGATGTCGCTCTCCCGGCCGCACCCGACCCGGCCGCATCGGGAGACCGGCGTCAAGCTCGGCGACGAGCAGTTCGCGGCGGCCGACCGGTGGGCCGCCGCCGGCCGGCTGGCGCTCTGCGGCATCGGCGTCGAGCCCGGCCTCTCCGACATCTTCGCCAGGTACGCCGCCGACGAACTGTTCCGCGAGATCGACGAGATCGGCGTACGCGACGGCGCGAACCTGACCGTGGACGGCTACGACTTCGCCCCGTCGTTCTCGATCTGGACCACCATCGAGGAGTGCCTGAACCCGCCGGTGATCTGGGAGGCGGGGCGGGGCTGGTTCACCACCGAGCCGTTCAGCGAGCCGGAGGTGTTCCACTTCCCGGCCGGGATCGGGCCGGTCGAGTGCGTGAACGTCGAGCACGAGGAGGTGCTGCTGATCCCGCGCTGGATACCGGCCAAGCGGGTCACCTTCAAGTACGGCCTCGGCGACGAGTTCATCGGGGTGCTCAAGACGCTGCACAAACTCGGCCTGGACTCGACCGCGCCGGTGACGGTCAAGGGCGTCGAGGTGTCCCCGCGCGACGTGGTGGCCGCCTGCCTGCCCGATCCGGCCACCCTTGGTGACCGGATGCGCGGCAGGACCTGCGCCGGCACGCTAGTGACCGGGGTGGGCACCGACGGTCGACCGCGCACGGTCTACCTCTACCACGTGGTCGACAACGAGTGGTCGATGCGCGAGTACGGCCACCAGGCGGTGGTCTGGCAGACCGCGGTGAACCCGGTCGTCGCCCTGGAACTGCTCGCCAGCGGCGCATGGTCGGGCAGCGGCGTGCTCGGCCCGGAGGCCCTGCCCCCGAGGCCCTTCCTCGACCTGCTCACCGACTACGGCTCCCCCTGGGCAATGGAGGACCGTCAGGTTTAGCTCGGGCTATAGTTCGTCCATGGGTTCTGGTCGTGGACGTTGGCAGGTTCGGGTCACCGGAGAAGTGCGCCGGTGGCTTGGCTTGCCAGTGAGTACGAGCGGAGGGGGGGAGCGGTGACCGAGTTCCACGATTGGGATGAGGTGCGTGCGAAGCTTGGGGGTGACGAGGCAGCCTACGAAGAGGAGCGGGCGCGCACCGAGGCGTGGGTGAGCGCCTATCACCTCGCGGAGGAACGCAAGCGCCTCGGGCTCACGCAGCGGGAGGTAGCCGAGCTGATGGGGGTCACCCCGGGACGGATCAGTCAGATCGAGAACGGCGACCTCGATGTGAACGAGGTTGCGACCTTGAGCCGCTACGCCAATGCCCTTGGGGCCAGGCTCCGGATCATCTTCGACTACGGGAACGACCTGCGTCAGATCGCCTAGAAACAGTCGGCTCTGCGGGGCCCGAGGTTGAGGTGTGGCGAGCGGTCCGGGTGGCGGGAGGGGCCGCCACCCGGACCGCTCGCGGTCAGCCCAGGCCGTTGACCGAGGGAGTCCGCTGGCAGCCCCTGGGTAGCCGGCCCGGGAGCAGCCCGTACCGGGCGGTGAGGAAGGAAGAGTCGCTCAGCGTCTCGTTGCCGGCCAGGCCGGCGATGACGATCCGCCGGTTGAACTGGAGCGCCACGCCGCTGGCCGCGGAGACCGTCCGTACCGAGGTGATCGTGCGGCCCTCGTCGCCGAATCTCCGGTCCAGGTCGCCGTTCTCGCGGTAACCGACCAGGGCGATGTTGGGCCAGGCCTGGCCGGCGGCGACGAGGCCGCCGTCGGGGCGTACCAGCACGCTGGAGATGCCGGCGACGCCCTCGAAGGTGGTACGCACCATGCCCGTGCCACCGCCGAAGCTCGGGTCCAGGGACCCGTTGGGGCGGAACCGCATCAGGGCGAAGTCGCCGAGGTGCTCCTCGTTGCCGGTCGAACCCGCGACGACGATCCGCCCCTTGCGGTCCAGCACCACGTCGTGGGCCCCGTTGAAGATCGTGTCCGGGAACGCCTGGAGGACGATCCCGTTGTTGCCGAAGCTGCGGTCGAGGCGGCCGTTGCGGGTGAGTCGGGTCAGCGCGAAGGAGGTGACGCCCTCGTTCGCCGCCGTGCCGGCCAGCACGATCCGCCCGTTCTTCTGCACGACGAGGGCGAAGCCGGACGCGTCTCCGCCGGGCATCGGCACCAGGACCGAGCCGTTGTCGCCGAAGCTGGGGTCCAGGCGGCCGTCGGGCAGGAACCGGGCGGCGGCGAAGCTGGGATTGCGCTGGGCATCACTGGCACCGCCGACCACCAGGATCCGCCCGTCCTTCAGCACCACCACGCCGTCGGCACCGCTGCGGCGGATCGGCCCGACCGGGGCGACCACGATCCCGTCGCCGCCGAAACTCCGGTCCAACCGCCCGTCGGGCAGGTGGCGGGCCACCACGAAGCCGTACTCCTCGGGCTGGCCGAGCCCCGCGATGCCGACCGTCACCAGCTTGCCCAGGGGAGTGGTGGCGACGGCCCGGGCGCCGCCGGACATGCCGAGCGGGATCGGCGTCACCACCCGGCCCCGGTCGCCGAAGCGGCGGTCCAGGGTGCCGTCGCAGTGGTACTTGACCAACACGAACTCACCGTCCTGGTCGTTGGCGTCGCCGCCCGCGGCGACGATCGCGCCACCGGGCAGCACGGTGAGTCCGTTCGCCCCGTACGACTTGCCGGCGAATCGGGTGAGCGTGACACCTCGGGTGCCGAAGGTCGGGTCGAGTTGCCCCGGGCGGGCGGTGCGGGTCAGTGGCAGCCGGTCGTACGGCTCGGCCGACGTGCGCGGCGCGTTTGCCGGAATCGGGCCGATCTCCCGCAGCTCGCGAAGTTGGGTCGGGAAGTCCTCGGGCGGGTCGGTCTCGGCGGGCCGAGGTGTCTCGGTCACCCGGGCAACCGGCGACGCGGCCGGGCTCGCGGTGATGCCGCAGCCGGCGGTGACGGCCGCGGCGAGTAGCACGGCACCGGACAAGCCGAGCCGGGAACGGATGGAGAGCATGGGTCACCCCTGTCGGTAGGTACAGCCGCAGGGGCTCAGGAAAACGCCCTCAAGCCTCATAAACACCGCAAACCGCAACTTATCCCCCATTCGTTTCGGGGGATGCCCGTGCACTTGCCCGTGTTTGTCCGCAGGGCGGGGACGTGGAGGATTGCGGCGGCGGGCGCTTACGGAATCCTTAACCCCTGCCTGCGAACGTATGCCGGACGACGACGGACCACGGGGAGCGGAAACGTGCGGGTACTGGTGGCGGACGACGAGCGGTTGCTGGCGGACACGGTCGCCGAAGGGCTTCGCCGCCTCTCCATGGCGGTCGACGTCTGCTATGACGGCGACGGCGCGTTGGAGCGGATCGGGGTGAACCGCTACGACGTGGCGGTACTCGACCGGGACATGCCCGGGCACACCGGCGACGAGGTGTGTCGCAGCCTGACCGACTCCGGCACCGGCACCCGGGTGCTGCTGCTCACCGCCGCAGCCGGCATCCGGGACCGGGTGGAGGGTCTCGGGTTGGGGGCCGACGACTACCTGACCAAGCCCTTCGCCTTCGCCGAGCTGGTGGCCCGGGTGCAGGCCCTGGGCCGGCGTTCCGCTCCGGCCCTGCCGCCGGTGCTCGAACAGCACGGCGTCACGCTGGACGTGGCCCGGCACAGCGTCCGGCGCGACGGGCACCCGGTCCATCTGAGCCCGAAGGAGTTCGCCGTGCTGCACGTGCTGATGCGCGCCGAGGGGCGGGTGGTCAGCGCGGAGGAGCTGCTCGAAAAGGCGTGGGACGAGTACGCCGACCCGTTCACCAACGTCGTCCGGGTGACCGTGATGACGCTGCGCAAGAAGCTCGGGCAGCCGCAGCTCATCCACACCGTGCCCCGGGCCGGCTACCGGATCGGCGCTGCGGAATGACGCCACGCCGACGCATCGTGCTGGTCGGCACGCTCGCCCTGGTGGCCGGGTTCGTCCTGCCGGTGTCGACCAGGTGGATCATCAGTTATCTCTGGGGCTTGGGCCGAGGTCTCTGCGACTCCGGGCCGCTGGTCTTCGGGACGGTCTGCCGAGGGGGATCCGAACTCGCGAACCTTGTCATTGCTTTCGTTCCACTGGCCGTGCTCGTGCTCGCGGTGGCCGGCATCTGGGTCGCCGCGATCTGGTGCCTGCGTCCGGTGCGGGATCTCGCCGGGCCGATCGAGCACGTCGGGCCGCAGAACCTCGGCCACCGGATCCGCCCGCGCGGCGACGACGAGTTGGCCCGACTGGCCCGGTCGATCGACCAGATGATGGAGCGGATCGCCGCCGGGTACGAGGGACAGCGGCGGTTCGCCGCGAACGCCTCGCACGAGCTGCGTACGCCACTGGCCGTGCAACGCACGCTTATCGAGGTCGGCATGGCCCAGTCGCTAAGCGATGCGCAGCTCGAACTGCTCACCAGCCAGCTGCTGGCGACCAACGAGCGCAACGAGCGGCTGATCGAGGGGCTGCTCGCGCTCAGCGAGAGCGACCAGGGGCTACGGTCCCGCCTGCCGCACCGGCTCGACGAGATCGTCGGCACCGTGCTCGCCGCCCACCAGGATCGGGCCGCGGCGGCCGGGGTGACCGTGCAGAGCCACCTGACTCCCCGGGTGGTCATGGGCGAGCGGGTGCTGCTGGAACGCCTGGTGACCAACCTGGTGGAGAACGCGATCAAGTACAACCGGGCCGGCGGCACACTCGCCGTCACGGTCGGCCGCGACCCGGCGCTGAGCGTGGTCAACACCGGCCAGCCGGTGCCGGCCGAGGCGGTGGCCGGGCTCTTCGAACCGTTCCGCCGGCTGACCCGGGACCGGACCAACCAGAGCGGCGGGGCCGGCCTCGGCCTGGCGATCGCCCGCTCGATCACCCAGGCGCACGACGGGCTGATCGCCGCCCGACCCGCCGAGTACGGCGGGCTGCGGGTGGACGTCCAGCTACCCGCCGCACCCTGACCTCGGCCAGGAACCAGACCCAGCAACCCGGAACGGGGCCGCGAACGCGGCACCCCGGCCCTCGGCGTGCCCGACGAACGTCGGCGAACAGGAGAGCAGTGTGTCAAACAGCGACGATCTACTCGCTTCGGCTGGTGCAGAGGTCGATGTGGCCGGTGCAGCCCGCTGGCTGGACGGCCGGGTGCTGCGTACGCCGCTGCTGCGTTCTCCCGCGATCGACCGGTTGGCCGGCGCCCGGGTGCTGATGAAGGCGGAGAACCTGCAAACCGGCGGCTCCTACAAGATGCGCGGCGGGCTCTACGCGGTCGGCCGGCTCGCGGCGGCCGGGCACCGGGGGGTGGTCGCGCAGAGCACAGGCAACCACGCGGTGGCGGTGGCACTGGCGGCCCGGCGGCATCGGCTGGCCGCGACCGTTGTGCTCCCGGTCGACGCGGCACCGACCAAGATCACCAAGGCCCGGGCGGCGGGCGCGCGGGTGATCCTCGCCGGCACCACTGTCGCCGAACGGCTGGCCGTGGCCCGTCGGGTCAGCGACGAAACCGGTCACCCGCTTGTCGACGCGTACGACCACCCGGACGTGGTCGCCGGGCAGGGCAGCGCCAGCCTTGAGCTGATCGAGGAGGCGGAGCGCGCCGGCATCCCGCTGGACCTGCTGGTGCTGCCGGTCGGCGGGGGCGGCGGCGTGGCCGGTGCCTGCCTGGCCGCCGCCGGTCGACCGATCGAGGTGTACGGGGTGGAACCGGTCGGCTGCGACTCGCTGGCCCGGAGCCTGGCCGCCGGTCGACCGACCGCGGTCCGGCCGGCACCGACCATCGCCGACGGCCTGCGGCCGGCCTGCGTGGGCGAGTTGCCCTTCGCCATCCTCCGGGACCGGCTGCACGGGGCGATCCAGGTGGACGAGAAGGAGATCGCCGAGGCGTTCCGGCTGCTCCTGATGGAGCTGAAGGTGCTGGCCGAGCCCTCCGGAGCGGCCGGTTTGGCCGGTGCGCTGCGGCTGACCGCAGGCGGTCCGGCCGGCCTACCGACCGGCCTCGCGGCTGGCGGCCGGTCGGGGCGGGGCACCGGCGGCCCGCGTCGGCGGCGGACCGTCGGCGTGGTGCTGACCGGGGGAAACGTGGAGGCGGAACTGGTCGCCCGATTGGCCAGCACCGGGATCAGGGAAGAGGTGGCAGCGTGAACGAACGTCAGGAGAGTGGACCGGCAGCACGGGACGGTGGCCGGGGCGCACCGGTCCGGGTCGGCGTCCTGTTCGGTGGACCGTCGGCGGAGCACGAGGTCTCCTGCGCCTCGGCGCTCGGCGTCGCCCGGGCACTGGCCGGCGGGGGATACCGGGTGGTGGCCATCGGCATCACCCGGACCGGGGTGCTGCGACTCGTCCCGGACGCGGTGCTGACCCGCCTCCTCGACGGCGGCGACACCGCGACGCAGCGGGCCATCGACGACCGGTTGACGGTGACCGGGCCGGTCGTGGAGCTGCGGTCCGGCCGGCGCCCGTCGACCGCGCTGGTGACCGCCGTGGACGCGCCCGGCGCGGTGCACGCCGAGCTGGATGTGGTCTTCCCCGTGCTGCACGGCCCGTACGGCGAGGACGGCGTGGTGCAGGGAGTGCTCGAATCGCTCGGCGTGCCGTACGTCGGGTGCGGCATCCTCGCCTCGGCCGTCGGGATGGACAAGGTGGCGACGAAGCGGGCGCTACGCGGCGAGGGGGTGCCGATCGCGCCGTACGTCTGGTTCGACGGGCCGACCTACCGGGCCAGTGAGGACCCGGAGAAGCTGGTGGTGGGGCTGCGCCGGCCGGTGTTCGTGAAGCCGGCCCGGATGGGCTCCTCGATCGGCATCAGCCGGGTGGCCGACGGTGACGACCTGTCGGCGGCGATCGACGAGGCGCTGCGGCACGACAGCCTGGTCGTGGTGGAGCAGGGGGTGACCGGCCGGGAGTTGGAGTGCGGGGTGCTCGGCGGTGGCCGGCCCGAGGCGTCGGCGGTCGGCGAGGTCCGGGTCACCGGCGGCTGGTTCGACTATCAGCAGAAGTACCTCGGTGACAGCGACCCGATGACCGTGCCGGCCGCGCTGCCCGAGGAGGTGACCGAGCGGATCCGGGAACTGTCGGTACGCGCCTTCGTGGCCATCGGCGGCTGGGGACTGGCTCGGGTCGACTTCCTCTACGACGAGGCGGCCAACGAGCTGTACGTCAACGAGCTGAACACCATGCCGGGCTTCACCGCGCACTCGATGTACCCGAAGGTGTGGGCGGCGGCCGGCGTCGGCTACCGCGAAATCGTGGACCGGCTGGTCTCGCTCGCCTTCGCCCGGCACGTGGACCGGCCGGCAGGCCGGGAGGAGGACCGGCGTGATCCTGCTCTGTGACCCGCGCGTCGCGGCGGTACCCGGTGCCGACGACGGGGAATCCCTTGTAGACCTGCGCGATCTGCCCGAGCTGCGGTTGGACGAGCGGGCCGCCGATCCGGCGGGGGCGTACGCCCGGCTGCGTCGCGGAGTGGTGGACCGTCTGCTGGCCGCGCAGCGTGCCCTCCCCGACGGCCTGCGCCTGCTGGTCATCGAGGGGTACCGGCCGTACCAGGCCCAGCTGGACATCTTCACCGGATACCGGGACGAGCTGCGCCGTAACCACCCGGACTGGACGCCGGAGCGCATCCACCAGGAGACCACCAAGTTCGTCTCGCCGGTCGAGGTGGCCCCGCACAGCACCGGCGGGGCGGTGGACCTGACGCTCTGCACCGACGACGGCGTCGAGCTGGACATGGGTACGGTCGTGGACGCCACCCCCGAGGCCAGCCACAATGCCTGCTTCACCGCCGCGACGTCGATCTGTGCAGCCGCCCGCCGCAACCGGCGGATCCTGGTGACCGCGCTGACCGGGGCGGGCCTGGTGAACTACCCGACCGAGTGGTGGCACTGGTCCTACGGCGACCGGTACTGGGCGCTGCTCACCGGGGCGCCCCGCACCCGCTACGGGCCGGTGTGAGCCGATCGGCGGAGGTTCACCAGAAACTTTGTTTTCGATACATGTCACGGCGCTGAACTGGACAGCGCTTTCACGCCGTACCAGCACCTGAACGCAGCCGGTGAGGTACGGGAGGAACAGGTGAAGCTGGAGCGGAAGCACGTGCTGGCGGCAGGGGTGGCAGCGGCCGCCGCGGCGGCCGTGGCGGTGGGTACCGGACTCGGGTTCGCCGACAGCGCACCCAGCCGGCAGAGCGCCTGCCCGGGATCGATCACCTTCTCGGCCGAGGGCGGCGCGCCGGCCGCCACAAGCGACCGCTTCCCGGTCGGCACCCGGCTGCGGGTGACCAACCTGGACAACAACAAGGTGACCATGGTGACCGTGACCGGCCCGTCGGGCAGCTGCGTGCTGCTCAACTCCGCCGCGATGGAGCTGGTCCGCGAGCCGGGCAAGAACGTGATCCGGCGCAACGTCGTCGAGCAGGTGGGTGTGGCTGCGGTACAGCCCGGCGGCGGGCAGCCGGACAAGGTCCCCGACCGGCCGGGTTCCGCGTCACCGCCAGCGGCCCGACCGGTTACCGGATCGGCCTGCTCCGGTGCGATCACGTTCTTCGAGGAGGCCGCCGCCCCGGCCGCCACAAGCGACCGCTTCCCGGTCGGCACCCGGCTGCGGGTGACCAACCTGGACAACAACAAGGCGACCACGGTGACCGTGACCGGCCCCTCGGCCAGCTGCGTGCTGCTTAACTCCGCCGCGATGGAGCAGATCCGCGAGCCGGGCAAGAACCTGGTCCGCAACAACTCCGTCGAACTGCTGCGCTGAGGACCGGGTGGGCGCTGTGCCGGGCGATGAGGTCGGGTGGGTGCCGCGCGGTGCGGACGTGGCACCCACCCGACCGGCCTGTCAACCGAAGGCGGCGTCGAGGATGTCCAGGCCGCGGGCCAGCTCGTCGGCGGAGATGACAAGCGGGGGCAGGAAACGCAGCACGTTGCCGTAGGTGCCGCAGGTGAGGGTCAGCAGGCCGGCGGCGTGACAGGCCGCCGAGACCGCCGCCGCAGCGGCCGGGTCCGGGGTGAGGGTGCCCGGCCGCACCAGCTCCACGGCGAGCATCGCGCCGCGCCCGCGTACCTCGGCGATGCGTGGATCGCGCTCGGCGATGGCCCGCAGTCGCGCGGCCAGCACCGCCTCGATCCGCCGGGCCGCGGCGGCCAGGTCCAGCTCGTGCATGGTCTCGATGGCGGCCAGCGCGGCGGCGCAGGCGATCGGGTTGCCACCGTACGTGCCACCGAGCCCGCCGACGTGCACCGCGTCCATCAGCTCGGCCCGGCCGGTCACGGCGGCCAGCGGTAGCCCGCCGGCGATGCCCTTGGCCAGGGTGATCAGGTCCGGTTCGACCCCCTCGTGCTGGCAGGCGAACCAGTCCCCGGTGCGGCAGAAGCCGGTCTGGATCTCGTCGGCGACGAAGACCACCCCGGCCGCCGTCGCCCAGGTGCGCAGCGCCGGCAGGAAACCCTGCGCCGGTACGACGAAACCGCCCTCGCCCTGGATCGGCTCGATCAGCAGCGCGGCCACGTTCTCCGCGCCTACCTGCTTCTCGATCAGCTCGATGGCGCGGGCCGCGGCGGTGGCCCCGTCGAGGCCACCGTCGCGCAGCGGATACGACATCGGCACCCGGTAGATCTCACCGGCGAACGGCCCGAACCGGTGCTTGTACGGCATGTTCTTCGCGGTCAACGCCATGGTCAGGTTGGTCCGGCCGTGGTACGCGTGGTCGAAGACCACAACCGCCGGCCGCCCGGTGGCGTGCCGGGCGATCTTCACGGCGTTCTCCACCGCCTCGGCACCGGAGTTGAAGAGCGCCGAGCGTTTCTCGAAGCCGCCCGGAGTCAGCGTGTTGAGCTGCTCGCAGACCGCCACGTACGACTCGTACGGGGCGACCATGAAGCAGGTGTGGGTGAAGCGCTGCACCTGCGCGCGTACCGCCTCGACCACCCTCGGCGCGGAGTTGCCCACGTTTGTGACCGCGATGCCGGCGGCGAAGTCGATCCACTCGCGGCCGTCCACATCGGTGATGGTGCCGCCGGTGGCGGTGGCGACGTACGACCCGACGACGCTGCCCACGCCCCGGGCCACGGCGGCACCCCGCCGCTTCTGCAACTCCTCCGAAGAAGTCATAGGTGGTCAGCCCTCGATGTTGTGCATGACGTGCTTGATCCGGGTGTAGTCCTCCAGGCTGTAGACGGAAAGGTCCTTGCCGTGCCCGGAATGCTTGAAACCACCGTGCGGCATCTCGGAGATGAACGGGATGTGGGTGTTCACCCAGACGCAGCCGAAGTCGAGCCGCCGGGTCATCCGCATCGCCCGCCCGTGGTCGCGGGTCCAGACCGAGGCGGAGAGGCCGTAGTCGACCCCGTTGGCCCAGCGCACCGCCTCATCCTCGTCGGAGAACCGCTGCACGGTGATCACCGGCCCGAAGACCTCGTCCTGGATGATCTCGTCGTCCTGCCGGACCCCGGAGACGACGGTGGGCGCGTAGAAGTAGCCGCGCTCGCCGACCTGCGCGCCGCCGGTCTGCACCGAGGCGTGGTCGGGCAGCCGGTCCAGGAAGCCACGTACCCGGGCCAGCTGGTTGGCGTTGTTAAGCGGGCCGTAGAGGACGTCCTCGTCGTCCGGCGCGCCGGTCCTGGTGTTGCGGGCCTGCTCGGTCAGGGCGGCGACGAAATCGGCGTGGATGCCCGGCGCGGTAAGCACCCGGGTGGCGGCGGTGCAGTCCTGGCCGGCGTTGAAGTAACCGCCGATCGCGATGGCCTCGGCCGCCGCCGCGATGTCCGCGTCGTCGAAGATCACCACCGGGGCCTTGCCGCCCAGTTCCAGGTGGGTCCGCTTCAGGTCGGGCGCGGCAGCGGCGGCGACCTCCATGCCGGCCCGGGTCGAGCCGGTGATCGACACCAGCTGCGGGGTGGGGTGCGCGACCAGGGACCGGCCGGTGTCCCGGTCACCGCAGACGACGTTGAACACCCCCGGCGGCAGGTACTCCGCGGCGATCTCGGCCAGCAGCAGCGTCGACACCGGCGTGGTGTCCGAGGGCTTGAGCACCACCGTGTTGCCTGCGGCGAGCGCGGGCGCGATCTTCCAGACCGCCATCATCAGCGGATAGTTCCAGGGCGTGACCTGGGCGCAGACGCCGATCGGCTCGCGCCGCACGTAGGAGGTGTGCCCGGCCAGGTACTCGCCGGCCGAGCGACCCTCCAGCAGCCGGGCCGCCCCGGCGAAGAAGCGGAACTCGTCGACGGCCGGCGGCAGCTCCTCGTCGGCGGTGAGCTGCCGGGGCTTGCCGGTGTTGCGTACCTCCGCGTCGACCAGGTCGGCGGCCCGGGCCTCCACCGCGTCGGCGAGCTTGAGCAGCGCCTTCTGCCGCTCGGCAGGCGTGCTGTCGCGCCAGCTCTCGAAGGCGGTGGCGGCGGCCCGCATCGCCGCGTCGACGTCCGCCGCACCGGAGACCGGGGCCTGGGCGAAGACATCGCCGGTACACGGGTCGATCAGGTCGGCGTAGCCACCGTCGACCGGCTCGACATACTCGCCGTTGACGAAGTTGCGCAGCTTCTGCTGGTCACTCATGACTGGATCACTCCAGGGGTCCGGGGGTCATGCTGCGGCGGTTATCGCAATCTTGGTGCCATCTTCGCTACTGAATTCGCGGCAGACAAGGGCTAAGGCGACCGTTTCCGTGGGCATCGCGCTGGATTAGGCTGCCAGGGTGGAAGCCACACCGTTCTTCGTCGCCGGCCGTCCCGCCCACGGTGCCGGCGAGGTGACCGTCCGCCACCCGTACGACGAGCGCCCGGTCGGTCGTACCACCCTCGCCACCGCCGACCAGGTCGAGGCGGCCGTGGCGGCGGCGGCCGGGGTGGCGACGACAGCAGCCGGCCTGCCCGCCCACGCCCGGGCGGCGGCCCTGGACCACGTCTCGCGCCGGCTCGCCGAGCGGGCCGACGAGGTCGCCGCCCTGATCACCGCCGAGAACGGCAAACCGGTCAAGTGGGCCCGCGCCGAGGTGAACCGGGCGATATCGACCTTCCGCTGGGCGGCCGAGGAGGCCCGACGCTTCTCCGGCGAGCTGCAACGCCTCGACACCGACCCCGTCGCGACCGGCCGGATCGCCCTGGTCCGGCGGGTGCCGAAGGGGCCGGTACTTGGCATCACCCCGTTCAACTTCCCGCTCAACCTGGTGGCGCACAAGGTCGCCCCGGCCATCGCGGTCGGTACGCCCATCGTGGTCAAGCCGGCGCCGGCCACCCCGCTGTCGGCGCTGCTGCTCGGCGAGATCCTGGCCGAGACGGAGCTGCCCGAGGGGATGTTCTCGGTGCTGCCGCTGCCCAACGAGCGCGCCGCCGAACTGGTCACCGACCCCCGGCTGCCGGTGGTCTCGTTCACCGGTTCCGGACCGGTCGGCGCGGCCATCCGGCGCGCCGTGCCGGAGAAGCACGTCACGCTGGAACTGGGCGGCAACGCGGCGGCGCTGATCTGCGAGGACTGGGCGGGCAACGAGGACCTCGCCTTTGCGGCACAGCGGATCGCCACCTTCGCCAACTACCAGGCCGGGCAGTCCTGCATCGCCGTGCAGCGGGTCTACGTGCACGAGTGGCTCTACGACGGCTTTCTGCCCCGGCTGGTCGCGGCCGTGCGGGAACTGCGTACCGGCGACCCGACCGATCCGCTGACCGACGTCGGCCCGCTGGTCTCCGTCGACGCCGCGCGCCGGGTCGAGGCGTGGGTGGACGAGGCGGTGGCGGCCGGCGCCACCATCGAGACCGGCGGCCTCCGGGAGGGCGCCAGCTATCCGCCGACCGTCCTGAGCGGGGTACCGAAAGACGCCAAGGTCAGGGTCGAGGAGGTGTTCGGCCCGGTGCTCGTCGTGGACCGGGTGGAGAACGACGCCGCCGGCTTCGCCGCCGTCAACGACTCGGCGTTCGGCCTCCAGGCCGGCGTCTTCACCCACCGCCTCGACGTCGCCTTCGCGGCGGCCCGGACCCTTGAGGTGGGCGGCGTCATCATCGGCGACGTGCCGTCCTACCGCGCCGACCAGATGCCGTACGGCGGCCTGAAGGGCAGCGGCGTCGGCCGTGAGGGTCTGCGCAGCGCCATGGACGACTACACCGATCCCCGCGTCACCGTCCTCACCGGCATAGAGCTGTAAGGAAGGGCACCTTATTAACGCCTCGTGTAGAGGAAGGGCCCCTTATTAACAACTGGGTGCGGTTCACCAGGTGCCGTCGTCGCGTACCCGGGCCGGGGCACGACCGAGCAGCAGCGTGGTGAGCGCCTCGTCGATGTCCGCTCCGAGGAACCACTCGCCGGCCTGATCCAACGCGAAGATCCGGCCCTGCTCGTCCACGGCGATGATGCTGTGCTGGTGCTCGGTGCCGATCGGAAAGAGCCGCGTCCCGAGCACCGCCGCGAAATCGGCAAGCGTGTCAGCGGTGTGCGAAACCTGACGGGGTCGGATGTCGAAGCGCGAAATCCACACCTGTTCACCCGGGCCGCGCCGCGCACCGACCAGGCTGGGAAAGGAGGTGAGGGTGGACGACACTGCGGGGAAAGCCTCGTGTTGGTGGACCTTCCCGCGCACCGCACTGACGTCGCGGATGGCTGACATTGCCACAACCTCGTCGCCAAAGTGTGGCCGCCAGCCAGCGGCGACGAGAGCTTGGGCAACATCCGAGGGGAATCGGTCGGGGGAGGGGTCGGGTGCGGGCTCGGGGAACCAGGGGCTTGTGTAGGCCCGCTCGGACCATGGCAGCAGACTGAAGTCCACCAGCATGTCGAGGCACGAGTCACAGGGCCGATCGGCCGGCCCACCGTTGGGGTCGCCCTGCTCACGGACCCGGAAGATCTCGATGCGGGCGGATTCCAGCAAATCCCTGGCGTCGCTGAGGCTCAGCGGGGCGATGCCTTCGGCGGCGCGGCGATGGTCGTACTCGTGTAGGACATCGGATACGACGATCAGCTCGGCGTGCCGGTCGCCGCCGCGGACCAGGTGCCCTGCGGGTAGCTCGTCAAGGTATGCGCGGACCAACGGATGATGATTGAGTTCGACATCCCCCTTGGCCCCGTGAGCGGTGAAGATCCGCCCTTCGATGGTCAGGTGCGCCGCAGTTGTGGGGGTGGCGGCTCGACGGATCTCCCGCAGTAACTGGCTGGCCGGGTCCACGGTGCGCGGAACCGGCGGCCCGCTGGGGCGGCTGCGGCGGAAGAGCTGCTCGACCACGTCGGGTGGGACCCGGGGCCAGGTGCTCACCTCGCCGGTCTCCTTGTCGACCACCGTGGTCGGCAAGTCACCGGGGAGGGCTCTGACCTGCGTGGACACCGCTGACGTGATGACGTATCCGAGGTCGAACTCCGTCACGAGCGGACGGCATTCATGCCCCAGGCGCAGTGAGTCGCGGCGGGCCCATACCGCCGCGATCTGCTCGGCCTGTTCGCGGTCAATCACAACGGCGAACCTACCGGACAACGTGAATCCGTGGCAGCCGGTATGGTTCGCTTTACCGACGGTGACGAGAGGTGTGGCGTTGACCGACAACGTGGACCGTGCAGCCAATCGCACCCTGCGGGCCCGTTTCGACGAGGTGTTCGGGCAATATCAGCAGCTTCGCTCCGGTCTGGACGAGCTGCAGGCCCGACTCGCCGAGCTGCGGGTGACCGAACGTTCCGACGACGGGCAGGTCACCGCAACCGTCAACGCCCGGGGCGAGCTGGTGTCGGTGGAACTCACCGCCGCGATCTACCGGGACCGCGATCCCAGGGCACTGAGCACGAAGATCACTGCCACGGTACGGCGGGCCAGTGCCACCGCGTCAGCGGCGACGCAGGAACTCGTTGCGGACTACCTGCCGGCCGGCTCCGGTACGGCCGACTTTCTGCGTACCGGTGATTTCGGTGCCCTGCTCGGCCGGGCCGACACGGTCCTGCGCCGGAGCGAGTGATGTCCGGGCAGCTCTGGCTCGATCCGGCGCGGGCCCGGCGTGCCGGCACGGACCTGACCCGCGTCGGTGAGGCGGTGACGGGACATCGCGCGGAGGTCGGTGCCGCGATAGCGGCGGCGAGCGCCCGGCGGCCCTGGGGGCGCGACGACATCGGCACCGCGTTCGAGCAGCAGTACCGCGGCTACGAGGAGCTGGTGCTGCGGGTCTGGGCCGGAGTGGGTCGCAGGTTGGCGGAGTTGGGCACGGACGTGGTGCGTTCCGTGGAGGCCAACCTGGAGACGGACGCGGCCAGCGCCGGCCGGCTGGATCGGGTGGCCGAAACCGGACCAGAGCGCTGATCCCTGGACCGGGAGGTCGTAGATGACCGTGCTGCCGAGCCCGATCCCGCACCCGTTGGACTACTCGCCCTGGGACCTGCCCGGCTGGATCTACGAGGCGCTCGACTGGGTGATCGGCGTGGAGTGGCCGGAGGGAGACGAACGCGCCGTCTGGGATCTGGCCGACCAGTGGTACGCGGTGGCCGGGGTCCTCGCCGGTCCGCAGACGGACGGGAACACCGCTGCCACCGAGGTACGCCAGGGGTACGGCGCGGTCGGGGCGGTGGCAGCCGCCTTCGACATCGCGTGGCAGCGGGTGGCAGACGGCGACGAGGCCCCACTGCCGCTACTGCTCGCCGTCAGCCAGGATCTGGGCCGGGTGGTGGAGGAGTGCGGCTGCGACATCGAAGGCGCCAAGCTCGAAGTCTGGATCGAGCTGGGCATCCTGGTGATCGAGCTGGTGGGGCTGGCGGTGGCGGCGGTGCTCACGGCCGGGGCCGCCTCGCCGGCCGCCGCCGGGGCGATTGCCGCGACCCGGTTCCTGGTGCAGCAGATCTTCCGGCGGCTGCTGGCCCAACTGGCCCGCAAGACCCTCAAGCAGGGCCTCAAGGAGGCCGGCGAACGCGCAGCGAAACAGGTGGCCAAGGGCGGCGTGCGGGGCCTGACCCGACGAGTGGCCCGGGAAGGACTGGAAGAGGCGGCCGAGGAAGCGGGAGTGAACCTGGCCACCCAGGCGTACCAGAACTCGACGGGTCGCCGGCATGGTGTCGACCTCACCGACGTGGGGACCAACGCGATCGGCGGCCTGGCCGGCGGGGCCGCTGCGCCGTTGGCCGGCCTTGGCCGGCACGCCACCGGCCGGGTAACCCGGATGGCTGAGCATGTCGGTCGGGAGATGACCGGCGAGGTGATCGCCGATCAGGCGGCGAGCCTCGCCACCGGGCAGGGGCTGACGTCTCTGGAGGATGCCGCACGGGCGGCTGCGTCCGGTGCCCGTGGCTCGGCCACCGCCCAGACCGATCACGCCTTGCAGGCTCGGCTCAACGGCCAGCTGAGTGCCCTGTCCGGCCCGTCACTTCCGTCGCTGACGATGCCTGGGCCAACTCCCCCGGAGCAGCCGATCGGCTCCGCAGCACCGGCGTATGCCCCCGGGGCGGGTTCGATGGGGGAGGCGTTGATCCCTACCCAGCGGAGCCCGGTTGAGCCGCTGTCCGCCGGGCCGTCCAGTGCCTCTCCGCCGCCGAGTGGGCCCGTGCCAGGTCCGGACATCGTTGCCGGCCCGGTCCCTTCCGCCGGGTCGCCCCAGGATGCGCAGGCGACGCATCACGCCAGCCCCGACCGGGGCGGAACACCGGACCGTCCGACCGAGTCGGGTCAGCGGCCGGAGCCGCACCAGCCGATCCGTGAAGCCCCGACCGTTGAGGCCCCACGCGCAGGCGAGGTGACCACTGCATCTTCCGCAGCGAGCCCGTCCACGACGGTCCCGACGGGCGGACCGGTCGGCCAGCCGGGTCCGACGTTGTCCACGGTCGCTCCGCCGTCGCTCACCCCGGTTCCGGGGGGCGCCACCGCTGTCGAGATGACGGGCCCGGGTGCGACGGGCGCGAGTGTGGCGACCCCGACCGGCTTCACTCAAAGCGCCAGCCCTCCAGCGGCGACCGGAATCGGCGGGCCACCTACCTTGGGCGGGCCAGCGGCGGTCCAACCGACGGTGTACCCGCCAGCCGCAAGACCGACAGAGGGCACTCCGTCCGTCGTGGCATCTCCTCGGCCGGAACCGCCGCCCCGGCCGGAGCCCCTGCCGCCGTCACGATCCGCGCTGCTCGAAGCGCTCGCCCCGAACCGCCAGGTGGCGAGCTCACCGGGGCGGGCCAGCCAGCCGACCTCGCGGCCGGGGCCCGCTGATCGGAACGGCGGCAGTTGGTCCGCCGAGCAGGAGGCCCTCGAACGGCGCCGCTACCAGGGCTATTACGAGTCGCAGCGAACGTGGTTCGAGGAGAAGCGTCGCCTCGATGAGGCAGCACGGCTACGGGCGCAGGCGGCGGAGTACTACCAGCGGGCCAGCGACTTTGCGGCGTACGCGCGTCAACTCCATCAGGCTGGTCACCGTAGCGCGTCGGCAGGCTGGCAGCGGGCGGCCGACGAGGAGACCCGGGCGTACGGCGAGTGTCTGGATCTGGCCGACGAGGTGCTTGCCGGTTCCGTTGTGCCCGACACGGTGGCCGTCGACCGGCCGGAGGACTTTCGGCGGATCAACGACGACGTAGGTGATCTTGCGTCTGGGGCGATCGGGACCAGTGACCGCTCGGCTCTGACCGGCGATGACCATCCGCCGCCGATAGACCGGTCCCGCCGGTACGGCCAGCCCGGCGGGCTGCGCCCGCCGCTCGCCCTGCACCAGTTGGACGTGGAGCGGCAGATGCCCCGGGACCGGGCCGGCAACGTGTTGCGTACGGCAGATCCCCGGGTGGGCGACTGGTTCGGGCTGGTGAACGATGGTGGGCCGCAGGCCGACCCGACCCGGGGCATCAACTGCCTGGACTGCACGCTCTCGCTCTTCGACACCTGGGTGCACGGCCGTCCCCGGGTGTCGGCGCCGCGCACCTTCGATGCGTACCAGTCCGGTGACGTGACCCGGCCGCTCAATGGTGAGCAGGATGGCACCGCCCGGGTCGAGGACGTCACGGGCGGACGTTTCCAGCGGCTCTGTGACGACACCGCCACCACGGACTCCGGCCGGCAACGGGCGCTCGACGCGGGCTACCGCAACCTGCGCGACCAGCTTCTGCTGGGCGGCCACGGCAGCTTCGCCTTCGTTGTCAACCATCTGGAGCGGGGCGGTTCGCACATCTGGGTGGCGCTGAACCAGAACGGGACCGTGCTCTACGTCGACCCGCAGATCGGGCTGGTCAGCGACCGTCCGCTCTACCGGCATCACGGTGCCGCGCACCCCTTCAACGCGCTCGACGCGGACGTGCTGGTGCTCGACGGCACCGCCCGGCCGATGCCACTGACCGGATTGCGACGGGGCCTGTACAGCCGGCGACCGGACCTGCCGGGTTACCCGTCCGCCAAGGAATACCAGGGGTACGGCGAGCCGTACCTGAACCGAATGCACCTGCTCGGCGGCCCCGGGCAGGCCCCCACCGAAGCCAACCAGCCCCGCGACCCGCACCCCGGCAGTACACCAGCCCAGCCTGCTCAGGATGGCCGTGGCGATTAGGTGGGCGGTGCGGTTGGTCGAGCGGCTGGATCAGCGGGCGCTCGACGCCCTGCGGTCGGCGTTGGACCTGACTCGGACCGGTCGGTTGAGCGACGACTGGGACGAGTTGTTCGGCGAGACTCGGATGACCTCGCCGGGCGGTGCCATCGGGATCGAGCTGTGGCGGGATGTCGACTCCGGGGAATGGAGGTTCGACGTCGAGGCGGTGCCCGACGTGGAGGTCAGCCGAGTCGTGGCGGGTGTCCGGGCGGCGGTCGAGTCCGCTGGCCTGCGAGTGGCGTCCTGTGCCCGTCGCTGACGAGAGCGGTCGGAACTGAGCGCTGCCGGAGGACCCGGTGCACGCCGTTCAGGCTGGTCGGAAGAGTCGTTGCCGGGGTGGCGCGGCGCACATCCGGGATGCTCGATGACCACCCCGGGTCGGGCCCCGGTAGTAGCCTGACCGGCGATTCCCCGTCCGGGGGAGGAACGGTGGGTGATCATGTCGGTACGTCGCCACGCAGCGCGGCTCGCGACGGTCTGCGTACTGCTGGGTGGCCTGGTGCTGCTCGGCGGCGCGCCTGCGCATGCCGACGAGGATCAGGTGCGGGTCCGGTCGGCCGGCAAGTTCACCGCTGGCCGCTCCGCCGAGGGGGTCTCGATCGAGGTACGCAAGCGCACCGAAGGGTGCGTGCGGGTGCGCAGCGCGCTCGGGCTGAGCCTGCCCGGCGTGCGGGCCGACCAGATTGCCGTGCAGGCCAACGTGCAGGGCCGTTGGGTGCCGGTGGCTGTCTCCGGTGACAACGGGTTGTTGACCACCTCCGTGGTCGCCCCGGCCAGGGACGAGCTGTGCCGGGGCAAGCGCGCGACGATGCGGTACCGGGTGGCCTTCGGCGCGGACGCACCCGACGGCAGGTTGATCGTGACCGGTGAGGCGGTCACCGCCGGGGGAGCTGTGCTGGGCCGGGCCGCGGTGGCGTCCCGGGTGGTCGGTGGGCGGGTCGCGCCGCTGCCCTCGCCGTCCCCGTCACCCACGCCGTCGCCGACGCCGGACGAGGAGCCACCGGCCGAGGTCGTGCCGACGGTGGCGCTCGCCGCGGACGGTCCGGGTGACCTGGCGCAGACGGCCGGGGAGTCGTCGGGCAGTTCGCCGGTGATGTATTTCGGCATCGCCATGGTCGTGGCCGGCGCGCTGCTCATCGGGCTGCTGATCCACCGTGCCCGGAAGGACCGGCGGCAGCGTCAGGAGCTGCCCGAGGTTCCGCTGCCGCGTAACCCGGGTGGCACCACCTACCGCTCCGGGCAGGGCGCGGGCGCCGCGCCGGTCCCGCCGGGCCTGGGCACCGTGCCGCCGGCTCCGCGCGGCCCGGGTGCCCCGCCGCCGGTGCCACCCGGCCAGGTGTACGGGTCGAGCCGGTCCGGCACGCCCCGCGTCTACGGCGTTCCGCCCGCTCCTCGCCAGTCGGGCAGCGTGTACGGGGCGCGGCCGGCCGACCCCGGCGACCAGACCCGGGCGATGCCGCCGGAGGCCCCCGCCGGCTCCGCCGTCCCGCCCGCGCGGCCGGAGCCGCCGGCCGGAGGAGAGGGCCTGTCCGGAAGGCCGGACCCGTCGGCCGGGGGGCAGGAGCTGTCCGGGCGGCAGGACTCGCCGGCGGCCGGTGGTGCGGACGACGATCCGAATCCGGTACGCGACCTCCCCGGCTGAGCCGGGGCGGGACCGCCCCCTCCGATACGCTCAGCTTCGTTGAGGTCCTGCGGCCGAGGAGTGGAACTGGTGTCTGATCTGTCCCAGATCGTGAAGGCGTACGACGTCCGTGGGACGGTGCCGGACCAGTGGGATGAGCGGGTTGCCGGCGCACTTGGCAGCGCCTTCGCCCAGATGCTCGACGCCGCCGGCGAGCCGGGTGCGGCGGTGCTGATCGGGCACGACATGCGGGCGTCCGGGCCGGGGCTGGCGGCGGCCTTCGCGGCCGGCGTACGCGCCGAGGGCCGTCCGGTGATCGAGATCGGGCTCGCCTCGACCGACATGGTCTACTACGCCTCCGGTGCGTTGGGGCTGCCGGGCGCGATGTTCACCGCCAGCCACAACCCGGCGCAGTACAACGGCATCAAGATGTGCCACGCGGGTGCCCGCCCCGTCGGGCAGGACAGTGGGCTGGCCGAGGTCCGCGACCGGGCGCAGGCGCTGCTGGACAAGGACGAGCCACTCGGTGAGCCGACCGCACCGACCGAGCGTCGGGACCTGCTCGCCGATTACGCGGCACACCTGCGCACGCTTGTGGACCTGACCGGCATCCGGCCGCTGACGGTGGTGGTCGACGCGGGCAACGGCATGGGCGGGCACACCGTGCCCAGCGTGCTCGGTGACGCCGTGCTGCCGGCCCTGCCGCTGCGGATCGTGCCGCTGTACTTCGAGTTGGACGGCACGTTCCCCAACCACGAGGCAAATCCGTTGGACCCGGCCAACCTGGTCGACCTGCAACGCGCGGTGGTGGCGCACGGCGCCGACATCGGGCTGGCGTTCGACGGCGACGCCGACCGCTGCTTCGTGGTCGACGAGCGCGGTGAACCGGTCTCGCCGTCGGCGATCACCGCCCTGGTGGCGACCCGTGAGCTGGCGAAGCACCCCGGCTCGACGGTCATCCACAATCTGATCACCTCGAACGCGGTGCCGGAGATCATCCGCGAACACGGTGGCCAGCCGGTGGTGGCCCGGGTGGGCCACTCGTTCATCAAGGCGGAGATGGCCCGCACCAACGCGGTTTTCGGTGGTGAGCACTCCGCGCACTACTACTTCCGGGACTTCTGGTTCGCCGACACCGGCATGCTGGCCGCGATGCACACCCTGGCGGCGCTCGGCGAGCAGCCGTTGCCGCTCTCCACCCTGGCAGCCGAGTACGAGCGGTACGCCGCCTCGGGGGAAATCAACTCGACGGTGGCGGACCAGACGGCCAAGATGGCCGAGGTCCGGGCCGCGTACCCGGACGCCGAAGTCGACGAGTTGGACGGGCTCACCCTGCGCTTCCCCGACGGCGCGTGGTTCAACCTGCGCGCCTCGAACACCGAGCCGCTGTTGCGGCTCAACGTCGAGGCACCGACAAGCGAGCGGATGACGTCGCTCCGCGACGAGGTGCTCGACCGGGTTCGCCGATAAGATCGCTCGCGCCGATCGGCACCGTCGATCGGTCAAGCCGCATACGTGGAAGGAGCCGCGCAGTGGCCCTCGACCCGCAGTTGCTGGAAATCCTTGCCTGCCCGGACACACACCATGCGCCGCTGGACTACGACGTGCAGGCCCAGACGCTTACCTGCACCGAGTGCGGCCGGATCTTCGAGGTCCGCGACGACGTGCCGGTGCTGCTGCTGGACGAGGCACGCGGTCCCGCGGAGTCGTCGTGATCGACGGGACGGCCGGCGTCAGCGGCCACCGCCACGCCGACGACCGGCTGCTCGACGACCCGCAGGCGTTGGCCGAGCGGGACCCGGGTGGCATGTTGCGGCACACGGCCTCGGCCGGCGCTCAGGTCCGCGAGTCGGCGGCGCTGGCCGCCGAGGCGAACCTCGCCGTACTCGCCGACGACGGGCGGCCCCGGGCGGTCGTCATCGCCGGCATCGGCACCGCCGGGCGTACCGGTGACGTGCTCGCCACCGTCGCCGGGCCGCGCTGCCCGGTGCCGGTCATCGCGCACCGCAGCGCGGGCGTGCCCGGCTGGGTCGGCGCGGCCGACGTGGTGATTGCGGTGAGCGCCTCCGGTCGCAGCCCCGAGGCGCTCGGCGCCGCCGAGGCGGCCCATCGGCGGGGTGCCCGGCTGGTCGCGGTGGCCCCGCCGGATTCGCAGTTGCAGTCGGTGGCTGAGCGGGCTCGTGCCCCGTTCATCCCGGTGCCCCGACGGGCCCCGGCCCGGGCCAGCCTCTGGGGGCTGACGGTGCCGGTTCTGCTGGCCGCCCGGGCACTCGGTCTGGTGAAGGTGAACGAGGCGGACCTCGCGGAGACGGCGGCCCGGCTGGACGCCGACGCCGACCGCTGCCGCCCGAGTGCCGAGTCGTTTGTCAACCCGGCGAAGTCCCTCGCGCTGGGCCTGGCCGGGTCGATCCCGATCGTGTGGGGTTCCTCGCCGCTGGCCTCGGTCGCGGCCCGCCGCTTCGGCGACACCCTGTCGGCAAACGCCAGGTACCCGGTGGTCACCGGGGCGCTCGGTGAGGCGGGTCGGGGGCGGGTCGGTCTGCTGGACGGGGTATTCGGTGGTCTCGCCGAGGGGGAGCGGGACATCTTCGCCGACCCGGACGAATCGTCGGAGGAGGAGACCCGGCTGCGGTTGGTGCTGCTGCGCGACGGCGGGCTGAACGCCGAGGACGACGCCGACGAGCCCCTCGCGGTCGAGGAGCGCCGGGCCGACGCGGTGCAGACCCTCGCCGAGCGGCGCGGCGTACGGTGCGACGTGGTCACCGCCGAGGGCGGTTCGGCGTTGGAGCGGCTGGCCTCGCTGGTCGCGGTCCCGGACTTCGCGTCGATCTACCTGGCGCTGGCGCACGGCCTGGATCCGATGGCAGTGCCGGCGATCACGGAGATGAAGGAGCTGTCCAACCAGTGAGCACCCAGGGCGGCACGAAGGCGATCATCGCCGCGTTGCTGGCCAACCTCGGCATCGCCGTGACGAAGTTCGTCGCGTACCTGTTGACGAGCTCGTCGTCGATGCTTGCCGAGTCGATCCACTCGGTCGCGGACTCGGGCAACCAGGCCCTGCTGCTGGTCGGTGGCAGGCGGGCCAAGCGGGCGGCCACCGCGCAGCACCCGTTCGGCTACGGCCGGGAGCGGTACGTCTACGCGTTCATCGTGGCGATCGTGCTGTTCAGCCTGGGTGGCCTCTTCGCGCTCTACGAGGCGTGGCACAAGTGGTCCGATCCGCACGGGATCACCAACTGGCAGTGGGTGCCGGTGACGGTGCTGCTGGTGGCGATCGTGCTGGAGTCGTTCTCGTTCCGTACCGCGATCAAGGAGTCCAACCTGGTCCGGGGCCGGGAGACCTGGACCAGGTTCATCCGGCGGTCCAAGGCCCCGGAGCTGCCGGTGGTGCTGCTGGAGGATTTCGGCGCCCTGGTCGGTCTGGTCTTCGCGTTGTTCGGGGTGGGGATGACCCTGGCCACCGGCAACGGCCGGTGGGACGCGGCGGGCACCGCGATGATCGGTCTGCTGCTGGTGACGATCGCGATCGTGCTCGCCGTGGAGACCAAGAGCCTGCTGCTCGGCGAGGGCGCCGAGGCGGCGGACGTGGCGGCCATCGAGCGGGCGGTCGCCGCCGGCCCCGAGGTCGAACGGATCATCCACATGAAGACGCTCTACCTGGGCCCGGAGGAGTTGATGGTGGCCGCGAAAGTCGCGGTGCCGCGCTGCGAGAGCGCCGAGGACGTGGCCCGGGGCATCAACGCGGTCGAGGCCCGGATCCGGGCCGCCGTACCGCTCGCCCGGGTGATCTATCTGGAGCCGGACATCTACCATGCCGAGGCCGGGGCGACAGAGACGTCCGGCTGACGGGAGAGCTGACCGTGGAACCGCTGTACGGGCCGATCAAGGACTACGCCTGGGGGTCCCGCTCGGCGATCGCCGAGCTCCAGGGGCGGCCGGTGCCGAGCGACGGCCCGGAGGCTGAACTCTGGCTGGGCGCGCATCCGGGCGCTCCGGCCGTGGTCGAGCGCGACGGGGCACGGGTCGCGTTGACCGAGGCGATCGCCGCCGACCCGGACGGCTGGCTCGGCCGGCCGGTGCTCGACCGGTTCGGTCCCCGGTTGCCCTTCCTGCTCAAGGTACTGGCCGCGGAGGCACCGTTGAGCCTCCAGGCACATCCGGACGCCGAGCAGGCCCGGGCCGGGTACGCGGCGGATCAGGCCCGCACCGGCGGCGCGCACCGCAACTATGTCGACCCGTTCCACAAGCCCGAACTGCTGGTGGCGCTCGGGCCGATGGAGGCGCTTTGCGGGTTCCGGGATCCGGCCAGTTCGGCGGCGGCGCTCGCCGGGCTGGGCGTACCGGAGCTGCGGCCGGTGCTCGACGCGCTGGCGGCCGGGCCGGCGGGGCTGGCCGAAGCCGTACGCGTGCTGCTGACCTGGCCGGCGGCGGAGCGTGCCGGGCTGGTCGCGGCGGTACGGGCGGCGGCGGTCGCCGGGCCGGACGCGGAGCTGGTGGCGCTGCTGGCGGCGGCGTATCCGGCGGACCCGGGGGTGCTCGTCGCGTTGCTGCTCAACCGGGTCCGGTTGGCGCCCGGGGAGGCGATCTGGATGCCGGCCGGGAACCTGCACGCCTACCTGCGGGGCACCGGCGTCGAGGTGATGGCGGCCAGTGACAACGTGCTGCGCGGCGGGCTGACCCCGAAGCACGTGGACGTGCCCGAACTGCTCCGGGTGCTCCGATTCGATCCGCTCGACCAGCCGGTGGTGTCGCCCCGGCCGGTCTCCGACGGGGTGGTCACCTGGCCGGTGCCGGTGCCCGACTTCGCGCTGCACCGGGTGACGGTGGCGGACGACCGGCCCGAGGTGGCGTTGGCGGTGCCGGGCCCCCGGGTGGTGCTCTGCACGTCGGGCGGGGTCACCGTGACCGACGACGCCGGGTCGGTGACCCTCACCACGGGGCGGGCCGCGGTGGGGTCGGCCGACGCCGGGCCGTTCGTGGTGTCGGGTGCGGGCACGGTGTACGTCGCCACGACCGGTCTGAGCTGAGTCGACGGGATTCAGGATTTCCGCGTGCCACGCCACGCCGACATGTCCGACTTTCCCGGAATGGCTTGACTCGCTTCTTGCGCTGTGTGACTCTATGTGTGCGCAGCGTTGTCGCGACGAACCGTCCGGGAACGCGCGGGGGAACCAAACCGGGGGGATGCACGGGGCGGGCGGCGATGGACGGCACACGTCCATCACCGGCCGCCCCGTGCGCTGCGCGCAACTGCCCCGCGCGCTCATGGGTGGCGCGCGTAAGGTGGATGGTTGCGCAGCATCGTCGTCCGACAGGAGCATTCATGACCAGCACCCTCCCGGTGTCCGCCAGTGGCACGTCGTCCGAGGCCCGGCCGCGCACCCTCGCCGAGGGCGATTACAAGGTGGCGGATCTGTCGCTCGCCGAGTTCGGGCGCAAGGAGATCCGGCTCGCCGAGCACGAGATGCCCGGACTGATGGCGATCCGCCGTGAGTTCGCCGACGCGCAGCCCCTCGCGGGCGCGCGGATCACCGGTTCGCTGCACATGACCGTCCAGACCGCCGTACTGATCGAGACCCTCGTCGCGCTCGGCGCGCAGGTCCGCTGGGCCTCCTGCAACATCTTCTCCACCCAGGACCACGCCGCCGCCGCGATCGTGGTCGGCCCGCACGGCACCCCCGACGCTCCGTCCGGCGTGCCGGTCTACGCCTGGAAGGGCGAGACGCTCGAGGAGTACTGGTGGTGCACCGAGCAGGTGCTCGACTGGCCCGACGGGCAGGGCCCCAACATGATCCTCGATGACGGTGGCGACGCCACCCTGCTCGTCCACAAGGGTGCCGAGTTCGAGAAGGCCGGCTCCGTGCCGGCCGTCGAGTCCGCCGAGTCGGAGGAGTTCGCGGTCGTCCTCGGTCTGCTGCACCGCTCGCTGGCCGCCGACAACCAGCGCTGGACCCGGATCGCGGCCGGCATCAAGGGCGTCACCGAGGAGACCACCACCGGTGTCCACCGCCTCTACGACATGCACCGCGCCGGCACCCTGCTCTTCCCGGCCATCAACGTCAACGACTCGGTGACCAAGAGCAAGTTCGACAACAAGTACGGCTGCCGGCACTCGCTCATCGACGGCATCAACCGGGCCACCGACGTGCTGATCGGCGGCAAGATGGCCGTCGTACTCGGCTACGGCGACGTGGGCAAGGGCTGCGCCGAGTCGCTGCGCGGCCAGGGCGCCCGGGTCGTGGTGACCGAGGTGGACCCGATCTGCGCGTTGCAGGCGGCGATGGACGGCTACCAGGTCGCCACGCTTGACGACGTGGTCGAGATCGCCGACATCTTCATCACCGCGACCGGTTGCTTCGACGTCATCACCAACGAGCACATGGCCCGGATGAAGCACCAGGCGATCGTCGGCAACATCGGTCACTTCGACAACGAGATCGACATGGCCGGCCTGGCCAAGCGCTCGGACGTCACCCGGGAGAACATCAAGCCGCAGGTCGACCTCTGGAAGTTCGACGACGGCCACGCCATCATCGTGCTCTCCGAGGGCCGCCTGCTGAACCTGGGCAACGCGACCGGTCACCCGAGCTTCGTGATGTCCAACTCGTTCGCCAACCAGACGATCGCCCAGATCGAGCTGTACACCAAGACCGCCGAGTACCCGATCGGCGTGTACGTGCTCCCCAAGCACCTGGACGAGAAGGTCGCCCGGCTGCACCTGGCGGCGCTCGGCGCCAAGCTCTCCACGCTGACCAAGGAGCAGGCCGCCTACCTCGGCATCCCCGTCGAGGGGCCGTTCAAGTCGGACCACTACCGCTACTGACAACCCCGACCCCCGGCCACCTCGGCGGTTGGTCATGAGGTTGGCGGCAGCGGTTGATCTTCAGGCTGCCGCCAACCTCATTGGTCAACGGGGTGGGTTGGGGGGTTGGTGGGGGCGGGTCGGGCGGATCCAGGTCCAGACGCACCAGGCCAGCCAGGTCAGGGAGACCAGCGCTGCCAGGGTGCGTAGCCGCAGCGCGCTGAGCAGCACCACCACTGCGAGCACGGCCAGCCACGGTCCGAAACCCCTCATCACGGCCTCCTCGGTGTGCTCGGCGCCGGCCACCGGCACCGTTGCCGCAATTCTCCGTGTCAGGAGCGCCTCGCCGAAGCGACGGCCGGCCGGTAAGCGGGAAGCACGGCGGTCGGGCCTGCTTCGGGCACGCGTACTCCTGACGGCGGGGCGGTGGCGCGCGGCGCTGCGGCCAGGAATCATGGTGGCACGCGCGATCCGTCCGGGTGCAGTCCCGCCCGGTGGGCGGGCTCGCGCGCGGCGATGTCACCAGGCCGGTGCTGGGCGCGCAGTACGCGTGGCGCCAGTAGCGTGCCGGGTACGCCGAGCCCACCGAACTGACGGGATGGAAACATTAACCCCATGAGAGCCCGGGTACTGGTGGTCGACGACGACCCCGCGCTCGCCGAGATGCTCGGCATCGTGCTGCGCAGCGAAGGTTTCATGCCCTCCTTCGTGGCGGACGGGGAACGGGCCCTGGCCGCGTTCCGCGACAACCGGCCCGACATCGTCCTGCTCGATCTCATGCTGCCCGGCATGAGCGGCATCGACGTGGCGCGGGCGATCCGGGCCGAGTCGGGAGTGCCGATCGTCATGCTGACCGCCAAGAGCGACACGGTCGATGTGGTGCTGGGCCTGGAGTCGGGGGCCGACGACTACGTGGTGAAGCCGTTCAAGCCCAAGGAGCTGGTGGCCCGGATGCGGGCCCGGCTGCGGCGGGGCGAGGACGCGGCGCCGGAACTGCTCACCATCGGCCCGCCCGGCAACCAGATCGCCATCGACGTGCCGGCGCACACCGTCAGCCGCAACGGCGAGGAGGTAAAGCTGACTCCGCTGGAGTTCGACCTGCTGGTCGCGCTGGCCCGCAAACCACGTCAGGTCTTCACCCGGGAGGTGCTGCTGGAGCAGGTCTGGGGATACCGGCACGCGGCGGACACCCGGCTGGTCAACGTGCACGTGCAGCGACTGCGCGCCAAGATCGAGCCGGATCCGGAGCGGCCGGAAATCATCCTCACCGTCCGGGGCGTGGGCTACAAGGCGGGTACCGGATAGCCTGGTCGCACTGTGACCGACACCCCGATTCCGGATCTTGACACGACTTCCCGCCGGCGTGGCGCCGGGTGGGAGCTGTGGCGTGGGCTCACTGGTCGAGGTGCCCGGCTGCTCGCTGGCCTGCACCAGACCTGGCGGCGCTCGTTGCAGGTGCGTGTGGTGACCATCACACTTGTGGTGTCGAGTCTGCTGGTGGGCGGGTTCGCGTACCTGATCGCCGACAAGATCACCAGCATCCTGCTGGACAACGCCAAGATTGACGTCCGGCAGCGCCTGACCAGCGGCGCGGAGTACGCGGCCAAGCAGTTCAGCCTCTACAGTCAGCCGCAGGAGGCGCAGCTCCAGGAGACCATCGACGGCACGGTCAACTATCTGGCCGGCGGCGGCCAGCAGCAGACCAGCGGGGTGGTGGTGGCGCTCGCCGCCGACGCCTCCGGCGAGATGATCGAGCCGCGCAGCTCACCCGCGGTGGACTTCCAGCCACTGATCAGCCCGGAACTGCGCGCCGCGGTGGCCGGCGGCAACGTGGCCAACCAGATCCGTACCGGACAGCTCGGCGACGACGGAAGCACCACGAAGTATCTCGTCTACGGCTCGCCGGTGCCGACCCGGTTCGGCCAGGTGGAGCTCTACTACTTCGTACCGCTGACGTTGCAGGACACCACGGCCGGTCAGGCCCGGGCCACCGTGGTGGCCACCGGGGTGGCCCTGGTGCTGCTGCTCGGCGTGCTCGCCGCGTTGGTGACCCGGCTCGTGGTGACCCCGGTACGGGTGGCTGCCCGGACCGCCCAGCGGCTCTCGGCCGGGCTGCTCGACCAGCGGATGGCGGTCAACGGCGAGGACGACCTGGCCCTGCTGGCCGCGTCGTTCAACCAGATGGCGACCAACCTGCAACGGCAGATCCTCCGGCTGGAGGAGATGTCGCGGTTGCAGCGCCGGTTCACCTCCGACGTCTCGCACGAACTGCGGACCCCGCTGACCACGGTACGGATGGCGGCCGACCTGATCTTCGCCGAGCGGGACGGGTTCGAGCCGGCGGTGGCCCGCAGCGCCGAACTGCTCCAGGCCGAGCTGGACCGGTTCGAGGAGCTGCTCACCGACCTGCTGGAGATCAGCCGGTTCGACGCGGGTTTCGCGGTGCTCGACGCCGAGCCGACCGACCTGGTGCCGGTGGTGCACCGGGTGGTGGACCGGCTCGCCGGGCTGGCCGAGCGGGTCGGGGTGGAGGTGGAGCTGGACGTCCCCGCCGCCCCGGTGATCGCCGAGATCGACCCGCGACGGGTCGAGCGGGTGCTGCGCAACCTGGTCGGCAACGCCGTCGAGCACGGCGAGGGCCGGCCGGTGCGGATCGCCCTCGGGATGGACGAGACCGCCGTCGCGATCACCGTCCGGGATCACGGTGTGGGGCTCAAACCGGGCGAGGAGAAGCTGGTCTTCAACCGGTTCTGGCGGGCCGACCCGTCGCGGGCCCGGCAGACCGGCGGGACCGGGCTGGGGCTGTCGATCAGCCTGGAGGACGCCCGGTTGCACGGCGGCTGGCTTGAGGCGTGGGGCGCACCCGGCCAGGGCGCCCAGTTCCGGCTCACGCTGCCGGCCCGGGCCGGTGACCGGCTCACCACCTCGCCGCTGCGCCTGGTACCGGCGGACGCGACCCCGCCGTTCGGCGGGGCGGCCGGTAACGGCCTGTTGGCCATTGGTCCCGGCCCGGCTGGTGCGCCCGCGATTCTCCCCGCGTCGAGTGACACCCCGACCACCGGCCCCGAGCGGCCCGCGGAGGTGGGTTCGTGACGCGTCGCCTGCTCAGTGGCATGCTGGCCGGTGCGCTGGTGCTGGCTGGCCTGGGCGGCTGCGGCATTCCCGACGACACCGAGGTCCAGATCGAGCAGCGCGGACCGGCCGCGGAGACCAGTTGGTCGTCGGGGCGCGGCACCGAACCGCCCACCCGGACGGCCAGCGGCAGCGACGCCGAGGCGTTCGTGCGAAACTTCCTGGCCGCGGCGGCGGGCGAGCCCGACCGGGCGTACGACCGGGTCAAGCAGTTCATCGCGCCGACCGACCGGGGTGCGCTGCAGGACAAGCAGGGCAGCGAGGTGGCGCTGTCGGTGGTACGCCTCACCGACAACCCGATGATCGCGCCGGACGTGGACAGCATGAAGGTCACCATCACCGTGCAACAGGTGGGGCTGCTGCGGGCCAACGGCGTCCTGGCACCACCGCTGGCCACCGAGACGACGTACGAGTTCCGGCTGGTCAACGCCGGGCCGGCGGGCCAGGACGATGCCGGCTACTACGTCAGCGATCCGCCCAACCTGCTGTTGCTCAGTGACGAGGCGCTGCGTCGCTTCTACGAGGCCAAGTCGATCTACTTCTGGAATTCCGACCGTACCCGGCTGGTGCCGGACCAGCGCTATCTCTCCTCGGCGGTGCCGGCGGAGCGTCGGGTGAGCGAGGTGGTCCGATGGCTGACCGCGGGCCCGTCGGAATGGTTGCGGATCGGCGTCTCCGGCCTACCCGACCGGACCGAGATGATCAACAATGCCACCGGTTCGGATGGACGCTGGGAGGTCAACCTCGACATGCCCGGCGCCGACGACCAGCGCCTGGAGCAACTAGCCACGCAGCTGGCCTGGTCGCTGCGCGACCTGGACCTGGACGGCACGCTGGAGATCAAGATCCTCAACCAGCCCCGCAAGCTGGTCGACCTCGGTGAGCAGCGGTCGAACAACCAGTTGTACCGATTCGAGGAAGGCGCCCAGCGCTTCTGCGTCTACGAGGGGGCGATCCACGCCCTCGCCGTGGCCAACGAACTGCCCGGCATGGTCCCGGTGGCCGCCGAGGTGAACCGCGACGTGGTCTCCGCTGGGCTGCGCCGTTCCGGCGGGGACGTGCTGGCCGCACTGGTGATCACCGGGGAGAACGGTCGGCAGCGACTCGCCGTCGGTCGTGGCCAGGGAGTGGTGCGGAACTTCGCCACCAGCGACTCCGCGCACGCCAGCATCGGCCGGCCGGTCTGGATCCGTACCGACGGTCGGCCTTCGGGGCTGGTGGTCGTCGACGGAGGCCTCTACCGCTTCGACGACCAGGCGGTGCTGCGGCCGGTGTCGATCGGCGTACCCGGTCGGGTCAGCGCGGTGGCGGCCGCCCTGGACGGGCACCGGATCGCCGTGGTCATCGGCGGTGTGCTGCACGTCGCCGCGATCGGTTGGGAGGGCGGTGTGCCCACGGTCGGCCCGGTCCGACGGCTGGTGGTCTCCCTGAGCAACCCCACGGCGGTGGACTGGGCGGGGGAGAACCGGCTGGTGGTGGCGGGCTCGGCCGGTCGCCCGGCGATCTACGACGTGAGCGTCGACGGCGCCCTGGAGACCCGGCTGCGGGAGGACACCGGCGCCGCGGCCACCCAGCTGAGCGCCGTACCCGCCCAACTCGCCCCGCCCGCCGGCTCGTTCATGTACGAGGCCAACCGGGTCGCCTACCGCAGCAACCCCTTCCAGCGGCTGGAGCGGGAACACGTCCAAGACGTCACCCCGCCGCCGGCCGGGGTACGTGCCGGCTACCCCACCGCTCCCTTCTTCCTCTACTGAGCCGGCCGTGCTGGGCGGGCTGTGGGCGGATCTGGCCGACCTGGTGCTGCCCGCCGAGTGCGCCGGGTGCCGGGAACAACGGCCGGGGCTGCGGCGCGGAATCTGCCCGGAGTGCGTGCGCGAGCTGCGGGCGTTGCGTCCCGGGCCGGTGCGGCCGGTGCCGGCCCCATCCGGGTTGCCGCCCTGCCACGCACTCGGGGCGTACGGTGGGCCGCTGCGGGAGACCCTGCTGGCGTACAAGGACCACGGCCGGCACGCGCTGGCCCGGCCGCTGGGGGAGTTGCTCGCCGAGGTCGTGGCGGCGGCGGTCGGTGCGGCCCGGCCGGTGCTGCTGGTGCCGGTGCCGGACACTCCGGCGGCGGCCCGCGCCCGCTACGGCGACCACCTCGACCGGATGACCCGGCACTGTGCCCGTCGGCTACGCGTCGCGGGGTGGCCGGTCCGGGTGCGTCGTCCGGTACGGGCCGCACCCCGACCGGACTCGGTCACCCTGGACAGCGCCGGCCGGGCGGCGGCGGCCGACGCCGCATTCCGCGTTCGGTCGGGCAGCGCGCCGGCACCGCCGGGCACGACCGTGGTGCTGCTGGACGACATCGTCACCACCGGGTCCACCCTCGCCGCGATCAGTCGGGTGCTGGCCGCGCAGGGGCTCGCCCCGTCGTCGGCCGCGGTGCTGGCCGCGACCCGGAAAAGGCACCAACGGTGACCGATTGTGTTTCCGTTTCACCCCTTCGTGTATGAGCTGTGGAAATTACTCGGCGGTATTCGCAACTGGGGGTGACTGGCGGGCGAACAGGAGTTAGCGTTTGCCTGTCGGGGGTAGGAAGGCCAACCCACCCACCCCCGGCGGTGAGAGGAGGCGTAGCCGTTTCAACCGGTCGACGCCGAGCGGGACCTCCGACGGACGTACGACCGGGTTTCTCGGATCAATGAGACCGTCCGAACGAGGGAGGTCACGTGGACATCGTGGTCAAGGGCCGTAACGTCGAAGTGCCGGACCATTTCCGGGTGCACGTAGCAGACAAGCTCGCAAAGATCGAACGTTACGACCACAAGCTAATCCGTGCCGATGTCGAACTCTTCCACGAGCGCAATCCGCGCCAGTCCGATCACTGCCAGCGGGTGGAGATCACCTGCTACTCGCGGGGCCCGGTGATCCGGGCGGAGGCCTGCACCAACGACTTCTACAGCGCACTGGACGCGGCGATCGCCAAGCTCGACGCCCGGCTGCGCCGCGCCGCCGACCGGCGTCGCATCCACCGTGGCCGGCATGCGCCGCTGTCGGTCGCCGCCGCCACCGCCGGCCTGCCGGTGACCGACCTGCCCGCGCTGGGCGCGCCCGCCGGTGCCGCCACTGCGGTCGCCGAGCGGCCCGAAGACGAACCCGACGAGTACGACGACCAGCCGTGGCACATCGCGCGGGAGAAGGTCCACCCGGCCGAGCCGATGACCGTGGACGACGCGCTGTTCCAGATGGAACTCGTCGGCCATGACTTCTATTTGTTCCAGGACAAGGAATCCGGCCGACCGAGCGTGGTCTACCGGCGACACGCCTACGACTACGGCATCATCTCGCTGGACATCTGAGGCTGCGGCGCCGGCTCGGGACGAGTTGACCAACCCGAGCCGGCGACCCTGCTCAGCCCGGCAGATCGCCAGGTAGCAGGCCGAACACGGTGGAGTCGGCGCGGACCCCGGCGTCGCCGGGCAACCGCCCGCGCAGCAGACCCTCACGCCGGAAACCGGCCCGCTCCAGCACCCGCTGCGAAGCGACGTTCTCCGGCAGGGTGCCGGCCCAGAGCCGGGCCAGGCCGACGTGCTGGAAACCCCAGCCGACGAGCAGCCGTACGGTGCGGGTGGCCAGCCCCTGTCCGCGCCACTGCGGGAACAGGCTGTAACCGATCATCCCCTGGTTGGCTGGTTGGTCGAGGAGCAGCATGCAGTTGCCCGCGACGGTTTCCGAGACCGCGTCCAGGATGATCATGGCTGCGCTCCTGCCGACCAGCCACTGGTTCGGCGCGCCCTGGCAGTACTGCTCCATCGCCTCGCGGGTGGGCGGCACCGGCGGCACCCGGCTGGCCACCACCTCCGCGCCGGTGTGCAGCCGGTACATCGCGTCGACGTCCTCCGGCCCGAGTGCGCGCAGCGCGACCACGCCGTCGGTCAGCCGCCCGCCGGGCAGGTCCGGCAGCGGACGCGGGACCGGGCCGGGCGGGTCGTCGGCGAGGCGTACCCACACCGTCAGGTCCCGCCGGCCGCCGCCGCGTACCGGGCTGGCGGATCGGCGTACCCCCTCGGGGTGGAACCCGGCGGCCAGCGCCACCCGCTGGCTGGCCGCGTTCTCGACGCTGGTGAGCAGTTCCAGCCGGACGATGCCGGTGGCGAAGGCGCGCCCGGCCAGCGCCCGGGTGGCGGCCGTGGCCACACCCCGGCCGCGTGCCCACGGGGCCACCCAGTAACCGATCTCGGCCTGCCCCCGCTGCGCCACCGGGTTGCTCAGCCCGACGGTGCCGAGCAGCCGGTCGGTCTCCGGGTCGGCGATGGCGTAGGCGGCGCCGCCGCCGGCGAAGGCCGCTGGCGCGCCCTCGTTGACCCACCAGCGGGCGTCGGCCTCGGTGTACGGGTTGGGCAGGCCGTCGATGAACCGTTGGGTGAGCGGGTCGGCGCAGCCGGCGGTGATGTCGGCGACGTCGGCCGACCGGAACGGCCGCAACCGTACGCCCTGGCCCTCGATGGTTTCCGGGCTCACGCCGGCACCTCGCGCGTCAGGTCCTCGGCGAGCAGCGCGCCGACCCAGGCGTCCACCCGGGTGCCCCGGTGGTTGAGGGCGCCCCGGGCGGTGCCCTCGATGGTGAAGCCGGCCTTCTCGGCGGCCCGGCGGGAGGCGACGTTGCCGACGTGGCACCGCCACTCGACGCGGGCCAGCCCGAGCGTGGTGAAGCCCCACGCGGTCAACGCGGCGAGCGCGGCCGGCAGGTAGCCCCGGCCACGGACGTGCGGCGCGGTCATGAAACCCACGTCGGCCAGCAACGGGTCGGTGGGGGAGAGCCGCAGGTCGATCGAGCCGGCGTAGTGATCCCGCCCGTCGGCGATCGCGTAGCTGGCGGTGGTGCCACTGGCCCAGTTGTCCTGGCAGATGGTGCGGAACGATTCGGCCGCCGACCGGTCGTACCGCTCGGGGACGGTGGTCCAGCGCAGGGTCTCCGGATCCCGGCAGGTGGTGATCACCGCGTCGAGGTCGGACTCCTCCAGCGGGCGCAGGCGCAGCTCGTGCTCGCCGGCGGTGGCGAAGAGGGTGGGCTGCGGCCGGCCGAAGACTGCTGCCCGGCGGGCCTCCAGCGTGCCCGGCCCGGCCGGACCGACCTCGTCGGGCGCCGGCACGTCACCGGGTAGCAGCGAGCCGAACCACTCGTAGCCGCCCTGCCCCGGGTCGGCGGCGCGGAGCCGTCCCTCGACCTGGAAGCCGGTTCGGAGCGCGACCAACCGGGAGGTGTGATTGCCCACCAGCGCCCCCCAGAGCAGCCGGCGTAGCTTCAGCTCGGTGAAGGCCCAGCGGGCGAGGGCGCGCGCCGCACGGACCGCCACGCCCTGCCGCCGTGCCCACGGGGCGGTCCAGTAGCCGATCTCGCTGAGCTGGTGATTGCGATCGATCGAGATCAGGCCGCAGGCGCCGAGCAGCTCGCCGGTGGCGGCATCGCAGACCGCGAAGGGCGCTCCGGTGCCCTGTTCCCACTGCCGGGCCCGTTCGGCGACGAACGTCCGCGCGTGCTCGCGCAGGTACGGGCGCGGAACGCTGGTCCAGCGCTGGATGTCCGGGTCCTGGCACGCGCGGTACACGGCGTCGGCGTCCTCGACGTGCCACGGCCGTAACACCAGACCGGCCTCGTTGATCTCCACGGGCTGCATCCGACCCATCGTGCCGGATCGTTCGCCCACGGCGTAACCGAAAAACCGGGGCGCAGGCGAGGCTGCGACGCGTTATGTCGGTTTCGCGATGACCGACCCCCGCCACCAGTGACCATCTGCCCGATGGAACGCCTACGATGGTTCGAGACTGTCTAGGGGAGCGTTGATCCGTGTCGATTCTGGAAAAGGTCCTCCGCGCGGGCGAGGGGCGCATGGTGCGCCGCCTCAAGGCGATTGCCGCCGCCGTCAACTCGATCGAGGACGACTACGTCAACCTCACGGACGACGAGCTGCGCGGCATGACCGAGCAGTTCAGGGAACGGCTCGCCGATGGCGAGACCCTGGACGACCTCCTGCCCGAGGCGTTCGCGGTCTGCCGGGAGGCAGCGGCGCGGGTGCTCGGCCAGCGGCCGTACGACGTGCAGGTGATGGGTGGCGCGGCGCTGCACTTCGGCAACATCGCCGAGATGAAGACCGGTGAGGGCAAGACCCTGACCTCGGTCATGCCGGTCTACCTCAACGCGCTCTCCGGCAAGGGCGTGCACGTGGTCACGGTCAACGACTACCTGGCCCAGCGGGACGCCGCCTGGATGGGCCGGGTGCACGAGTTCCTCGGCCTGACCGTCGGCGTGGTGCTGCCCAACCGGCCGGCCACCGAGCACCGTGCGGCGTACGAGTGTGACATCACCTACGGCACGAACAACGAGTTCGGCTTCGACTACCTGCGCGACAACATGGCCTGGTCGAAGGAGGAGCTGGTCCAGCGCGGCCACAACTTCGCCGTGGTCGACGAGGTCGACTCGATCCTGATCGACGAGGCCCGGACCCCGCTGATCATCTCCGGCCCGGCCGAGCACTCCGCCCGCTGGTACGGCGAGTTCGCCGCCGTCGTGGCCCGGTTGCAGGCCGGCAAGGACGGCGAGGGTGACTACGAGGTCGACTACTCCAAGCGGACCATCGCGGTCACCGAGCGGGGCGTGGCCAAGGTCGAGGACCGGCTCGGCATCGACAACCTCTACGAGTCGGTGAACACTCCGCTGGTCGGCTACCTGAACAACGCCATCAAGGCCAAGGAGCTCTATAAGCGCGACAAGGACTACATCGTCAGCGACGGCGAGGTCCTGATCGTCGACGAGTTCACCGGTCGCATCCTGCACGGCCGCCGGTACAACGAGGGCATGCACCAGGCGATCGAGGCCAAGGAGGGGGTGGAGATCAAGCAGGAGAACCAGACCCTGGCCACCATCACCCTGCAGAACTACTTCCGCCTCTACGACAAGCTCTCCGGCATGACCGGTACCGCCCAGACCGAGGCGGGCGAGTTCAACAAGGTCTACAAGGTCGGCGTGGTGACCATCCCGACCCACCGGCCGATGGTCCGCGAGGACCGGGCCGACGTCATCTACAAGACCGAGAAGGCCAAGTTCAACGCGGTGATCGAGGACATCGCCGAGCGGCACCACGCCGGGCAGCCGGTGCTGGTCGGCACCGTCTCGGTGGAGAATTCCGAGATCCTGTCCCAGTTGCTGCGCCGCCGGGGCATTCCGCACTCGGTGCTGAACGCCAAGTTCCACGCCCGGGAGGCGGAGATCGTCGCCCAGGCCGGTCGCAAGGGCGCGGTCACGGTGGCCACCAACATGGCCGGCCGAGGCACCGACATCCTGCTCGGCGGCAACCCCGAGTTCCTCGCCGCGAGCGAGCTGCGCCAGCGTGGCCTCGACCCGGCGGAGAACGCCGAGGAGTACGACAAGGCCATGGAGGAGGTCCTGCCGAAGTGGAAGCAGGCCTGCGACACCGAGGCCGAGGAGGTGGCCGCCGCCGGTGGGCTCTACGTGCTGGGCACCGAGCGGCACGAGTCCCGGCGGATCGACAACCAGCTGCGCGGTCGCTCCGGCCGGCAGGGCGACCCCGGTGAGTCGCGGTTCTACCTCTCCCTCCAGGACGAGCTGATGAAGCGGTTCCGCTCCGGGGCCGTCGAGGCGGTGATGGACCGCTTCAACATCCCGGAGGACGTGCCGATCGAGTCGAAGATGGTCACCCGCCAGATCAAGAGCGCGCAGGCCCAGATCGAGGGCCAGAACGCCGAGATCCGCAAGAACGTCCTCAAGTACGACGAGGTGATGAACAAGCAGCGCCAGGTGATCTACGCCGAGCGGCTGCGCGTACTCAACGGCGAGGACCTCTCCGACCAGGTCCGCAACATGATCGACGATGTGGTCGACGCGTACGTGCGGGGGGCCACCTCCGAGGGGTACGCCGAGGACTGGGATCTGGACCAGCTCTGGACCAGCCTCAAGCAGCTCTATCCGGTGAGCATCACCGTCGAGGAGCTGGAGGAGGAGGCCGGCGGTTCGCGGAGTGCCATCGACGCCGACTTCCTGGTCTCCCGCCTCAAGGAGGACGCGCACGCCGCGTACGACCGGCGCGAGGAGCAGCTCGGTGCCGAGGGCACCCGCCAACTGGAGCGGATGGTGCTGCTCCAGGTGATCGACCGCAAGTGGCGGGAACACCTCTACGAGATGGACTACCTCCAGGAGGGCATCACGCTGCGGGCGTACGCCCAGCGTGACCCGGTGGTGGAATACCAGCGCGAGGGCTTCGCCATGTTCACCACCATGATGGACGGCATCAAGGAGGAGACGGTCGGCTTCCTCTACAACCTCGAGGTTCAGGTCAACGAGCCGGAGCCCGAGGCCGAGGAGGTCCAGCTGCTGGAGAAGCCGGTGGAGATCAAGGCCAAGGGCCTGCGCCGTGCACCGCAGCAGCAGGGGTTGCAGTATTCCGCGCCGACCATCGACGGCGAGGCCGGCGCCGGCGGGGTCGCCGTGCAGCGCGACGACCAGCGCGCTCCCGCGCTCGGCATCGGCAGCCCGGAGCCGAGCGCTCCGGCCGCGCCGGGGCGGACCGCTCCGGCGGCGCCGCAGCGCCCGGCCGGCGCCCTGCGTGGCCCGGGGGTCGCCTCCAGCACGGCCCGGCAGGCAGCGGCGTCGGGTCAGGCGGCTGCCAGCAACGGACCGTCCCGCAACGCGCCGTGCCCCTGCGGCTCGGGTCGCAAGTACAAGCGTTGCCACGGTGCGCCGGGAGGCACCTCGGCCAGCTGAGGCCCGCCATGAGCGTCGCCGCGTCCGACCGCGGCAGTGCTCGGTAGCGGTGGCGTTCGACATTTCGACGGAGCCGTGGTCCTGGTGACCACGGCTCCGCCGTGTGTGGGGCAACTGATGTCGGTCCAGCCCTCGGTGACGGCAGTCAGAGGACGCGCAGGTCGGTGCAGAGCCAGTTGCCTCGCCGATGTTCCAGGCGCAGCGCCATCGCCCAGCTGTTGCCGCCGGCACCGCCGAGCACCGCGGCGGCCTCGATGGCGGTCGGTCGGGGCTCGCAGACCCGCAGTCGGCGCAGCCGAAGGCTGGGACGTGGCGAGCGGCGGCGGGCCGGTGCGCCACGGGTGGTGGCGCGGGCCAACTCGGGCAGCAGCTGGGCGGAGCGGATCGGGTCGAGTTGGCGCCGGAGTTGCACCGGCGACCGGAAACCGTTGAACACCTCCAGGCAACTGGCGACGAAGCGGTGAGCGACCCGGGTCGCCGCCGGGGTCGCGGTGGCCAGGGCATCCGGTGGCAGCTGCCGGGCCGGATCGCGGCCGGGCCGTAGCGGCAGCGGACGGGCGGTGCCGCGCCGGGTGGCCGGCCTTCCGGGCTCGCCAGGGGCGAACAACTGCTCGGCAGCGAAGAGATCGAGGGCGAGCTGATGGTCGCTCGGCGTGCGCCAGGCGCCGATGCTCTCGTCCGTGAAGGGCGGGTCGAGCGCGGGTGCCGGCCGCAGGAGCACGGGTGGGCGGCTCGGCCCGGGTCGTCGGCGGTCGTTCATCGTGCTGGCCCCACCTTTCGCCGTTTCCTTGCGTTTGCCTTCGTTTGCCTCCGTCAGTTTCCGATTCTCGGGCATGGCAGAGCCAACGGTCAATGGCTGTGCGAGGTGGGGTGGCTACTCCGGGTCGCGCTCGGCGAGCGGGTTGCCGCGTACCCACTCGGCGGTCTCGGCGTACTTGCGCTGGATGTACTCCTCCAGCCGGGCGCGCTCCACGCGCCACTGGCCCCGGCCACCGATCTTGATCGCGGGTAGCTCGCCGCTGCGTACCATGTGGTACACCTGCGAGTCCGACACGTTCAGCTCGGTGGCCACGTCGGACAGGAGCAGGAATCTCGGCTCCACGAGAACTCCCCGGGTTGACGTCGTTTGCTTCAGTTTGCCATCACCGAGGTCGCCCGCGCGCAGCCGCGATTTTCGTAGGGGCGGGTGCGGAGTGTATGACGGTCAGGGCGTACGGCGTGGCCGTACGCTCGGCCGGCGGAACTGCCGGCGAGCGGAGCAGATCGGGGAGACGACGTGACCGACGAGCTTGTCCGGGTGTACCTGCCGGCAACCGTGCCGATGCTGGCCAGGCTGCCCCAGCACGGCCTCGACGCGACGCAGGCGCACGCCGTGACCCCGGCGCTGCGCGAGTGGTACGCCGAGGGTGACGAGGAGGAGTTGGAGTACGTCGCCTTCACCCGGGCCGCGCAGGACGCCCTGCAGCTGATCCGGCACGACCCGGCCGCGCCGCGCCGCCGGGTGGTGGTCTCGGCGGACCTGCCCGCCACCGCGCTCGACCGGGGCGACGGCGAACTGGGTTCCAGCGTGGTGGGACTGCGCGGGGCGGTGTCGGTCGCCGCCGTGGCGGCCATCCACGTCGACGGCGCGGACGCGGTCTCCGACGTCACCGCCGCCGCGGACGTGGTCGCGGAGGCGCTGGCCGGCGACCCGGACGCGCAGTTCACCGTCGACGGTGCCGAGGACCACGAGCTGGAGTGGTACGACCCCAGCGAACTGGATCTGCTGCTGCGCGCCACTACCGGTCAGGGGTGACCGGCACCAATCAGCGAGCGACGCTGCCCGTCTCGTCGGCGGTGCCGCCGGGCTCGGTGTCGGTGGCGGCACCGCCGACGCCGATCGGCTCGGCTGCCTCGGTGCCGGCTGCCGGAGTGCTGGCTGCCGGAGTGCCGGCTACCGGGGTGCCGGCTACCGGGGTGCCGGCTACCGGGGTGCCGGCTGCCGGGGTGCCGGCTGCCGGGGTGCCGGCTGCCGGGGTGCCGGCTGCCTGGTCGCCGGGGGCGTCGTCGTCGGAAGCCGGGGTGAGCGTGCGGCCGAAGGCGATCAGCGCGGTCAGCGCGCCGACGAAGAGCACCCAGATACCGTTGTCCACCCGTGAGGTGCCGAGCGAGGTCTGCGCCACCGCGTCCGCCTCGCTGAGGGCGGCGGCCAGGTCGAGCAGGGAACGCCCGCCGATCCGGATGATCACCTCGGCGAGCAGGAGCAGCAGCCCCGGCCCGGCGCCGGCAACCAGGTAACCCGGCCAGCGCGGCCCGGCGCCGCCGTTTTCGGCAGCCCGCCGCCGGACCCAGCTGAGGTAGCCGAAGGCCAGCGCGCCGGCGATGAGGCCGGCGAGCAGCGACTCGGTGCGGGACACCCAGGTGGCCGCGCTGACCAGCGACTGCTGGCTTTCGCCGGCGCCGAAGAGGTTGAACAGGGGGTCCCGGGCCACGCTGAAGGCCACCACGAAGAGCAGCGTGCCAAGGGCGGAGCTGGCCACCGCCCCGACCACCGCGCCGCTGCGCGCCCCGGCCAGCGCGCCGCCGATGATGGCGGCGGCGGCAGTGGTGCCGGCGATGGTGCGGGTGGTCGTGTTGCCGGCGTAGGCGAGGTCGATCGCGAGCGCGGCGGCGAGCCCGACCAGCAGGCCGGCCGCGACCGCGGCCCCGAAGCGCAGGGTCACCCCGCCCCGGCGTCGGGTCACCAGCTCACCGGCGGCCAGCCCGACCGCGGCCCCGGCCACCAGCGCGGCCGAGATCACGCCAGGCAGCGCGAAGGCCGACAAACTGACCGCGGTCACCCCGGCGGTGGTCGAGTTGATCGCCTCGCGGGTCGACCAGAGCATGGCGGCCAGCCAGCCGGCCGCCAGCAGTGCCAGCACCAGCGCACCGGGGGCCGGTGCCGGCTGCCCGCCCGACGTGCCGGAGTCGGTGGATGGCGTACCGCCGGCCGGGTCGACGGGCTGCGGCCGGTCGGGCTGCGCGGCGGTCGGCCCGCCGGGCTGGTTGCTCATCGTCTGCCTTTCGCCGCCGGGCTCGACGGCCTGGCTCGGGTACCTCACCGGCAACCCAGCGTACGCGTTCCCGGTGGATGGGGGTCCGATGCCCGCACGCCGCCCGGTGGGCCTGTCTTTCTTCTGCCCCGACCGCCATCGGCAGAAGAATCAACGATGGCCTAGGCGGAATTCTTCGTGATCAACGGTGGCTCTGCACCCAGGGTGGTGATCGACCACGCTTGGCGTGGGAGGATTGACCGAGTCCCGCCACCCGTGGGACCGGTTTCGCCACCGCCGTCGAGATCAGCCAGGAGCCCTGATGGACGCCGTGTTCTCCGTACCCGAGCCGCGCAACGAGCCGGTACGCACCTACGAGCCGGGCAGCGCCGACGCCGAACGGCTCCAGCGGCGGCTCGCCGAGTTGGCGGCCGAGCGGATCGACCTGCCGATGACCATCGCGGGTGAGCGGCGGATGGCCGGCGGCGAGCCGATCCGGGTGGTGCAGCCGCACCGGCACGCCCACGTGCTCGGGGTCACCGGGCACGCCACCCACGATGACGCGCGTGCCGCAGTCAAGGCGGCCAAGGACGCCGCGCCGGGCTGGCGGGCGCTGCCCTTCGAAGAGCGGGCGGCGATCTTCCTGCGCGCCGCCGAGCTGCTCTCCGGCCCCTGGCGGGACACCCTCAACGCGGCCACCATGCTCGGCCAGTCGAAGACCGCCGTGCAGGCCGAGATCGACTCCGCCTGCGAGTTCATCGACTTCCTCCGGTTCAACGTGTACTTCGCCCGCAAGCTCCTCGCCGAGCAGCCGATGTCGTCGCCGGGAGTGTGGAACCGGTTCGACCACCGGCCGCTGGAGGGCTTCGTCTACGCGGTCACCCCGTTCAACTTCACCGCGATTGCCGGCAACCTGCCCTCGGCGCCGGCGCTGCTGGGCAACACGGTGGTCTGGAAGCCGGGCCCGACCCAGCAGTTCGCGGCGCACTTCACCATGCGGCTGTTCGAGGCGGCCGGCCTGCCGCCCGGCGTGATCAACATGGTCACCGGCCGGGGTGAGCAGGTCTCCGACGTGGTGCTGGCCGACCCGGACCTGGCCGGCATCCACTTCACCGGCTCCACCAAGGTCTTCCAGCAGCTGTGGCACACGGTGGGGGAGAACATCGCCAGCTACCGTGGCTACCCCCGGCTGGTCGGCGAGACCGGTGGCAAGGACTTCGTGGTCGCCCACACCAGCGCCGACGTCGACGCCCTGCACACCGCGCTGATCCGGGGTGCCTTCGAGTACCAGGGCCAGAAGTGCTCGGCGGCCTCCCGGGCGTACGTCCCCCGGTCGATCTGGGACGGCGGCCTGCGCGATCGGTTGGCCGCCACCGCCGACGGGCTCTCCTACGGCGACGTCACCGACTTCCGCAACTTCGGCGGCGCGGTGATCGACGACAAGGCGTTCTCCCGGCACACCGCGGCGCTGGAGTTGATCTCCTCCGACGACAGCTGCCGGATCATCGCCGGCGGCACCGCCGACGACTCGGTCGGCTGGTTCGTCCGGCCGACGATCTTCGAGTGCGGAGACCCGGCGCACGAGACCTTCACCACCGAGTACTTCGGCCCGATCCTCGGCGTGCACGTCTTCGACGACGCCCGCTTCGACGAGGTGGTCGCCCAGGCCGAGTCGATCGCCCCGTACGCGCTGACCGGCTCGATCTTCGCCACCGACCGCCGGGTGGTCGATGCGGTGGCCGAGAAGATGCGGTACGCGGCCGGTAACTTCTACATCAACGACAAGCCCACCGGCGCGGTGGTCGGCCAGCAGCCCTTCGGTGGCGCCCGGGCCAGCGGCACCAACGACAAGGCCGGCTCCTGGCACAACCTGGTCCGCTGGATGTCGCCACGGACGATCAAGGAGACCTTCGTCCCGCCCACCGAGCACACCTACCCGCACATGGCGTGAGGTCTGCGCAGGGCCCCTCGTCAACTGCGCGTCCCGCCGGCTCCGCGCGGAGCCGGCGGGACGGGCGCCGGCGCGGTGGGCGCGGCGGGCGATAGGCGTGGTGGGCGCGGCGGCACGCGGGGGATCGACCGTCGCGCGCCGACAGTGCACATAGGAAACCCCAATGGGTGGCGAAACGGTGAAATCCTGGACGTCGGCCCGGCAAAGTGGCAGCGTAATGGGCATGGCGGAATCCGGAGTCAACCCCACCGCGGCGGCCCTGCTCGGGCTGTTGCACGAGGGCCCCATGACAGGTGGCCAGTTGATGGCCGCCGCCGAGCGCCGGTTGGCGCCGTACTGGTCGATGACCCGCAGTCAGGTCTACCGGGAGTTGCCGGTGCTGGCCGAGCGGGGTTTCGTCCGGCTGGGTAAGCCCGGGCCGCGGATGAGTCAACCGTACGCGATCACGGCCGCCGGGAAACGGACGTTTTCCCGCTGGCTGGCCGAGGACCCGGGGCGCGACACCATCCGCAACCCGATCGCCCTGCGCGTCGCGTTCGGGCAGCTGCACTCGGCGAACCAGCTGAAGAACCTCCAGGCCGCGGCCAACGAGTACCACACCGAGGCCCTGGCCCGGGTCCGCGAGCAGGTCAAGAACGCCAAGAAGGAAGGCGACACGTACGACGCGAGCGCGCTGGAGTTCGCCGTGGCGTACCACAAGGCCGCCCTGTCCTGGCTGAAGAGCGCCCCGGTCGGCTGACCCCGCCGGTGGGTTTTCGCCGTCGACCGCGGGGCTGGCAAGCCCACTTCTCATCCGAGCAGTACGCTTGTCTGTCGTGACCGCTGCCGACTACGCCGAACAGCTCAAGGAACTCGACGCCACCCTGCGCAACATCGAGGCGGTGCTCGATGTCGACCGCCTGCGCGAGGAGAAGGCCCGGCTGGAGCAGGAGGCGTCCGCCCCGGATCTCTGGGATGACCAGGCCAAGGCCCAGCAGGTCACCTCCCAGCTGTCGTACGTCAACGGCGAGATCGACAAGCTCGGTAGCCTGCGCTCCCGGCTCGACGACGCGCACGTGCTGCTGGAGTTGGCCGAGGCGGAGTCCGATTCCGGGGCGCTCACCGAGGTCGAGTCGGAGATCACCGGGCTGACCAAGGCCATCCAGGAGATGGAGGTCCGCACCCTGCTCTCCGGCGAGTACGACTCCCGGGAGGCGCTGGTGGCCATCCGGGCCGGCGCGGGCGGCGTGGACGCGGCCGACTTCGCCGAGATGCTGCTCCGGATGTACCTGCGCTGGGCCGAGCGGCACGGCTACCCGACCGAGGTCTACGAGACCTCGTACGCCGAGGAGGCGGGCCTGAAGTCGGCCACCTTCACGGTCAAGGTGCCGTACGCCTACGGCACGCTCAGCGTGGAGTCCGGCACCCACCGGCTGGTCCGGATCAGCCCCTTCGACAACCAGGGGCGACGGCAGACGAGCTTCGCCGGCGTCGAGGTGCTGCCGGTGGTGGAGCAGACCGATCACATCGACATCCCCGAGAACGAGATGCGGGTGGACGTCTACCGCTCCTCGGGACCGGGTGGGCAGAGCGTCAACACCACCGACTCGGCGGTGCGGATCACGCACATTCCGACCGGCATCGTGGTGACCTGCCAGAACGAGAAGTCGCAGCTACAGAACAAGGCCTCCGCGCTGCGCGTGCTCCAGGCCCGGCTGCTGGAGCGCAAGCGTCAGGAGGAGCAGGCCAAGCTCCAGGGCCTCAAGACCGACGCCGCAGGCTCGTGGGGCGACCAGATGCGGTCGTACGTCCTCCATCCTTATCAGATGGTGAAGGATTTGCGTACGGAGCAGGAGACTGGTAATCCGACCTCGGTCTTCGACGGTGACCTGGACGCTTTCATCGAGGCGGGCATCCGCTGGCGCAAGCAGCAGCAACTCGCCGGCGACCGTGCGTGATCGATCGTGGGCGGAGTGCTTCGTCGATCTCCAGGTGACGTGCGGATTCGATGACTTGGCCCGCATCGGCGGGGCGTAGGACTTGGCACGACAGTTACACCGCGTAGACTCTCCACCCGTGATTCAGCTTGAGCAAGTGACGAAGACGTACCCGAAGGCGTCGCGGCCTTCGCTCGACAACGTGTCCGTGTCGATCGACAAGGGCGAGTTCGTCTTCTTCATCGGCCCATCCGGCTCCGGCAAGTCCACGATCATCAAGATGTTGCTGCACGAGGTGACCCCGAACAAGGGTCGGGTCGTCGTGAACGGCAAGGACGTGACCTCGATGCGGTCCTGGAAGCGCCCGCACTTCCGCCGGTCGATCGGCTGCGTCTTCCAGGACTTCCGGCTGCTGCCCAACCGCACCGCCTACGAGAACGTCGCCTTCGCCCTGGAGGTGATCGGCAAGACCAAGGCGGTGGCCCGCCGGGTCGTGCCGGAGGTGCTGGAGCTGGTCGGTCTCGGTGGCAAGGAGCACCGCTACCCGCACGAGCTCTCCGGTGGTGAGCAGCAGCGCGTGGCGGTGGCCCGGGCGTTCGTGAACCGTCCGCTGATCCTGCTGGCCGACGAGCCGACCGGAAACCTGGACCCGGACACCTCCATCGAGATCATGCGCCTGCTGGACCGGATCAACCGCACCGGCACGACCGTCGTGATGGTCACGCACGACTCCAACATCGTGAACCAGATGCGGCGCCGGGTCATCGAGATCGAGAGCGGCCGCATCGTGCGCGACCAGGCCCGCGGCGTCTACGGGTGACGAGGGCGAACCACCCCACCCCGATCTGACGACAACACCTCACGCCGGAGAGCCGGAGGAAAATCCCGATGCGGATGAAATACGTCCTGTCCGAGGTACTGGTCGGACTGTGGCGCAACGTGACCATGACCATCGCGATGATCATCACGATGGGTGTCTCGCTGACCATGCTCGGTGCCAGCGGCCTGATCTACACCAAGGTCGCTGACATGAAGGAGCTGTACTTCGAGAACATCGAGGTGTCGGTCTTCCTGAAGACCGATGTGACCGACGATCAGCGGGCAGATCTCGCCGCCCGGCTGGAGGCCGACCCGCTCGTCTCGCAGGTCACCTACGTCAACAAGGACGAGGCGTTCCAGCGCTTCCAGGAGATGTTCCGGGACTCGCCGGACCTGCTGAGCGCGGTCAAGGCCGACCAGCTGCCCGAGTCGTACCGGCTCAAGCTGGTGAACCCGGAGGAGTACAAGGCCATCTCCGCCCAGTACGCCTCGGTCGACGGGGTCGATCAGGTGGTCGACCAGAGCCAGGTACTCGACAAGATCTTCAACCTCTTCACCGCCGGTCAGAACGTGGCGTTGGCCGCCGCGGTCGCGATGGCCGTCGCCGCACTGTTGCTGGTCGCAAACACGATCCAGGTCGCCGCGTACAGCAAGCGGCGTGAAGTCGCGGTCATGAAGCTGGTCGGTGCCTCGAACTGGTTCATCCAGGCGCCATTCGTGCTGGAGGCGGTGGTCGCCGGCCTGATCGGTTCGGTGCTCGGCCTCGGTGCCCTGGTCGCGTTGAAGAAGTTCCTCTTCGACGACGCGCTAAGCGCGCTACAGGGGCTGTTCGCCCCGGTGAGCTGGGGCGAGGTGTTCCTGACCTTCCCGTTCATGGCCGGCATCGGCGGTCTGATCAGCGCGGTCACCGCCTGGGTCACCCTCCGCTTCTACCTGCGGGTCTAGCTTCGGTACCCGGCTGAGTCGTCACTTGCGCTGCGTCAGGGCCCTTCCGCGCCGGAATAATCGGCGCGAAAGGGCCCTTGTCGTTCGGGTAGCATGATCTCCGCTCTTCGGCCGGTCGCTGCCGGTCGAGAGCGTTCACGTTTTCGACCGGTGGCCGTCGGTCGGGGGCATTGACGGAAGGGGGGTGGCGCGGCGATGCCACGGGAGAAGGGGCGCAAGGTCGTCGCCTCCAACAAGAAGGCCCGTCACGACTACGCCATCCTCGACACGTACGAGGCGGGCATGGCGTTGACCGGCACCGAGGTGAAGTCGCTGCGGGCGGGACGGGCGTCGCTTGTCGACGCGTTCGCCCAGGAGCGCAACGGTGAGCTGTACCTGCACGGCATGCACATCCCGGAGTACACCCAGGGCACCTGGACCAACCACGAGCCCCGGCGTACCCGCAAGCTGCTGCTCAAGCGGTTGGAGATCGACCGGTTGATCGGCAAGACCCGGGAGGGTGGGCTGACCCTGGTGCCGTTGCAGGTCTACTTCTCCGACGGCTGGGCCAAGGTGGAGATCGGCCTGGCCAAGGGCAAGAAGGCGTACGACAAGCGCCAGGACCTCGCAAAACGGGACGCCGATCGGGAAATCGCCCGGGTGGTGGGTCGACGCGGCAAGGGAATGCGTGACTGATTCACCCGGTTTGTCCGTTGTCCTGTCCGGTTGGTCGAGCCTCGGCTCGCGCGCCGGCCCAGGCTCGGGATGAATCCGGTTGCGGCAGGCGTTAGGCTTGTCGGTGCCGTCGAGATCCGGCGGCCTGTCGAGGGGGTGACTGGTTTCGACTTCGTACGTTGCGGCAGGGGAAGCGAGCCGAGGAAGCCGACGTCGTCTCGAGAATCGTTCGTCGGAAACCAATAAGCGCCAAGAACAATCGCGCTGACTTCGCTCTCGCCGCCTGAGGCGAGTAGCAAGTCTGTCGGCCTGGGAGCGCCTTCGACCCAGTTAGCCGGCATCAGCTAGGAGGCTGGCCAATCGGACCCGGTCGCGGGGTCCGTGCGGCGAGATCAATCAGCGACTGGGCCCGTCACACCGACTCGCTCGCGTGATCGGAGGGGCCGAGTAGAGGCACAGCGAGCTGCGCTCGGAGAAGCCCTGACAAGGCGGCGAAGGACCCGGGTTCGATTCCCGGCACCTCCACCACCTGCACTGTGCGCCCCGGTCACCCGACCGGGGCGCACAGTCGTCTCTGCACGCCGAAGCCGGTCCCACTTACCGGCCGACGGGAACCCGGTGACCTGCTGGCCCGTCGAAATCAGCATGCGCCGTACCGCCCTGCTGGGCCTGTCCCTGATGATGGTCGTGGCCGGTTGCGCCCCGGCGGCCCCCGACTCGGCCCCCGGCGCGCCGGCCGACGCGCGCGAGGGGTTCGACCAGCGGGCGACCGCGGTGGCCGAGTCGTGGCGGCCCGGTCCGGAGTGGAGTAGCGGTTATCTGCCGTTGCAGGAGCCGACGGTGCTCATCGGCGAGCCCGACTTCACACCGGCGGCCAAGACCGCGTTTCTCGCCGGTTGGTACCGGCACCAGGCCGACCTGCCCACCGCTCGACCCGCTAACGGCACGATCCGTTTCCCGGACGGCGAGCTGCGCGTGCCGCTTATCAGCGCCGCCGAGGCGTACCGTCAACTGAGCCAGGGCAACCCGGCACCCGCCTGCCAGGTGGGGCCCAAGGTCCCCGCCACGCCGCCGCCGGCGGCCCCGGGCGGTGGCGGGCCGGACGAGCCGGTGACCGACCGGCCGCAGGGCGAGTGCGTCGTACTCACCGTCACCGAGGTCGAGTTGGGCACCGCGCCGGTACGCACCAGCCGGGGCGAGGCCCAGGTGCCGGCGTGGCTCTTCACCGTCGAGCAGTTCGGTGCCGTGGTGGCCCGGGTCGCGGTCGCGCCAAATGCGGTCGGTGCCGTTCCCACCCCGGTGGTGCCGTCCGGGCCCGCGCCCGACAACCTGGTAAGCGCGCAGGACATCGAGGCCGTCGACGGAACGAACCTGACCTACCGGCTCGGCGTGGGCAGCTGCGACACCGCCATCACCGCCCTGGTGCAGGAGCACGACCACGTGGTGGTGGTCGGCGGCACGGTGATCCGGCCCACCGGCGTCTGCGACGAGATGCTCAGATTCCAGCCGGTCGAGGTGGCGCTGTCGGCACCGCTGGGGGACCGCCCGGTACTCGACGCGCTCACCGGCGCACCGCTGCGACTCACCACCGGCTGACATCCACGCGCCCGGGCTCTCCGCAGCATCCGTACGCGTCCGGCGCCCGCCTGCGTCCGGCGCCCGCCTGCGCTCAGCGTGCGCCGGCCGAGCGGCTGCTGGTGTTAGGAGGGGGCCCTTCCTATGCACCAGGCGTTAATAGGGGGCCCTTCCTTTCACAAAATTGGGTGGATGTCGGGGCGGATCGGGACGGGAAGCACCGTGGGGCGGTCGGCGCGCAGCGCGGCGGCGAGGGCCGTGCCGAGCTGGTCGGGCGTGTCGACGACGGTGGCGGCGCAGCCGTAGCCACGGGCGATCGCGGTGATGTCGAGGCCGGGTAGGTCCAGGCCGGGCACGCCGGGCGTCTGCTTCAGCTCGGCGAACGCCTTGAGGATGGCGTACTGCTGGTTGACCGGAACCACGACGGCCAGCGGCAGTCGCAACTGGGCGGCGGTCCAGAGGGACTGCACCGAGTAGTGGAAGGAGCCGTCACCGATCACCGCCACCACCGGCCGGTGCCGGCCGGTGTCGCGTTGGGCCAGCGCGATACCGACGGCCGCCGGTAGGCCGTAGCCGAGCCCGCCGCTGGCCATGGTGAAGTACGACCCGGGCCGGGTGAACCGCAGGTGCCGGCGGAGCGCGGAGAGGTTGGAGGGTGATTCCTGCACCAGCACCCCGTCCTCGGGCCAGTGCCGGCCCAGCGCGGCGAAGAGCGCGTCGGCGCTGAGCGGAACGGAATCCTCCACCGGTGCCGGTCCGGGCCGGGGCGGTGGTGGTGGCCGGTCCGCTGCTGGCACCAGTTCGGCCAGCGCGGCCAGCGCCAGCCCGGCGTCACCGAGCAGGCTGTCGCCGACCGGGGCGCGAGCAGCCTCGTCGGGATCGTCGGTCACGTGCAGCAGCCGCGTGCCGTCGGGCAGGGTGTCGCCCGGTACGTGCGGGTAGTAGCGGAACACCGGAGCGCCGATCACCAGCACCGTGTCGTGCCCCTGCAACCGTTCGGCCAGCGGGCCGCTCGCAAAGGGCAGCACGCCCTGGAACTGCGGATGATTCTCGGGGAAGGCGGTCCGCTCCGGCGCGGGCGCCGACCAGACCGGCGCGACGAGCCGCTCGGCCAGGGCGACCGCGGCCGCCCAGGCACCCGAGCGGTCCACCGCGGCGCCGAGCACCAGGGCGGGCGCCCGGCTGGTGGCCAGCGTCGCGGCGAACTCGCGCAGCCGCTCCGGGTCGGGCGCGAACCGGGTGGCCACCGTACGGGCCGACGGTGGCGGGTCGGCGGGCTGCGCCCAGTCGTCCAGGGGCAGGGAGAGGAAGACCGGTCCGGCCGGTGGCTGGATCGCGGTGGCGTACGCCCGCATCAGCGCCGCCGGGACGTCCTGTGCCCGGACCGGTTCGTACGCCCACTTGACGTACGGCTGGGGCAGTTCGGTGGGCTGGCGGGCGGTGAGCCGGGGTTCCAGCAGCAGCATCTCCCGGGTCTGCTGGCCGGCGGTGACGATCAGTGGGGTGCGGTTGTGCCAGGCGGTGACGATGTTGCCCATGGCGTTGCCGGTGCCCGGTGCGGTGTGCAGGTTGACGTGCACGGGCTTCCCGGTGGCCTGGGCGTACCCGTCGGCGATGCCGACCGCCGACGCCTCGTGCAGCGCGAGCACGTACGAGAAATCGTCGGGGAACGCATGCAGAAACGGCTCCTCGGTCGAACCGGGGTTGCCGAACACGGTGGTCATGCCCAGGGAGCGGAGCAGGTCGTAGGTAATGTCGCGGACCGTTGCCATCGCCCCTGAATCTAACCGGGCGAGTCGGCCGTATAGGGCTTTTCGGCTTTGCTTGCTGTCCCGGCTCGCGGAATCGCTCCCACCGAGGGCATCCGCGTGGTCGCCGGTGACCTGCACCTCTGGCCGTGGCTGCCGATCACCCGGTGGCCGGGCCATCGCCAGGGCCGTGGACGCAGGCTATGGTGCCAGGCATGGCAATGACAGCGCGGATGGCACCGGCGCGGCCGGCCGTCCCGGGGCGTGGCCGGTTCCGCCTTCCGGTGCACGACTGACGGGCGCGCGCGATGCAGGGAGAGGGGCAGGCGATCGGCGGGCGGACAACCGAGTCGATGACCGGGAAGCTGTTGGTGGCGACGCCGGCGCTGAAAGACCCGAACTTCGACCGTACTGTCGTGCTGTTGGTCGCGCACGAACCGGGTGGCGCGCTCGGCGTGGTGCTCAACCGGGCCACCGAGGTGCCGGTGGCGGACGTGCTGCGCGACTGGGGCGATCTGGCCCGGTACCCGGCGGTGCTCTTCGAGGGCGGCCCGGTGCAGCCCGACTCGGCGATCTGCCTGGCCCGGATGCGCCAGCCGGTCCGCCGCCTCAAGGGCTTCCACCAGGTCTCCGGTGCCGTTGGCACGCTGGACCTGTCGGTGGACCCGCACCGGCTGCGCGAGAACGTCCAGAGCATCCGGGTCTTCGCCGGGTACGCCGGCTGGGGAGCGGGGCAGCTGGAGCAGGAGATCGAGGACGGCTCCTGGTTCGTGCTGGACGCGCTGCCCGGCGACGCCTTCGTCGACCGGCCCGACGACCTGTGGCCGATGGTGCTGCGCCGGCAGGGCGGGATGATGGCCGCGGTGGCCCACTTCCCGCCGGACGTGGCGCTGAACTGACCCGGCCGCGCCGGGTGGGACCCGCGAGATGACCATGCCGGCGGGCGTGTGTATAGTTCTCCCAGTGCCCGGGCGACCGGGTGCGACAGCAAGGGGCCGTGGCGCAGCTGGTAGCGCACCACACTGGCAGTGTGGGGGTCAGGGGTTCGAGTCCCCTCGGCTCCACCTTGTTCTTGTGCAGGTAAATCGGCATCAGTCATTGACTGGTGCCGATTTTTCGTGATCTTCTGGTCACGGTCGTGGTCACCCAGCGCCCACACTGCACTTAGGTGGCGGTCGTTGAGACTCGGCAAGGAACCGCCGGCCGAGAGGACGCGTCACCGGGCGCTGCGACATCCGGCGAGTAGGCGGGCCACCATGTCCTGTGCGTGGGTCCGTTCGTAACCCGGGCCGAGGATGCAGAGATTGCCTACGGCGCGCATGAGGGTGTGCGCGGTCACGCTGGGGTCGATCTCGCCTGCGGAGACGCCTGCGGCGATCAATGACGCGCATGCCGGGACGAGCTTGTCGAGCATCAGCGTATGCAGCGTGAGCAGGCTCGGGTCCTCCGACTGTAGGGCGACGCCGAGCCCATGCTTGGTGACCAGGAACTCCACGAATGCGCCGATCCAGCGGGTCAGCGCCTCGCCGGGCGCGATGCCTTCCCGTTGCAGTGCCGACGCCAGAGCCACGCACTCCTCGATCTGGTGGCGGTACACCGCGGTGACCAGTTCGGCGCGGTTCGGGAAGTGGCGGTAGACGGTGCCGAGGCCCACTCCGGCCCGGCTGGCGATGTCGCGGATGGGTGCCTGCACCCCCTGCTCCACGAACACCGCTGCGGCGGCGGCGAGAAGTGCCTCGCGGTTGCGGCGTACGCCTGCCTCGCGTGCCCCGGACGACTCGGTCACAGTTCCTCCCCTTGGCGGCGGAACATTGTTCCGCTAATTTTGACGGAACAGTGTTCCGCTTAATTGTGGCAGACGCCCTCCCCGCGCAGAGGAAGCAGCGACATCATGCAACTGCACCAGCTCGCACAGCAGATCATGGCGATCAAGCCCGTCCCCGTGCCCACCACCGGACGCGACGTCGACCTGGCGGTCAAGGTCACCGCCCCGGTGTCCGGCCACCACCTCCCGGTGATCGTGTTCTCCCACGGCAACGCCTGGTCCATGGACGGGTACGAGCCGCTCGTCGACAGGTGGGCCGCCGCCGGCTTCGTCGTCGTCCAGCCGACCCACCTCGACTCCCGCCGCCACGGCATCGGGTTCAACGACCCGCGATTCGGCACCATCTGGCGAGTGCGAATCGCCGACCTGCACGCCGTCCTGGACAACCTCGATGACATCCTCGTCCAGGCGGGGTTGACCGGCCGCAATGACCGGGCACGCGTCGCCGCCGTCGGGCACTCCTGGGGCGGTCAGAGCGTCGGCACCCTCCTCGGTGCCCGCGTGTTCGACGCCGACGGCAGGCCAGGCGAGGACTTCTCCCATCCCCTGGTCAAGGCCGGAGCGCTTCTCGCCGCGACGGGCACCGGCGACTCGCTCACCCCGTTCGCGGTGGAGCATCTGCCGTTCATGCGGCCGGACTTCTCCACGATGACCACGCCGGCCCTTGTCGTCACGGGCGGCAAGGACCAGTCGGCGATGTCCACCCGTGGGCCGGACTGGTTCACCGACGCCTACCACCTCAGCCCCACCCCCAAGAGCCTGCTCACCATCACCGACGGTGAACACACCCTCGGTGGGGTCGCCGGCGAGCAGGTCGCCGAGACCAGCGATGAGGATCCCGCCCGCGTGGCCCTGGTCGCCGACGCGGTCTCCGCCTATCTCCTCGACACCTTCGACCTCGACGGCACGGCCTGGAAAGCACTCACCGAAAGCGCCGCGGCCAGCGACGGCGCCTACCACGTCGAGCACAAGTAGGCCCTGGTGCCCACCGGTCCGGAGCGCACCCGCTCCGACCCGGTGTGCACGACCCCCTCGCCCGGCCCGCAGAGGGGATCCGCGGCCTGCGTGATGGGGCGTACCATGCGACGGTACGCTTGTGTTGTACTGTGGAACAGTTAGTCGGTAGTGGTGTCAAGGTGCGGTGAGGCGGCCTGGTTTGGCTGAGGAACGGCGAACGCGGAACACTGAGCGCACGCGGCGTGCCGTGCTCGATGCGGCCACCCAGGTGATTCTGGAGAAAGGCGCCGCTGTCACCCTGGACCAGGTCGCCTCGCTCGCCGGAGTGTCGAAGAGCGGCCTGGTTCACCATTTCGGCGGTCGGGAGCAACTGGTGATCGCCGTGGTGGAAGATGTGCAGGAACGTTTCCGGGAAACGGTCCTGCGCCACCTCGACCTGTCGGAGAACCACCCGGGCAAGATGCTCCGTGCATACGTTCGCGCGCTCTGCGCGGGACGTTCGGATGCCGGAGCCGCGCAAGACGTCACGTCAGCGGCGATCTGGATCGGTCTTCACTCGATCCCTGCGGTCGCCGCGGTCGCGAAAGAACACAGCGCCTGGTGGAGCGAGCAGTTCGCCGTCGACGGGTTGAGCACCGAGCGCATCCAGATCGTACGCCGAGCCGCCGAGGGCGTTGTCGTCGCCGCCCTGTATGGGGAAGAGGATGAAGCGAGCATCGCGACTGCTCGTCGCCTCTTGCTTGAGCTCGCCACTGACGGCACCTTCCATACGCCCATCTGAATCCCGGAGACAGTACTGGCAGACGCTGCTGCGCTCCGACGAGGCGGCGGTAACCGGGCCGGGCGAGTCTGTCGCGACGCCACCGGAGGTGCTGCCCTGGGACAACTTCTTGTCGGCGTATCTCGCCGTGAACTGCAACGACGTCAACTGGCCCGAGGACGTCAACACCTACCGGCGCGCGGTCGCCACCGACCGCAAGCGATACCCGATGTACGGCGCGGCCAGCGCGAACATCACCCCCTGCGCGTACTGGGCGCACGAGCCGTCCGAGCCACCGGTACGGATCAACGACAAGGGGCCGCGCAACGTGCTGCTCGTGCAGAACCTGCGCGACCCGGGCTGGTGCACGGCACGATGCCGAAGGACACCGAGGTCTCCTGACCGCCGTTTCTGCCATTGCGGCCAGGGCCAGGGCGGGCCGGGCCGGGCCGATGATCGAACGTTACGGGTTTCCGCCATCGAGATCTGCGGTCGGCCCCGTGGTCGTGAGGGCCCGGCGTGCCTAGCGTCGACAGGCATGATCACGCTGAACGGCCTGACCAAGCGGTACGGCGCCAAGGTCGCGGTCGACGATCTCACCCTGTCGGTCCGGCCCGGTGCCGTGACCGGGTTTCTCGGCCCGAACGGTGCCGGCAAGTCGACCACCATGCGGATGGTCCTGGGCCTCGATTATCCGACCGCCGGTACGGCGCTGGTGCGCGGGGTGCGCTACGCGGATCTCAAGGATCCGCTTCGGCTGGTCGGTGCGCTGCTGGACGCTCGGGCGGTCCACCCGGGCCGGAGCGTACGCGCGCATCTCTGGTCGCTGGCCCGCAGCAACGGGATACCGAGGAGCCGGGTGGGGGAGGTCATCGGCCTGGTCGGGCTGGAGCCGGCGGCCGGTAAACGGGCCGGGACGCTCTCGCTCGGCATGAGCCAGCGGCTCGGGATCGCCGCGGCCTCGGGTGGCAGCGCCTTCGATCCGGAGGTGGTGCGGCAGTTGCTCGCCCGTACCGCACACGTCGACGTGCTCGCCCAGCTCACCTCCCGCGAACACCAGGTCCTCCGCTACCTCGACGCCTGACCGGGTTCCGCAGCATGCGGAACGGATGCCGGGGCGCGCCGGCTCGTGCGGCGGCTGGCGACGACCCGTCCGCAGGTCGTCGCCAGCCGGTGGTCGGACTAGCGATAGGTGATGTCGGACGAGGAGTAGAGGCAGTTGGTGCCGTCGGCGCCGGTGCCGACCTGGGTGGGTTCGTTGCCGCTGCTGTTGCCGTTGTACTTGCGGCAGATGACCATCGACCGGCCGGAGTCGTTGACGATTGTGATCCCGGAGAAGCGGGCGGTGTCGCCGTAGTTGACGTTGATGCCGGCGATGGTGCTACCGGGTCGGGTCAGCGTGACGTTGCGGATCACCACGTTGCGGCGGTGCTGGGTGGAGCAGTTGCCGCAGGAGCGGTAGAAGGTGCCGAAGTTGGTGGCCTGGAAGTTCTGGATGGTCAGGGTGCCCGGGCCGTTGTGTTGGAACACCTTGTCGCTTGCGGAGCGGGCGCCGCCGCCGTCGACGAGGAAGTTCGGTGAGCCACTGCCCCGGAAGGTGGCGGCGTCCTCGCCGACGTCCTCCCACCAGACGTTGCGCAGGGTGCAGGGGCCGGCGCAGTGGACGCCGTCACCGGCGGGCGCACCGATGATCACGTTTTGCAGGGTGGCACCGGATTCGAGCCGGAACATCGGGTCCTGGCTCTCCTCCTGGCTACCGTCGCCGATGCAGCAGTAGCGGCGCATCCCGCCGTCGAGGGTGCCGCTGACGGAGATGGTGCCGTTGACGTTTACCTGCCCGGTCGGGTTGGGCCAGGCTCCCGTGGGTGGTGGCGGGGGTGGTGGTGCGGTGGTCTGCGGCGGCGGCGGGACGGGTGTCGTCGGGCTGACCCCGCCGGTGCAGGTCACCCCGTTGACCGTGAAGCTGGTCGGTGCCGGGTTGCTGCTGTTGTTCCAACTGCCGTTGAAACCGAACGAGACGGTGGCATTGGTGGCGAGGTTGCCGTTGTAGCTGACGTTGGCGGCCCGGACCGTGCTGCCGCTCTGTGTGACGGTGGCGTTCCACGCCTGCGTGACGGTCTGCCCGGCAGTGAAGGACCACCCCACCTGCCAGGACGTCAGCGGGTCGCCGACGTTGGTGAGGCTGACGTTGGCGCTGAAGCCGCCGGCCCACTGCGAGGCCACGGTGTAGCTGACCCGGCAGCCGACCGCAGCCTGCGCCGGTCCGGTGGTGAGGACAACCCCGGCCGTCGCCAGGGTTGTCGCGCCGGTGGCGAGGACCACCAGCGCCGTACGGCGTCGTCTGTGCGACATGCTCTTCTCCCTTGGGCTGACACGCGAGACCTGCGCGTACGCACCCGTGCCCGGGGGTGCCTTCGGGTCTCTTCGGAGTTGCCCGGACGTCCATCCGGGGGGATGGACCGTGCGCCCGCCGAGCCGGCAAGCGCTTTCCTAAAGATAGATAACCACAAATGCTTGCGAATATCGAGTGGCCGCACCCTGGCTACCGATCGGTAGGTGGACCCTTGACGGCGCAACTTGTTGCGTCGAAGATTCGTGCTTGTTAACGCTCACAACCGCCGATCCGAGGGCCGTCCATGCGACCTGCGTTGTTCCACCCCCGGAAACCCTCCGCCCCCGATCCCTCGCCCCGCCGCCTGACCAGCCACCTTGTCGCCACGGTCACGATCGCGCTGGCCGCCGGGCTGCTGCCGGCCACCCCGGCGCTAGCCGCACCGGCCGCTGACGTCACCGCCGGCCTGGTGCTCCGCTACGACCTCGACCAGAGCACCGGCACGACGGTGACCGACACGTCCGGCCACGGTCGGCACGGCACGCTCGTCGGTGGCGGCACCTGGACCGACAAGCATGGACTCCGGCTCGACGGCGTCGACGACCACGTCCGGCTGCCGAACGACATCATGGCCGGCCTGTCGTCGATCACCGTCTCGGTCGACGTGTACGTCGAGCCCGACCAGCAGACCCCGTACTTCATCTGGGGGTTGGGCAACCCGGCCACCTCCAACTCCGGCACCGGGTACCTCTTCGCCAGCGGCGACGCCTTCCGCGCGGCCATCACCACCACCAACTGGTCCGGCGAACGGGTGACCGCCAAGGGCGGCAACCTGGCCCGCGGGGTGTGGAAGTCCGTCACGTACACCCAGACCGGCACCACCGGCACCCTCTACGAGGACGGTGTCCAGGTCGCGCGGAACACCGACGTCACCGTGTTGCCCGGTGCGGTCGGCAACGGTACGACCACCGCCAACCACCTCGGCCGCTCCACCTACGCCACCGACCGGCTGCTGCGGGGCCAGGTGGCCAACTTCCGCATCTACGACCGGGCATTGGCCGCCGACGAGGTGTCGGCGATCGCGCTGCCGGACACCACCCGGGTCGCCCGTGACACCGCCGGCCTGGACCTGGGCGACCTCTCGGCGGTGACCAGCGGGCTCACCCTGCCCACCCAGGGCGGTTACGGTGCGGCGATCGCCTGGGCATCCAGCCACCCCGCGACGATCAGCCCGACCGGCGTGGTGACCCGACCGGCCGCCGGCGACGGGCCGGCGACGGTCACCCTTACCGCCACGCTGAGCCGGGGCACCGTCACCGACACGAAGACCTTCACCGCCATCGTGCCGCCGGAAGAGTCCGACCAGAGCCGGGCCGCCGCGGCAGCCGCCTCGCTGTCGCTGGTGCATGCCGACGACGTACGCGGAAATCTCACCATGCCCACCAGCGGCCTGCACGGGGCCACCGTCACCTGGCGTTCCGACCGGCCGGCGGTGGTCGCGCCGGACGGCGTCGTGAACCGCCCGGCACACGGCACGGGCGACGTGCCGGTGACCGTCACGGCCACCGTCGCCGTCGGCGCGGCCCGGGTGGAACGGTCCATCGAGTTGACCGTCCGGGAACTGCCGGCACCCGCGCCGTACGAGGGGTACGCGTTCAGCTACTTCACCGGCAATTCGATCGAGGGCGAGAAGATCTACTTCGCCGCGAGCCAGGGCAACAACGCCCTACAGTGGACCGAACTCAACGGTGGTCGGCCCACCCTGGAGTCCACCTTCGGCACCCGGGGCCTGCGTGACCCGTTCCTGATCCGCAGCCCCGAGGGGGACCGGTTCTTCCTGATCGCCACCGACCTGTCCATCGGGCGCAACGGCGACTGGGACGCCGCGCAGCGGCATGGCAGCCGCTACCTGGAGGTATGGGAATCCACCGACCTGGTCAACTGGTCCGAGCAGCGGCACGTGCAGGTCTCCCCGCCCACCGCCGGTAACACCTGGGCGCCCGAGGCGTACTGGGACGACGAGCGGGGCGAGTATCTGGTCTTCTGGGCGTCCAAGCTGTACGCCGAGAACGACCCGAACCACACCGGCAACACGTACAACCGGATGCTCGCGGCCACCACCCGGGACTTCGTGACCTTCGCACCGGCCACCATCTGGCAGGACCGGGGCGAGTCCCGGATCGACTCCACGGTGATCAAGGAGGGGGAGACCTACTACCGGTTCACCAAGGACGAGGGCGGTGGCGGCACCGGCTGCTCCGACATCATCCAGGAGAAGGCGACCTCCCTGACCGCCGTCGACCTGCCCGGCCAACCCGCCTGGAGCCGGATCACCGCCTGCATCGGCCGCGACGCCGGCACCTCCGCGGTGGAGGGCCCGACGGTCTTCAAGGCCAACCCGGGCGACACCTCCGGGTCGAGGTACTACCTCTTCGTCGACGAGTACGGTGGCCGGGGCTACATCCCGCTCGGCACCGACGACCTGGCGAACCCGACCTGGCGGGTGCCGGCCAGCTACCGCCTGCCGGCCAGCCCCCGGCACGGCACGGTCATCCCGGTCACCAAGGCCGAACTCGACGCGCTCACCGACGCGCTCACCGAGGCGCCGCCGCCGGTCCGGGCCACCGAGGACGGCCTGGTCCTGCACTACCCGCTCGACCAGAGCAGCGGCGGCACCGCCACCGACGCCTCCGGCAACGGCTACCACGGCACCCTCGCCGGTGACGCCAGCTGGCGCGACGGGGCGCTGAACCTCGGCGGCAGCAACGGACACGTCGGCCTGCCCGACCACATCATGGCCGGGCTCGACGAGATCACCGTGTCGGTCCAGGTCAACATCGCCAGCGACCAGGCCACGCCGTACTTCATCTGGGGGCTGGGCAACACCTCCGGCGGGGCCGGCAACGGCTACCTCTTCACCACAGGCAACAACTACCGGACCTCGCTGGCCACCGGGAACTGGACCACCGAGGAGACCGTCACAAACGGTGCAGCCCTGCCCCGAGCGGTGTGGAAGACACTCACCTACACCCTCAACTCCGCAGGCACAGCCCGGCTCTACCTCGACGGGGTACGGGTCGCCGAGAAGACCGGGGTGGTCAACCGGCCCGGTGACATCGGCGGCGGGTGGACCACCGCCAACTACCTCGGCCGCTCCCAGTACAGCTCCGACCGGTACCTCAAGGGCCAGGTGCGCGACTTCGCCATCTACAACCGGGCGCTCAGCGACGCCGAGGTCGCCGGGCTCGGCGGCAACGGCACCGGGATCGTCGCGGTGACGCTGGACAGCCTGAAGGTGCCGGCGATGATCGACCCGAACACCGGCACTGTCACCCTGCCGGTGCGGCCCGGCACCGACCTGAGCCGGCTCGCGCCGACGTACGTGGTGGCAGCGAACTCGACGGTCACCCCGACCGGTGCCCGGGACTACCGCCAGCCGGTGGCGGTCACCGTGCGGGACGCGGCCGGGGCAACCCGGGTGTGGACGGTACGCGCCGTCGCGATGGGCTCGCCGGTGCTGCCCGGCTACAACGCCGACCCGAACATCGTCCGATTCGGTGACACGTACTACATCTACGCCACCACCGACGGCTTCCCCGGCTGGGGCAGCAGCACCTTCAAGGTGTGGTCGAGCCGGAACCTGGTCGACTGGACCGAGCACGACACGATCCTGGACCTCGGCCCGGACGTCTCCTGGGCCGACCGCAACGCCTGGGCACCGGCCGCGATCGAGAAGAACGGCAAGTACTACTTCTACTTCTCGGCGCAGCAGAACATCGGAGTGGCGGTCGCCGACTCGCCGCTCGGGCCGTTCGTCGACCCGCTCGGCAAGCCGCTGGTGAGCAAGGACGACTACAACGGTGCCCAGCAGATCGACCCGGCGGTCTTCACCGACGACGACGGAAAGAGCTACCTCTACTGGGGCAACGGCACGCCGTACGTGGTGCCGCTCAACGACGACATGATCTCGTACGACGTCAGCAAGCGGGTGCGGTTGACCGGGCTGACGGACTTCCGCGAGGGCCTGTTCCTGCACAAGCGCGACAACGTCTACTACCTGTCCTGGTCGATCGACGACACCGGCAGCGAGAACTACCGGGTCGGCTACGGCACCGGCAGCAGCCCGCTGGGACCGTTCACGGCCAAGGGCGAGATCCTCACCAAGGACCCGGGCCAGGGCATCCTCGGCACCGGACACCACTCGGTGCTCCAGGTGCCGGGCACCGACGACTGGTACATCGCGTACCACCGGTTCGCCATCCCGGGCGGTGACGGTACGCACCGGGAGACCACAATCGACCGGCTGTACCACGAGCCGGACGGCACGATCCGTCGCGTGGTGCCGACGCTGACCAGCGTGCCGCCGCTGAGCTACCAGGGCGGGCGACCGAAGGTGTCGATCTCCGCGGCGGGCAGCGACGGATGGTACGGCGCCGGTGCCACCCTGACCATGTCGGCCGGCGACGGGGTCCGGCTGATGGAGTACCAGATCGACGGTGCGGGCTGGTTCCCGTACCGGGAGCCGGTGCCGTTGCCGGACGGCAGCTACCGGATCGACTACCGGGCCCAGGGCAGCAACCTGTGGTGGAGCGAGGTCTGGTCGACCACGGTTCAGGTGGACCGGGTGGGGCCGAGCGTACGGGCCACACTGGACAGCAAGCGGACGATGACGATCACCGCCGGCGACGCGCATTCCGGGGTGGCCCGGGTCGAGTACCGCAGCGGGTCCGGCGCCTGGCAGCGCTACCGGACCCCGGTCCGCTTCGACAACAACCGGCACCTCGTGCAGTACCGGGCGATCGACGTGGCGGGCAACATCGCCACGGCCGCGCTGCTGGTGCCGGCGGTGCCGGGGCCGGCACCGAAGGCGAAGAAGCCGCCGACGATCAAGGGCAAGCCCAAGGTCGGTACGAAGCTGACAGTCAGTCCGGGCAGCTGGGACCAGCCCGGCCTGACCTTCTCCTACCGCTGGCTACGCGACGGCAAGGCGATAGCCGGGGCGACCGGCCGCAGCTACGTGCCGAAGAAGGCGGACATCGGGCACCGGCTGAGCGTACGGGTGATCGCGATCCGCCCGAACGCCAAGCCCGGAGGTGCCGTCACCAAACGGACCGGACCGGTGCTCCCCCGGTAGCGCCCGCGACGGCAGGGCAGTCGGTCGCCGGCTGCCCTGCCGTGCCGTGGCCGCGCCCGGCATCGGGCGGGTGCGAGATCGCCCTGCTGCTGATCGGCTGGTCAGGATCGGCCGATGCGCTCGAACTCCGCCGGGCTGATTCCGCCCGGCATCCGGGTCTGGAAGTCCAGTACGCCGACCCAGGTCGGGCGGACCCCGATGCGGAACATCCTGGTGTCGGGGTGGTCGACTGCGGCGACGTTGGCGGCGCCCTGCTCCGGGCCGGCGTATCGGTGATGGGCCAGGGCGTACTCCGGCACGATCCCGTCGACCTCGGTCACCTCGGCCCGGCCCCGGACGAGCAGCACCTCGGGCGGGGTGGAGGCGACGTCGATGGTGATGGCGACGGCGGGTCGGGCGCGCAGGGCGGCGATCTTGGCGCCGCCGAAGGTGGCGAGCACCACCTCGGTCCCGGTCCAGTGGAAGAGCATCGGGAAGACCCGGGGCGTGCCGTCGGACGCGACGTACGCGATGCGGGCCAGCTCGGTCGAGGCCAGCAGCCGCTGGGCGACCGGGCTGTGCAGTAGCCGGAGGTCGCCCTGCGGCAGCCCGGCGACCTCCGCCTCGGTCAGGGCGGCGCTCATCGGGCGGCCTGCGACGGTGCGGGAACGAGCAGCGCCAGCCGGTCGAACGAGCTGGACCAGCCGGTCTCCAGATCGCAGCTCTCCTCGCCGGCTGCCAGGCCGGCGACGTGGAACGTCATCTCGGTCCGGTCGCTGAGTTCGGCGAAGGTCACGGTCAGTACCGCCTCCGGTCCGTCGGGTGCCCGGGTGACGAGTACCAGCCGTTCGGGCTCGGACACCTCGCGGCAGGTGAAGGAGACCGGATACTCCGTACCGTCGGCGTCATCGACCATGCGGAGCTGCCACGCGCCGCCCGGCCTGACATCCATCGACACGGTGGCCAGGGGAGTGGTCAGGCCCACCGGCCCGAACCAGCGGGCGAGCTGTCGCGGGTCGGTCCACGCCCGGAAGACCAGGTGGCGGGGCGCGTCGAAGACCCGGGTGATTGTGAAGTCCCGAGTGGGTGTGCCGGTGCTGGGCGAGGTCTCAGGCATCCGGACCGCCTTTCTGGATCTCGTGCAGGTGAGTGGAGAGGCGGTCGAAGCTGCCCTCCCAGAACTGCCGGTAGCGCTCCAGCCAGTCGGTGGCCTCGCGCAGTGGTGCGGGCTCCAGCCGGCACGGACGCCACTGGGCGGTACGACCGCGACTGACGAGCCCGGCCTGCTCCAGCACCTTGAGGTGCTTGGAGACGGCCTGGAGGGTGAGCGGCAGCGGTTCGGCCAACTCGTTGACGGTGGCCTCGCCCTCGGCCAGCCGGGCGAGAATCGCCCGTCGGGTCGGATCCGCCAGGGCGGCGAAGGTGGTGCTCAACTGGGTGCTGTCCACGACTATTCAACCTCTCGGTTAATTAACCGATGGGTTGAATATACAGCCCGCTGTGCCTGCGTCAAGGGACAGCCTTGCTCGCGCTGTCCCAATTCACGGCCGGTCGGCGGTTACCCCGGTTCCCGGGAAGATCGCGGACCGGTCAGAGCCGCTGGCCGGCGAGGACCGAGAGGAGTTGGAGCTTCTCGTGGCTCTCGCTGCCGGGGGTAGCGGTGAAGACCTGCAACAGCTGCGACTGGTCGGGGTCGACCAGGACCTGGCAGTGCAGTTCGAGAAGCCCGACCTGCGGGTGCTGGATGCGTTTCGGCGCGCAGTACGGGCCGCTCACCGGATGCTCCCGCCACAACCGTGCGAACTCCGGACTCGCGGCCAGTAGCGCGTCGACGATCTCGGCGGCCCGGGAACCCTTCCCGTCCCGGGTGTACGCCCGAAGCAGGTTCGAGGCGATGAGCCGACTCTGTCGGGCATGGTCCTGCTCGGGATGGATGCGTCGGGTGTCCGGATCGGTGAACCATCGGTAGTGCAGGCTGCGGGCCAGGCCGCGGTGCCGGGTGTCGTCGCCGAGCAGAGCGGCAGCCAGCCGGGTCTGCGTCAGCGTCTCGCCGAGGTCGCTCACCACCTGGGCGGCGGTCTCGCCGAGGCCGTCGAAGACGCGCATCATGCCGGGATTGACGTGGTCGTTGCGCTGGCTCCGCCGTGGTGCGGGGTATCCGCCGAGCTGGAACAGATGGTCCCGTTCCTCGATTGAGAGCCGCAGCCCGCGAGCGATCGAGGCGAGCATCTGCTCGGAGGGTTGTGCGCCGCGTTGCTGCTCGATCCGGCTGTAGTAGTCGGCCGACATGTCGCTGAGGGCGGCGACCTCCTCCCGGCGGAGTCCGCCGGTGCGCCGCCGGCGCTGCCCCCGGGCCAACCCGACGTCCTCCGGTTGCAACGCCTCACGCCGGATGCGGAGAAACTCGGCGAGTCGAGCGCGGTCCATGGTCGCTCCCCCTGGTCCGTGGCGCCGATCCGATGGCCGGGACAGCCGTGACTCCGATCCGGCGTCCTGATTCGTCGTGGCGCTCGTCCTTGACAACACCATGCTGGCCAGGGCTGTTTCCGTTAGCCACGGACAGGGTGGGCCTGGCTACCCCCTGGCAGCCTGCCAACACTCGGATCCATGACCACCAACACGCAGACACCGACCGGCCACTGGATCAACGGCGAGGTGGTCCCAGCCGGATCGGTACACACCACGGCCGTCATCAACCCCGCCACCGATGAGATCGTCGCCGAGGTGCCCGCCGGCACCGCCGCCGACGTGGACCGGGCCGTCGCAGCGGCCCGGGCCGCCTTCCCCGGCTGGGCCGCCACCCCGCCGGCCGAGCGTGCCGTCATGCTCCGCCGGATCGGCGCGGGCCTACGGGAGCGGAGCGCGGAGATCGCCGCCGCGATCACAAGCGAGATGGGCTCTCCGCTGACCATGTCCCGTACCGCCCAGGTCGGATTCCCGCTCGCGGTCGCCGAGTCGTTCGCCGCGTTGGCCGAGACCTTCGCCTGGACCGAGGAGGTCGGCACGTCGCTGATCGTCCGGGAGCCGATCGGCGTGGTCGGCGCGATCACGCCGTGGAACTTCCCGTTGCAGCAGATCATGTCGAAGCTCGCGCCCGCGCTGGTCGCGGGGGACACGATGGTGTTCAAGCCGTCCGAGGTCGCGCCGCTTACCGCGCAGATCCTCGCCGAGGTGACCGCGGCGGCGGGCCTGCCGGCCGGGGTCTTCAACGTGGTGTACGGCACCGGCGCGGTCGTCGGCGAGGCGATCTCGGCGCACCCGGACATCGACATGATCTCCTTCACCGGCTCCACCCGGGCCGGCCGGCGGATCTCCGCCGTCGCCGCCGAGACCGTCAAGCGGGTCGCGCTCGAACTCGGCGGCAAGGGCGCCAACGTGATCCTCGACGACGCCGACCTGCCCAAGGCGGTGGAGACCGGGGTGATGATGGCCTTCGGCAACAGCGGCCAGGTCTGCGGCGCGTGGCCGCGGATGCTGGTCCCGGCGGCCCGGCACGATGAGGTGGTACGGCTGGCGGTGAACGCCGCCGCGCAGTACGCCGTGGGCGACCCGACCGACGAGGCCACCCGGATCGGCCCGATGGCGTACGAGGCGCACCGGGAGAAGGTCGACGGCTACATCCGGCGCGGCATCGCCGACGGCGCGACCCTGGTCTACGGCGGTCCCGGTCGGCCGGACGGCCTGGCGAAGGGCGCCTATGTCCGACCGACGATCTTCGCCGGAGTCGACCCGCGGTCGGCCATCGCCCAGGAGGAGATCTTCGGCCCGGTGTTGACCATCATCCCGTACGCCGACGAGGACCAGGCCGTGGAGATCGCCAACGGCACCATGTACGGCCTCACCTCCGGTGTCTTCGGCGCACCGGAGCACGCGCTCGCCGTCGCCAAGCGGCTGCGCGCCGGGCAGGTCGATGTCAACGGTGGCCAGTGGAACCCGCTCGCGCCGTTCGGCGGCTACAAGCAGTCCGGCAACGGCCGCGAGTTCGGCCGGGCCGGTCTGGAGGAGTTCCTGGAGACCAAGGCCATTCAGCGTTGACCGGGGCGAGTCGTGGCCGGGAGGGTATTCCTCCCGGCCGCGACCGTTGCGGATCACCGGCCAATCGCCGTGCGCCCATCGCCGTGCGCCCATCGCCGTGCGTCGGCCGATCGCCGTGCGTCGGCCGATCGGAGCCGGCCCGGGGAGGCCGCCGGGGTCAGCAGACCCGGGCGGGACCGGTGACGCCGTCGGGGCCGGCCCGCTCGACGGCGGCCAGGTTGGCGACCGTGGTGGCGGCGATGCTGTGCAGCCCGTCGGAGGTGAAGAATGCCTGATGCCCGGTGATCAGCACGTTGGGGAAAGTGGTGAGCCTGGCGAACTCGTCGTCGCCGAGGACCCGGTCGGAGAGGTCCTCGAAGAAGAGGTCGGTCTCCTCCTCGTACACGTCGAGACCGAGGTAGCCGATCCGGCCGCTCTTCAGCCCGTCGATCACCGCTCGGGTGTCCACGAGCGAGCCACGGCCGGTGTTGATCAACATCACCCCCTCGCGGAGCTGCGCCACCCGCTCGGCGTCGATCAGGTGGCGGGTGTCCGTGGTGAGTGGGCAGTGCAGGGTGACGATGTGCGACTCGGCGAGCAGGCGCTCCAGCGGGACGTACTCGGCTCCGGCCGCGATCGCCGCGTCGTTGTGCTGCGGGTCGCTGGCGAGCACCCGGCAACCGAAGCCCCGCATGATCTGGGCGACGCAGACGCCGATCCGTCCGGTGCCGACAATGCCGACGGTCCGGCCGTGCAGGTCGAAGCCGAGCAGCCCGGTCAGGGCGAAGTTGTGTTCGCGTACCCGGTTGTAGGCCCGATGGATCTTGCGGTTGAGGGCGAGGATCAGGCCGACGGTGTGCTCGGCGACGGCGTGCGGCGAATACTCAGGCACGCGTACCACGGTCAGGCCGAGCCGGCGGGCAGCGGCCACGTCCACGTTGTTGAAGCCGGCCGCGCGCAGCGCGACCACCCGTACGCCGACCTCGGCGAGCTGGTCGAGCACCGCCGCGCCCAGGTCGTCGTTGACGAAGGCGCAGACCGCGTGGCTTCCCTCGGCCAGTCGAGCGGTCTGCGGCGTCAGCCGGGGCTCCAGGAAGACCAGCTCATGCTCGCCCGACTCGTTGGCAGCGGTGAGGAACTCCCGGTCGTACGGCTTGGTGCTGAACACTGACACGCGCATCGGCCACCTCCACCGTCACGCTACGGACGACCCACCGACCCCGACCAGGGTCCATCGGCCCGTCACCCGATGGCTGGCGATCCGGCCCGCATCGAACCGTTGGCCCGTCCCGTCCGTACTGCTGCGCGGGAGGTCGCCAAAACCATGACCGTACGTCGAGTCCTCGTCGTCCTGCTGGTCGCTGCCGGCACGGTGACGACCGGTGCGGTGCCCGCCTTCGCGCACGGCGCCACGTCCTATCCGGTCAGCCGGGCGGTGGCCTGCGCGCCGGACGGCGAGCACGCGGACACGCCTGCCTGCCGGGCCGCAGTCAGTGCCGGCGCCGCGTTGCGCGAGTGGGACAACATCCGGGCGTACGGGGTGGACGGCCGGGACCGGGAGCGGATCCCGGACGGGGAGCTGTGCAGCGGTGGCCTGTCGGCGTACCGGGGGCTGGATCTGGCGCGTACCGACTGGCCCACCACGTCCCTGGCGGCCGGTGCCGAGTTGGCGGTCCGCTACCGGGCCACGATCCCGCGTAAGGGCACCTTCCGGCTCTACCTCACCCGCCCCGGTTACACCCCGACCAGCAAACTGACCTGGGCGGACCTGGAAACCCTGCCGTTCCTGCGGATCACCGACCCACCGCTCAGGGGTGGGGTGTACCAGCTGTCCGGGCGGCTGCCGATCGACCGTACCGGCCGGCACGTCATCTACACGATCTGGCAGACCTCCGACAGCGCCGACACCTACTACTCCTGCTCGGATGTGAACCTGCTGCCCCGGGGGGAGGCGATCGAGGAACCGGCCGACGTGGTGACGCCACCGCCCGCCACCCCGGCCGACGACGCCGCCGCGCCGGCCGGCGTAGACGCGGCGGCTGACGCCGCCGCGGCGGCCGGTGGCGCCGCTTCCGGCGTCGACGTGGCGGCCGGGGTGGCGAACAACGTGCCGGTGGCGTCGGTGACCGCGCTGGATGGCCGGCGCTGGCCACTGCTCGCGGGCGGTGCGCTGGGTGTGCTGCTGCTGGTGCTGCTCGGCAGGTGGCTACGGGGGTCCCGCAACGGGCCACCACCCGGCCGTCCCTGCACGGTCCGCAACCACCGAGCCAACCCCCGAATCTGGTAACGGGCGACAGCGCGGCGTTTGCCCGCGGCGAAAGGTAGCGTCGGTGGCATGCGCTACGTGCGGCTCGACACTCCCAGGCCCCTGTCCAAGATCGGCCTCGGCACCTGGCAGTTCGGCTCGCGTGAGTGGGGTTACGGCCCCGATTACGAGCGGCGGGCGGCGGAGATCGTCCAGCGCGCCGTCGAGCTGGGCGTCACGGTGTTCGACACCGCCGAGATCTACGGCCTCGGCCGCAGCGAGCGGATCCTGGGTACAGCGTTGGCGCCGCACCGGGACAGGGTGGTCGTCGCCACGAAGATTGCTCCGGTGCTGCCGGTCGCGGCGGTGGTGCAGCAGCGGGCGGTCGCCTCGGCGGCCCGGCTCGGCGTCACCTGCATCGACCTCTACCAGGTGCACACGCCCAATCCGTTTGTCGCCGACCACACCACCATGCGCGGGATGCGCGCATTGCAGGACGTCGGCCTGGTCGGCGAGGTCGGGGTCAGCAACTACAGCCTGCGCCGCTGGCAGGTCGCCGAGGTCGCGTTGGGCCGGCGGGTGCTGAGCAACCAGGTCCGCTACAGCCTGCTGGACCGCAAGCCGGAGGAGGATCTGCTGCCGTACGCGGAGCAGGCCGGCCGGGTGGTCATCGCGTACAGCCCGCTGGCCCAGGGCTTCCTCTCCGGGCGGTACGACGCGCAGCATCGGCCGACGGGCGCGATCCGCCGAGCCAACCCGTACTTCCTGCCGGAGAACCTGGCCCGGGGCGCCGCCCTGATCGAGACGCTGCGCCAGGTGGCCGCCGCACACGACGCCACGCCGAGCCAGATCGCCCTGGCGTACGTGCTGCGTCACCCGAACGTGGTGGCCATTCCGGGCGCGTCCAGCGTCGAGCAGATGGAGCGTAACGCCGCCGCCGCGGAGATCGACCTGACCGAGGACGAGTACGCCGCGCTGGTGAACGCGGCGCGGGCGGTCCGCCCGGTGACCGGGTTGGCGGCGTTGCCGAAGCTGATTCGCGCCCGTACCGGATGACCGCCCGGGTTCCCGCGCGGCGGCGTGATGCCGATACGATGACTCGGTTCGTCGGTGGGTTCGGCGGTTGGCACGGGCTCTGGTCCGGCGGCTCTCGCACAAGTCATTTCTCATTCGGGCGCGAGTTTCCCTCGCGGGTGGACGGATCACTATGGATACGACCGAAGACGGCTCGCTTGGGGTTCTCGCGGACCTCAGCGACGTGAGCCTGGCCGATCTGCCGGAGCTGGACCAGTCGGCGTTTGCCTTCTCGCTGCGCCGGGTTCTTGAGGAGAGCGACCGCCCGCAGGACGCGGTCGCCGGGTGGAACTCGGCGATGTGACCGTGCCGGGCGACGGGCGTGGGCAGGCGGTGGCGCACCGACCGGCCCCGGCGCGGCCGGTGCCCTTCTCCGAGTTCATTCTCAAGGTCCACAGCAGGTGCAATCTGTCCTGCGACTACTGCTACATGTACGAACTGGCCGACCGCAGCGCCCGCACCGACCCGCCCCTGATGTCGCCCGACATCTTCGACCGCGTCTGTCGCCGCCTGGCCGAGCACGTCCACGCGCACGAATCGGGTCCGGTACGGATCGTGCTGCACGGTGGTGAACCGATGCTGGTCGGTGCGCCGGCGCTGGCCCGGATGGCCGAGCGGCTGCGGGCCGCCGTCAGCCCCACACCGGCCCGGATCAGCGTCCAGACCAACGGCACCCTGCTGACCGAGCGTGCCCTGACCGTACTGGCCGAGGCGGGCGTGCTGATCGGGGTCAGCCTGGACGGCGACCGGAGCACAAACGACCGGCACCGCCGCTACGCCTCCGGGCGCGGCAGCTTCGACGCCGTCGACCGCGCGCTGCGGCTGCTGGCCGGGCGACCCGAGGCGTACGCGGGCATCCTCTGTGTGGTCGACGTCGACGCCGATCCGCGACGGACGTACCAGGCGCTGCTGGCGTACCGCCCGCCGATTGTGGACTTCCTGCTGCCACACGCGAACTGGGATGCGCCTCCGCGCCGGGCCGGGCACGCCGAGGGCGGGTACGGCAGGTGGCTCGCCGATGCCTTCGACGCCTGGTACGACGCCCCCGTGCGGGCCACCCGGGTCCGCCTCTTCGAGGAAGTGCTCAACCTGCTGCTCGGCGGGCAGAGCCGGACCGAGTCGGTGGGGTTGAGCCCGGTCGCGGCCGTGGTGGTCAACACCGACGGCGGCTACGAACAGGTCGACACCCTGCGGTCCAGCTATCCGGGCGCGGTCGACACCGACCTGACGGTCTTCGACCACTCCTTCGACGAGGTGCTGCGCCACCCGGCCGTGGCCGTCCGGCAGGCCGGTGTGTCGGCGCTCGCCCCCAGCTGCCGGGCCTGCCCCGTGCACCGGGTCTGCGGTGGCGGCAACTATCCGCACCGGTACCGGGCCGGCAGCTTCCGCAATCCGTCCGTCTACTGCGCCGATCTTCGACTGCTCATCGAGCATGTGGCGGGCCGGCTCCGGGCCGATCTGGTCGGGCTACGGGGCGGCGGGCGGTGAGCCGCTACCACCGACTGAGTCCGGCCGAGGTTGACCTGCTCGCCGCCGGAGCGGGCGGTGCCGAACTGGTCCGGACGCTGCGCGCCGGGCAGCTCAGCAAGCGGATGCTCCAGCTGCGGGCCGTGCTGGACCTGGCCGGTCCGGCCGCGGTCGGCCCGTACTTCGCGCTGCTCACCGCGGCGGTGCGGCGGGATCCGGCGGTCGGTCCGGCGATGCTGGCCCTGCCGCACACCGGCGCGTGGCTGACGGTCACGCTGCGCCGGTTGCGGCAGGCCGCGCAACCCGAACCCGGCACGGCGGGAACGGAACCCGAACCCGCTCCACCATCCGGCCGGACCATGGCAGGTCTGGCGTGGCAGTCCGGACCTGCCGCTCCGGTCGAGGCCGATCTGGATTACCTCGGTGCGCTGGCCGTGGCGGCGGCGATCCGCGCCGGCCTGGAGTTCGAGCTGGCCGTGCCGGCGCGCGACGGTGAGGTCTTCCTGCCCTCGTTCGGCCGGGCCCGGGTCGGCGGATCCGGCCCGGTCACGGTCTCCCGCACCGGGGACCGGACGCGAGTGGGCCCGGTCGAGCTACCCCCGCTCGAACCCGATGTGCCGCCGTGGCATGTCGAGTTGGCCGGCACGGACGGCGCATCGGCGGGCTGGTCCGGGCTGCACCGACTGCACAGCCGGGCGGAGGGCCTCACCCTCCGGCTCAGCCTCGATGACCTCGACCCGTACCGCGACTGCCATCGGCTCTGCGCCACCGGCCGGCTCGATCCGGCACAGGTCGGCCGGTGGCAGCGGATGCTCGACGAGGCCTGGCCCATCCTGGTGCGCCACCACCGGGGCCATGCCGAGGCGATCGCCGAAGGGCTGCGTACGATCGTGCCGCTCCAGGCCGACTCGGCCAGCGCCGGGGTGAACGTGACGAGCATGGCCGCCTTCGGTGCGGTCTCGATGACCCCGCCGGCGGACGGTCCGACGTTCGCTCTCGGCCTGCTGCACGAGTTCCAGCACGCGAAGCTCGGTGCCGCCATCGACATCGAGCCGCTCTACGACCCCGCCGACCAGCGCTACTACTACGCGCCCTGGCGCGACGACCCCCGGCCGCTCGGTGCCGCCCTGCAAGGGGTGTACGCCTTCATCGCGGTGACCGAGTTCTGGCGTACCCGGCGGACGGCGGTCGCGGCCGGTCGGGCCCGACTCGCCGAGGTGGAGTTCGCCCGCTGGCGGGACCGGGTCGGACGGACCTGCGCGGACGTCGAGTCACACGGCCGGCTCACCCCGGCCGGCCGGCGGTTCGTCGCCGGGCTGCGGACGGTGATCGACGGCTGGCGCGGTGACCCGGTGCCGCCGGAGGCGGCCGTGCTCGCCCGCGAGGCCGCGGCGGACCACTGGACGGTGTGGCGGCTGCGTAACCGGCGACCCGAAGCCCGGCTGGTGACGCGGCTCGTCGAGGCCTGGCGCGCCGGTGCCACCTGTCCGGCGATCACCGTCCCGATGCGGGTACGGCCGGCCGACGGGCGGTGGCTGAGCCGCAGTCCCCGGCTGGACCTGGTGCGGCTGCGGCTGGCCGACCCGGAGCGGTTCGACCGGCTGCGCAGCGGTGCCGAACGTCTCGCCGACGTGCTTCCGGCGGCCTCCGCCGGTGACCTGGCCCTGGCCGCCGGTGACAACCTGGCCGCTCGGGCGTGGTACCAGCGGCGGCTGCGGCATCATCCGGACGAGGTGGCCGCCTGGGTCGGGCTGACCCTCGCCGACGGGCGGCTACCGAGCGCCGAGTCGGCCCTGCGGGCCGATCCGGAGCTGTGCCGAGCGGTCCTGCACGCGCTGGCCGAGGCCGGCGCGGCGGCGGATCCGCTCGACCTGTCCCGCTGGCTCGCCCCGGTCCGCTGCGGCTACGCCGACGGGCCGGAAATCGACCATCCGGAGTTGGCGTTCGACCGTCCGGGGCAGGACTCCGGCCATCCGGAGCCGGCGGCCGGGCGGTCGGCTCCGGAGGCAGAGGTGGCGATCGGGCCGGCGGGGATCAGGTCGGTGGCGGTTCCAGATCGCAGTTGAGCCGGTTCGCCTCGACGAGGGCGATGGTGTTCGGATGCTCCTCCCCGAGCACCCGACGGAACGCCGGCATGACCTGGTCCCGCAGCTGCCGGGCACCCCGGTGGTCCCCGGTGACGCTGAGGCTGGTGGCCAGGTTGTTCGCCACCGCCAGGGTGTCCGGATGAGCCGGTCCCAGGATTCGCCGGCTGCGCTCGTACGCCTCCTGGTCGCTGGTCAGGGCGGCGGCGAACTCGCCGCGGCCGAACCAGCAGTTGGCCAGGTTGATGTTGGCCGCCAGGGTGTACGGGTGGTCCGCGCCGATCCGCTCGGTGAACCTGGCGACGACCTGGTCGGAAAGCTCGAAGGCGGCCTCCGTCTCGCCCACCTTGCGTAGGAAGATCGACACGTTGTTGGCGTAGGCGAGGGTGAAGAGGTGATCCTCGCCCATGTGGTCCCGGTACCACCGGTACACCGGCCGGGCCCGACGCAGCGCCGCCGCGTCGTCGCCGAGGGCCGACTCGTCGCAGGCCAGGTTCATCGCGCTGGCCTGCACGTCGGGATGATCCTGGCCGTGCCGGCGGCGGGACCGCAGCAGCACGTCCGTGCTCAACGTGTGGGCCCGCTCCAGCTCGCCGAGCTTGCGCAGGGTCACCGCGTAGTTCTTCAGCGCCCGGAGGGTCTCGGCGTCCTCCTCGCCGAGCACCAGCCGATGCGCCTCCACCGCCGCCTCCAGGACCCGGCGCGACTCGATGAGGTCGCCGGTGTCGCGCAGGTCGCGACCGTACTGACCGGCGGAGAAGAGGGTGAACGGATGCATCGGCCCCAGCGTCTCCCGGCGCCGGGCCAGGGTGCGCTCGTCGCGGCGCAGCGCCCCGCGCAGGTCGCCGACCAGGCGTAGCGAGATGGCCAGGTTGTGCGCCGCGATCAGGGCCCGGGGATGGTCCTCGCCGAAGACGTCCCGGGCCAGTGCCTCGGTACGGGTGTCCAGCTCCCGGGCCCGCTCGAAGAACCCGAGCGCACGCAGGTCGGCGGCGAGGCTGCCGGCCACGATCACGGTGTACTCGTGGTCGTGACCGAGGGTGCGGGCGAGCCGGTCGTAGACGTCCCGGTCGATGTCGTGCGCGGTCTGGTAACGGGCCTCCAACCGCAGCGCGTTGGCCAGGTGGAAGCGCATCATCAGCGCCTGCGGGTCGTCCGGGCCGTGCCGGGCCTGCCACAGCTCGATTGCCTGCTCGGCCAGCTCGGCGCAGGTGGCGAAGTCGACCCGGATCCACATGTAGCGGGCCACGTCGAGCAGCAGTTGCCGCACCTCGGGCTGGTCGGAGTTGAGGGTCCGGGACGGCAGCAGATGCGGCCACAGCTCCGCGTAGATCGGCCAGTTGTCGGGCTGGTCGGGATCCTTGGGGTTGGCCGCCGCCAGGATGGCGTGCACGTGCCGGCGGTTCTCGTTTTTCTCCTCGTCGGAGAGCGACTCCCGGATCAGCTCCTGCACCAGCGGGTGCATCCGCAGGCTGGTCTGACCGGCCTCGTCGGAGCGGTCCTGGCCGCGCCCCCGGCCGCCGCCCCGGACGCTGTCGATGCGGGCCAGCGAGTACCGGCCGATGTCGCGCAGCGCCCGTCCCAGCAGCAGCGGGTCGCGCAGGGACGGATCGTAGGGCAGCAGCACCGTGATGAACCGGTCCCCGTTGATCAGGGACATCGGGATCGGCTCGCTGGCGAAGAAGGCGCAGACCTCCAACAGCTTCGCCGCCGCCGCGTTGCGCTCGCGCAGGCTGTCCAGCGAGACCAGCCACGGCTCGGCACCGGTCTGCTGGTAGTCGGCCGGCAGCTCCCCGGCCAGCATGTCCGGCAGGTACCGCCGGACCCGGGTGAGGTACTGCTCGGGCGACTCGCCGGTGGTGGCCAGCCAGGCCCCCGCCTGTTCGATGGCGAGCGGCAGGTCACCCAGCCGGTCGGCGATCAGCTCGGCGTCGCCGCCGGCCAGGTGCCGGGCGCGGCGGCGCAGCAGGGCGAGGCTCTCCATCCGGTCGAAGGCGCCCACCTCAAGCGTCCGGGCGTGTCGCGTCCAGGCGTGGTTACGGGTGGTGATCAGCACGTGCCCGGGCCCCTGGGGGAGCAGTTCCGACAGCTCCATCGGCTCGTCGGCGTTGTCGAGGATCAGCAACCAGCGCCGGTACGGCACCCCACGGCGTAGCACGTCGAGGACCCACTGGACCCGGTCGCTGACGCTGCCGCTCAGCGGCGTGTCCAGCTCGGCGGCCAGCCGGTCGGCGAGCGCGCCCAGGGCCAGGCGCAGGACACTCGGTTGCTGGGCCGAGATCCACCAGACGACGTCGTACTCGGCGCGGAACCGGTAGGCGTACTCCAGCGCGATCTGACTCTTCCCGACGCCGCCGAGGCCGTGCAGCGCCAGCGGCCCGTGCCCGGCGTCGGCGGCGGAGAGCCAGTCCCGCATCTCCTCAAGCAGCTGACCGCGCCCGACGAACTGGACGTTACGCGGCAGGGGCACCCGCCAGATCGGGGGTTCGTTGCCGGGGAAGCGGCGGCGTCGCTGGGCGTCCTGCGGCTCGGCCGCCGGCCGGGCGGGATGATCCAGGGCCTCCAGCAGCCGGGCCGTCGCCTCCTGCTCGTTGACCCCCACCAGGTCGACCGGGATGCGTTCCAGGAACAAACCCGGAGCGCGGGAATTGTCCAGCCGGACCGGAACCAGGTAGCTGGTGCCGGTGGCGGGGTCGTGGGTGGTGGCCTGGCTCCACAGCTCGGCCGCGTTCGGCGACTGCATGTATTCCTGGGACAGCAGCACGATGAGCCGGGCGGCATCCTTGAAACCGACGGTGGCCGGGTCGCCCCCGGCCGGGTGGGCGGGAAAGTCCACCTCGCGCATGACCGGCCGCAGCCCGGTCGCCCGCAGTTCGTCGCAGATCCACTCGGCCCAGGCACGGTCCAGCGCCACGTAGCTGACGAAGACGTCCGGGGCGCTGCCGGTGAGCCGTTGCCGCTCGAACTTGGCCAGCCACTTGCGCCGGAGCCGATCGTCCATCGGCGGCAGGTCCTCCACCGCGCCCTCGGTGATGGCGCGGGTCAGCCGCTCGTACGCGGCGAGCAGGGTGGCCTCGTGGTGGGCCCGGTCGCCGAAGGTGGCGAGGATCTCCTCGTAGGCGTAGTAGGGCTGGTAGGGGATCTCGACCTCGCCCCAGTACCGGTCGGTCTCCTCGGGCGAGAGTCGGGGCAGCAACGGGGTGAACCGGCGGCGCGCCTGGTCCCGTCCGGCCTCCAGCTTGAGTTGCTCGGCGTTGTCGACCCGCATCGGCACCGGCAGGATCCGCACCGGCCGGTCGCCGCGCTGCCGGACGATCGACCGCGCCACGGCGGCGGCCCCGTCGATGCTCTGCTCGTTGAGGGTGAAGGAGGTGACGACCGCGTCCGGCAGCCGCACCGTGCAGATGCCGGCACCGTCGCTGACCCCGGTACGGCTGTCGATCAGCACGTAGTCGTAGTTGTCCCGCATGCTGGCGGCCAGCGCGTCCAGGAAGCTGTTGCCGCCGAGCTTCTCGAAGAACGCCTGCCAGTCGAAGGTGCTGACCGCCTTCGTGTACGATGGGTCCTGGCGCCCAGCCGGCAGCAGGTCCAGGTAGCCGGGCTGGACGGGACGGGCGCCGCCGGTCACGTCCCGGCTCGGCAGCGGGAAGCGCCACTCCAGCGAGACCGCGTGCCGCAGGACGTCGGCGGCGATGCCGATCCAGTCCGGGTCCTCCGTCTCGTCGTAGGGACGCACCGCGGCCTCGGCGTAGTCCCGGGCCATGTCGATCACTCCACGCGAGGTGCGCAGGTCCTTGTCGAGCAGGAACGGGTGGAAGTACTTGTGCAGGCCCGGAGATTCCAGGTCCCAGTCCACGGCGAGCACCCGGTAACCGTTCGCGGCGAGGATCCAGGCCACGTTCGCCAGCGCCATGGTGCGCCCGGTTCCACCCTTGTACGAGTAGAAGGTGACGATCCGGCCCTGGCCGCCGCTGATCGCCTCGCGCAGGTCAGTGCTCGTCACGCTGGTCCTCCGTTGCGGGCTCATCCTCGATGCCGGCCCATGGGCCGTCGAGCCGGGGCGGTGCGGTGTCCGTCGACCGGTCGGGCGGCCGGCGTACCGCCCCTCGGCTGAACACCCGGTTCCGCGCCACCTCCAGCACCTCCGGCAACATCTCCTCGAAGGCGCGGTGGGTGATGATGTTCGACCGGTACAGCTCGTCGTCCGAGGTGAACTCGTCGAAGATCTCCCGGCAGCCCCGGGAGAGCGACTGCCAGTGCTCCCGGGTCTCCGGGTCGTCCCGGCTGCTGGGGATCAGGACCGCGGTCGCGGCCCGCTGGTTGCCCAGCGCCGCCGAGGCGTGCTCGACCAGGGCTTGCCGTCGGGCCGGCAGGCGGGTGAGCCAGGCGTCGACGATCAACACCAGGATCTGGTTGTAGCGGGCGGCCAGGTCGGCACCGTGCTCCAGCCGGTCCACGTCGAGCACCGTGGAGCGGTAGCTGTGGTCGGCGGCGATCTCCCGGGCGTAGTCGACAAGCGGCTCGGGCATCGGTGGCCGGTACGGCGCCCACTGCAACGGGTCGTCGCCGTAGACCGTGACGTCCTGCCGGATGCCGCGCATCTCCTCCCGGTTGGTGGCCGCCACGATGAAGTGGACCAGCAGGGCGCTGGTGGGGTCGGTGCCGCGGTTCGCCGTGCCGGGGGTCGCTGCCGGGTGGGCGTCGTCGAAGGCGTTGCGCACCGTCTGGAGATCGATCTGGCGGCGATCCTCCGGCAGCGGATGGGTCTCCACGCTCGCCACGATCTGGTTGGCCAGCTCGAACACGAAGGTGCGGTAGTCGTCGCTGTGGCGTTGCAGCCGCATCAACTGTCGGATGCCGAGGCGCTGGTACAGCTCGCCCATGCTGTCCGAGGTGTATTGCAGGGGCTGGGCCACCGGATGGATCCGGCCCGGTTGCGCCGGGATCCACATCAAGGGCTTGAGCAGCGAGGCGTCCACCCGACGCTGTTGCTCGAAGCGGGCGGTGCGGTCGGCGAAGAGTTGCCACTCCTGGCCGCACACCTTGCTCTGGAAGTAACGGGGTGTCATCAGGGCGAGGAAGGACCCGCAACTGCCCAGCGCGTCGACCAGCCGTTGTGGCCACCGCTCGCCGAGCAGCATCGTGCGGTCCACGAAACCCACCTGCTTGTCGCGGGGCAGCCCGGCGATCAGGCGTACGTCTGCGCTGAGATCCTCGTAGAAGCGTTGGACGAGGGCATCCTCGTCGCCCCTCGCGTAGCTGAGGAAGAAGTACAGCACCGCACCTCCGCGCCTGGGACTCTGGCCATGGGGTGGCTGAGGTCGTGGCAGTCGCCGGGGCGGGCCGGGTTCCGATGGCCGTGGCGGCGGGAGCTTCACCGCGAGTATAGGTGTGGAGACAAGGAGTGGTAGCCCGCTGAACTGTCGCATCCGGACAGTTCCCCGGTGCCGTGCAGTTCGGCTCAGAGTTGTTCAGGCCAGGTCGCGGGCGTAGCAGACGGAGAGCTGTTCGCCCTGGTACGGGCCGAAGTTGTCGACGCGGCGGTAGCCCTCGCGTTCGTAGAAGCGGATCGCCTCGGGCTGGGCGGTGCCGGTCTCCAGCAGCAGGGTGTGCACACCGGCGTCGCGTGCGGCGTCCTCCAGGGCGCGCAGGATGGCGGTCGCCACGCCGGTGCCACGGGCGGACGGGATGACGTACATCCGTTTGATCTCGGCGGAGTCGGGGCCGAGCAGGCGTAGTCCGCCACAGCCCACGGCGGTGCCGGTGCCGTCGCGGGCGATCAGGAAGATGCTCACCGATTCGGCGGTGGGGGCCGCTCCCGGTTCGTGGTCGTCGTTGCCGTAGCGGGCGTCGAGTTCGCTGCGTTGGGCGGCGCGTAGCCGGGCACCGTCGCTCGACTCCCATGGTTCGTGCCGGACGGAGAACATCCCACCACCCTTTCCGTAACAAGCGTTACCGTAACGTACGCTACGGTTCGGGTCGACGATCGGGAAGGGGCACGGATGGCCAGACGACGCGATCTCGCCGACCAGCAGCGCCGCCTCTCGGCGGCCACCTGGTCGGTGCTGGCCGAGCGCGGCCTGGTCGGGCTCACCCTGCGCGCGGTCGCCGAGCGAGCGGGCTGCACCACGGGCATGGTGCTGCACACCTTCGCCGACAAGCAGGCCCTGCTGCTGCACGCCCGCGAACTGCTGCATCGGCGTACCGGTCAACGCGCCGACGCCGCCCAGACCGACGCCGGCACGCCCCGGGAGGCGCTGCGGGCCGTGCTGCTCCAGGCCGCCTCGCCGACCGAGGCGAAACGCGAGGAGGCCCGGGTCTGGGTCGGCTTCCTCGCCGCCGCGCTGGCCGACCCCGTCCTGGCCGAGCAGCACCGGGCCTACAACCGGCGGTTCGTCGACCGGATCCGGGGCCTGGTCGCCGCCGCCCGCCCGGACTGGTCCCCGGCCGACTGTGTCACCAGGGCGACCAGCCTGGTCGCCCTGGTCGAAGGACTCAACGCCCTCGCCGCCGTGGACCCCGGCACGTACCCCGCCGATGCCCAACGGGTCGCCATCGACACCGCCGTCAACCAGCTCTGCGAGGACCGCGAGTCCGGTGGGCCCGGAATGAGGTGAGCTAGCGTTGGGCGGGTGACTGACTTTCCGGTTCCGCCGAGCGACCTGCCCGACACCCTCGGGGCGCTGCGTGCCGCCGGGCACCGGTACCGCACCGTCAAGCAGGAACTGCGCGACAACCTGCTGGCCCGGCTGCGGGCCGGCGAGCCGCGGTTCGCCGGCATCGTCGGGTACGACGACACCGTGCTGCCCGAGGTGGAGCGGGCGTTGCTCGCCGGGCACGACATGGTGCTGCTCGGCGAGCGTGGCCAGGGCAAGACCCGCCTGATCCGGGCGCTGGCGACGTTGCTGGACGAGTGGACGCCGGTGATCGTCGGGTCGGTGCTCAACGAACACCCGATGCGTCCGGTCACCCCGGCGTCCCAGGCGCTGGTCGCCGAGGCCGGCGAGAGCCTTCCGATTGGCTGGCTGCACCGGTCGATGCGTTACGGCGAGAAGCTGGCCACCCCGGACACCAGCGTCGGTGACCTGATCGGCGACGTCGACCCGGTCCGGCTGGCACAGGGGCGTACGCTCGGCGACCCCGAGACGATCCACTTCGGGTTGGTGCCGCGTACCAACCGGGGCATCTTCGCGGTCAACGAACTGCCGGACCTGGCCGAGCGGATCCAGGTGGCGCTGCTCAACGTGCTTGAGGAGCGGGACATCCAGGTACGCGGCTACCAGCTGCGGCTGCCGCTGGACCTGCTCCTGGTGGCCAGCGCCAACCCGGAGGACTACACCAACCGGGGCCGGATCATCACTCCGCTCAAGGACCGGTTCGGTGCCGAGATCCGTACCCACTATCCGATCGGGCTGGAGCTGGAGCTGGCGTTGATCCGGCAGGAGGCCGAGCTGGTCGCCGAGGTGCCGGAGCACATGCTGGAGGTGCTGGCCCGGTTCGCCCGCGCGGTGCGCGACTCGCCCTCGGTGGACCAGCGCTCCGGGGTCTCCGCCCGGTTCGCCGTCGCCGCCGCCGAGACGGTCGCCGCCGCCGCGCTGCGCCGGGACAGCCTGCTCGCCGCCGCCGAGCCCGCTGCGGCCTCCGTGGCGCGCATCGGCGATGCGGTCTCGGTCACCTCGACGCTGCGGGGCAAGGTGGAGTTCGAGAGCGGCGAGGAGGGGCGGGAGATCGAGGTCCTCGGTCACCTGCTGCGTACCGCGACGGCCGAGACGTTCCGGGCCCGGCTGGCCGGGTTGGACCTCTCGGGCTTCACCGCGCTGGTCGAGGAGGACCGGACGATCGACACCGGGGAGCTGGTCTCGGCGGCCGAGTTGCTGCGCCAGGTGGGCACGGTGCCGGGGCTGGCCAAGGTGCTCGACCGGCTCGGCATCGGCGACGCGCCCAGCCCCGGGCAGGCCGCGGCGGCCGTCGAGTTCGTGCTGGAGGGGCTGCACCTGAGCCGCCGGCTGGGCAAGGACGTCACCGACTCGGGGCGCACCCGCTACGGCGCCCGGGACTGAGCATGGCCGGCAACCGTTTCCGGTACGGCCAGTGGCGCGGCGGCCCCGACCCACTGGCGCCGCCGTACGACGTGCAGGCCGCCGTGGACCAGGTCGGCACGGAGGTACTGGCCGGCGGCAGCCTGCGTCAGGCGCTGCGGGACCTGCTGCGCCGGGGCCCGCAGGGGCGCGGCGGGCTGGACGAGTTGACCGCCCGGGCCCGCCGGCTGCGCCGGGAGGCGCTGCGCCGGGGTGACCTGGACGGCGCGGTGACCCGCGCCCGGGCCCTGCTGGATCAGGCCCTCGCGGCCGAGCGGGACGAGTTGGCCGGCCGCCACGACGAGGCGGCCCGGTTCGCCGAGGCGGTGCTGGACAATCTGCCCCGATCCACCGCCCAGGCGGTGCGCGAACTCTCCGGCTACCGGTGGGCCAGCGACGAGGCCCGGCAGACCTACCAGCGGATTCTCGACGGGCTGCGCGACGACGTACTCGGCCAGCGCTTCGCCGGGCTGCGGGAATCCGCGCAACTGGCCGCCGACCCGGCGATGCAGGAGCGGCTCGCCGAGATGATGCGGGACCTCAACGACCTGCTGGCCCGGCACGCCCGCGCGGAGGACACCACCGACGCCTTCGCCGAGTTCATGCGCCGGCACGGCGACTTCTTCCCGGAGCGGCCGGCCGACGTCGACGAACTGGTGGACGTACTGGCCCGGCGGGCGGCGGCCGGGCAGCGGCTGATGAACTCGCTCTCCGAGCGGCAGCGCGAGGAGCTGGCCGGTCTGATGCGCCAGTCGCTCGGCGACCGGCTCGCCGGTGAACTCGCCGCGCTGGAGGGCAACCTGCGCTCGCTCCGCCCCGACCTGCGTTGGGGCCGGGGCGAGCGGACGCAGGGCGGCCAGTCGCTCGGCTACGGTGAGGCGACCGGGGTGCTCGACGAGGTGGCCGAGCTGGACGACCTGCTCGACCAGTTGGGCCAGGCGCATCCCGGGGCCACCCTTGACGACATCGACGTCGAAGCGGTGGCCCGGACGCTGGGCCGCGACGCCGCCGACGACGTACGCCGGCTGCGGGAGCTGGAGCGGGAGCTGCGCCGGCAGGGCTGGGTGACCCGCGACGCGGAGGGGCTGACGCTGAGTCCGAAGGCGCTGCGCCGGCTCGGCGGCACCGCGCTGCGGCGGGTCTTCGCCGAGTTGACGGCCGGCCCGCGCGGGCAGCACGACCTGCGTTCGGCGGGCGCGGCCGGCGAGGTGAGCGGGGCGTCCCGGCCCTGGGAGTACGGCGACGAGCAGCCCCTGGACGTGGTGCGTACGCTCACCCGGGCGATCCAGCGGAACGGCCCGGGCGTGCCGGTGCGGCTCGCCGTCGCCGACTTCGAGGTGGTGGAGACCGAGCGGCGGGCGTCGGCGGCGGTGGCGCTCTGCGTCGACCTGTCGTACTCGATGATCTCGCAGGACCGCTGGGGGCCGATGAAGCAGACGGCGCTCGCCCTGGCCCACCTGATGGCGACCCGGTTCCCGCAGGACGCCCTCCAGATCATCGGCTTCGGCCGGACGGCGGCGACCCTGAGCCAGCAGGAGCTGGCGGCCGTCGAGCCGGACATGACGCAGGGCACCAACCTGCAGCACGCGCTGCGGCTGGCCGGGCGGCACCTGCGCCGCCACCCGGACGCCGAGCCGGTGGTGCTTGTGGTGACCGACGGGGAGCCGACCGCACACCTGGATCCCGACGACGGGGAGGCGCTGTTCAGCTGGCCGCCGCTGCCGGAGACGATCGAGGCGACGATCCGCGAGGTGGACCGGCTGCGGCGGTACGGGGCGACCCTGAACCTGTTCATGCTGGGCGAGGAGCCGGGGCTGCACCGGTTCGTCGACGCGGTGGCCCGCCGCAGCCGGGGCCGGGTCTTCACGCCGGACACCGAGGACCTCGGCGAGTACGTGGTAAGCGACTACCTGCGGGCGCGCCGGGGCCGCCGATAGGCTCGGCCGGTGGAGGTCGACGGGCTGCGACGGGCGTACGACGCGGTGCTGACCGAGGTCGACGCGGGCCGTTTCGGGCCGCCGCCACCGGGGCGGTACAGCGCCGAGCAGATCTTGGCGCATCTGGTCGCCGGTGACGAGCTGATGAGCGAGGCCACCGAGGCGGTGCTCGCCGGATCGCCGTACGCCTTCTACGACCTGGCCGAGGTCCACCGGCCGGAGCTGGACGAGTTGGTCGCGGCCAGCGGCGGGCTGGCCGGGCTGGCCGACCGGCTGCGGGGCACCAGCGACCGGTTGATCGCCCTGGTGGCCCGGCTCGGGTCGGCGGCCGACACCCCGGTCGAGACGCATCTGCGCGAGGGGTTCGAGCTGGTCGTCGACGAGCCGCTGCCCTGGGGACGCACCATCGACCTGCACACCCGCGTGCACCTGCCCCGCCACCTGGCCGA
>NZ_JCANNB010000024.1:0-107179 GCF_059553435.1 Micromonospora sp. PRAS1
GGCGCGGCTGATGTCGCTGGGCGAGACGATGCCGACCAGGCGGCCGTCGGTGACCACCAGCGCCCGGCCGTCGGCGCACTCGCTGAGCCGGGGCAGCAGGTCGGTGAGCTGTTCGTCGGGGGAGGCGAGGACCAGGTCGTCGGCCCGGCAGGCCACCGCCTCCAGGGTGGTGCTGCTCCGCTGGTCGCTCGGCACGCTGCGGACCCGGTCGAGCGTGACCAGGCCGACCGGTCGGCCGTCCGCGGTCAGCGGCAGCGCCGTGTGCCGGTACGCGAAAAGATAGTTGTCGACGAAGTCGGCCACCGTCAGCTCACCCGAGGCGGTCTGTGGCTGCGGGGTCATCACGTCGGCGACCCGCAGCCCGCGCAGCGCGCTGCCCACCCGGGCCTGCCGCTCCTCCAGACTGGCCGCACCGATCAGGAACCAGCCGATCAGCGCCAGCCACAGCCCGCCGACGCCGGCCCCGGTGAGGAACCGCCAGAGCCCGAACCCGATCAGCACCACGCCGAACACCCAGCCGGCGCGGGCCGCGACCACCGTCGCCCGGGTCCGGTCCCCGGTGGCCTTCCAGACCGCCGCGCGCAGCAGCCGGCCACCGTCCAGCGGCGCTGCCGGCAAAATGTTGAAGACCGCCAGCAGCAGGTTGATGCCGGCGAGCCAGGCCATCACGCCCAGCCAGAGCCCGTGCACCCCGGCGATGCCGAGCAGCATCGCGATCGCCCCGAAGAAGGCGCCGATGATCAGGCTGACCAGCGGACCGATGCCGGCGATGCGCAGCTCCGCCCCCGGGTTCCGGGCCTCGCCACGCAACTGCGCGACCCCGCCGAAGAGCCACAGTGTGATCCCCTCGACCCCCAGCCCGTTACGCTTCGCCAGCACCGCGTGCGACACCTCGTGGGCGAGCAGCCCCAGGAAGAAGACCACCGCCGCGGCCAACCCCGCGAAGAGGTAGGCCACCCCGGACCGTCCCGGGTACGACTGCGGGAACAGGTTGGCCGACAGCCCCCACCAGATCAGCCCGAAAATGACCAGGACACTCCAGTTGACCCCCACCGGTACGCCCACGATCCGGCCGAGCCGGAAACTCGCCCTCATGTACCGGTGATACCCCCGGAAAGTGATCCCATGCCCGGGCCCGGCGTCACCTATCGCCAGCCCTGACCGTTTGCCCGGGTACGCGTCAAGCGAATGGCCGACGACTATCGTTTGCTGCGCACCGAAGTCGTGGTCGCCAACGACATCCGCAGCCCGCTCGAATAGCCGCGACCCGCGCCGCCCTGCTGCTCGGGAGGCGCCGCAGCCAGGTAAGGTGCGAAAGCTGAGCCGGATCGTTGCCGGTCGGGGGTGGAGGAGTCGGCGCATGCGTGAGGATTCGCCGCGCTGGGAGCAGATCAACGCCAGCATTCACGCCCAGGAGCAGGATGGGCTGCGCGAGTTGGCCAGCTACCTGCCGGACGCCGACCCGTTCCATGTCTGGGCGAACGTCGAGTTCGTCGGCACCGACGGTTCGATCAACGAGATCGATGCTCTGGTGCTCACTCCCAGCGGGCTCTACGTGCTGGAGCTCAAGCACTGGCAGGGCGAGATCCACGGCGACGGAACGCAGTGGGTGCGTCGGTTCCGCAATCACCGGCTCACCCCGGAGGACAACCCCTACATTCTGGCCAACCGGAAGGCCAAGCGGCTGGCCAGCCTGATCCGCTACTACGCCCGCCAGCAGGGCCGGGAGGCCCAGGCACCGTACGTCGGCACGGCGGTGTTCCTGCATGCCAGGAACATGAACGCTCGTGGCCTGGACGCCATCGGCCGCCAGCATGTCTACGGCCTACCGGGAAACGACTCGGACCTGCCCAGCGTCAAGGAGTTGTTGCTGGCCGCAGCGCGTAACCCGGCGCACCGGGTCGACGCGGCTCGGGGCCGCCAGATCATCGAGCTGGTCCGGGGCGCGAAGATTCGACCGTCGGTGGCGGATCGCAAGGTCGGCCAACTGCTGCTGCACCCGAAGCCGTTCGCCGAGGGCCTGGGTTGGCAGGACTTCCTCGGCGGGCACGTGATGGACACGGCGCTGGTGCGACGGGTGCGTTTCTACCTGACCAGCCGGGCGGCCGAGCACGAGGTGCCGGCGATCCGCCGGGCGGCGGAGCGGGAGTTCCGCCTGTTGCAGGGCATCCACCACCCCGGGGTGGCGCGGGCCCACGACCTGGTCGAGCATTCGTGGGGGCCGGCGGTCGTCTTCGAACACCAGCAGGACTGGGTGCGCCTGGACCAGTGGCTGTTGCGGCGCGGAGACTCGTTGACGCTCGCCCAGCGGCTGCAACTGGTGCAGGAACTCGCCGAGATCGTCGACTACGCGCACTCCCGCCGGCTGGCGCACAGGGCGCTCTCACCCCGAGCGGTCTACGTCGCTGACCCGGACGGGCCGCGGCCGACGCTTGTGGTGACGGACTGGCAGACCGGTGGACGGCTGAAGGGGACGACCGAGCTGACCCGGTTGGGGCCGTCCAGCGACTCGGCGAGCCTGGAGCTGTTCTTCGACGACGAGGTCCGCTGCTATCAGGCGCCCGAGGCGGAAACCGCCACCAAGCTGTCCGGGCATCAGCTCGACGTCTTCTCGGTCGGCGCGATCGCCTACCGGATTCTCGCCGGCAGCCCACCGGCGGCGAGCCCGGAGGAGTTGGTCAGCGCGGTCCGGGACAGCGGCCTGCACCTGGACGCCGTCGTCGACGGCATGCCGCACGCGTTGGTCACCCTGGTCTACGACGCGACCCGTGGCGACCCTGGGCAGCGGATTTCCAGCGTCGCGGCGATCCGGTCGGGGCTGGAGAAGGTGTGGGAGGAGCTGACCGCTCCGGAACCCGAGCCGGTGACCGATCCGCTCTCGGCGCACCGCGGCGATGTCCTGGACGGCGGCCTGGAGGTCAAGGACCGGCTCGGCTCCGGTGCCACCGCCATCGCACTTTTGGTCCGGCGGCCGGGGGATGCCGAGGACACGGTGCTGAAGGTCGCCCGCGACGAACAGCACGAGGAACGGTTGGCCGCGGAGGCGCGTACCCTCGCGAGTTTGAAACACCCCCAGGTGGCCGCGCTGATCGACGGTCCGGTGCGGGTCGGCGGCCGGACCGCCCTGCTGATGGAGAGCGCCGGCAGGCCGACCCTCGCCGAGGAGCTGCGAGGCGGCCGGCTCGCGTTGGACCTGCTGGAGCGGTACGGGCGGGACCTGCTCGACATCGTCAACTACCTCGACGGCCAGGGCGTCTGGCATCGGGACCTGAAACCGGCCAACCTGGCGGCCCGACCCCGACCCAAAGACAAGCAGCCGCACCTGTGCGTCTTCGACTTCTCGCTGTCGGCCACTCCCGCCGACCGGATCGCCGCCGGCACCGTCGGCTACCTCGATCCGTTCCTCGGGCCGCCGCGCCGGCTGCGTTACGACGCGGCGGCGGAACGCTTCGCGGCGGCCGTGGTGCTCTACGAGATGGCAACGGGCACGCTGCCCAAATGGGGCGACAACGCCAACCCGGCGGCGATCCGCGACGAGGTGACGCTGGAGGCCGCCGCCTTTGATCCCGCCGTCGCCGACCGGCTGGTGGAGTTCTTCCGGCGGGCGCTGGCCCGCGACGCGGCAGCCCGGTTCGACACCGTCGACGAGATGACCGACGCCTGGCGGGCCATTTTCCAGCAGATCCCGAAGGCGGCACCGAGCGGACCGGCCGTACCGGGGCTGACCCGGGAGTCGCCGCTGGCCGCCGCCGAGCTGACCGACCGCGCCCGGTCGGCGCTGGAGCGGCTCGGCATGGTCACCGTCGGCGATCTGCTCGACGCGGAGCCGTCGGTGCTGACCCGGGCCAAGGGCGTGCCCGACGCCACCCGCAAGGAGATCCTCGCCAAGGCGCGGGCACTGCGCGCGGTCGTGCCGGCCGGCATCGAGCCTGTCGATACGACGGACCGGCCGGCGGCGCAGGGAGTGGAGGCGCTCTGCGAAATTCTGCTGCCGGGGCCCACGTCGCGTAACCGCCGAGCCCTGGCCGTGCTGTTGGGGCAGGCACCGGCCGAGGACGGGACGTTCCTGCTCTGGCCGGCGCAGAAGGACGTGGCCGGGATCATCGGGCGCAGTCAGCCGCAGATCTCCAAACTGCTCGCCGCGCAGGCCAAGGTGTGGTTGGCCGAGCCGGCGTTGAGTGCGGTCCGCAACGAGATCGTGGCGTTGCTCGACGCCCGCGGCGGGGTGATGTCCGCCGTGGAACTGGCCGAGGCGCTGATGGCCGTGCGCGGTTCCTACACCCCCGGGTCGAAACGGCTGCCCCAGGCGATCGGTCTGGTCCGGGCCGCCGTGGAGGCGGAACTGAGCACCGGCGGCAACGCCCGGGTGGCCATCCAGCGGCTGCGCCCGACCGGACTGGTCCTGGTCGGTCGGGAGCCGGACGACCCGACCTCCGACGTGACCGCCGCCGATTTCCTCGAGTACGTGGTGACGTTGGGTGGGCGCGCGGCCGAGTTGGTCGGCGTGCCACATCCGCGCCGGACGGGCGACGACTCGCTGCCACGCCAGCGCCGAAGTGGTGACGGTGACCCGCTGCCGACCCGGCAGCGGGCGATCGAGGAACTGCGTCGGCTGCCCGTACCGTCGGGCCTGCCGCCAGTGGCCGACCTGCGGCTGCTGCAACTGGCCGCGATCGGCAGCAACGACCGGGTGGACGTCAACGCTCAGGGGCAGCTCTACCCGGTGGGCATGTCGGCCGAGCGCGCCCTGCGGCTTTCCACCGGCACCCTGATCGGTCAGCGGCTCAGTGAACAGCAGCTGCGGGATCGGGTGCGGAGCCGCTTCCCGCGCGCCGAGCCGCTGCCGAGCCGTTCCACCCTCAGCAACCTGCTGGCCAAGGCCGAGGTGCCGCTGACCTGGCATGCACAGGATCAGGCCTTCGGGCCGTTGAGTGTGTTGGCATCGGTCACCGGCACCCGTAACTTCACCAACCATGCCCCGCTGCTCAAGCCCAACGCCGTCGACGAGGTGGGCGACCGGCTCGCCGCGGCGATCGACCGGCACGCCTTCCTCGCCGTGCAGGCGCCGTGGCGTCGGCTGGGCCCGGCCCGGCGGGCGCTGCTGGCCCGGTTGCCGCTGACCGAGGTGGATGTCACGGCGATCCTGCTGGAGCGGCTGCGTGCGCTGGGCTTTCCCTGGGAGGCGATCGTGGCGGCCGACAACGGCCTGCCGCAGGACGCCGATTTCCGCAGCCTCGTCGACCTCGTCCGGCATCAGGTGCTGCCGGCGGTGCGCGACGCGATCGCCGCCGCCGACGGGCCGGTGCTGCTCACCGAGGCGGCGCCGCTGGCCCGCTACGGGCAGCTCGAACTGCTCCAGGAGTTGGCCGATCCGACCCGGCCCCGCCCGGCGGCCCGGCTGCTGCTGGTCCCGACTCGACGCCCGGAGTCGGCCACGCTCGACGGCGTCCCGCTCCCGCTGACCTCCCCAACCAACCAGTCCCTCTACCTCGCCGACGACTGGATCGACGCCGCCGACCAGCCCCGCAGTCGCCGGACCGGTCTGGTCGGGCGATGATTCACTGCCGACCGAGGCTGGCGACCGCCTCGCGTACCGGGTGCAGAAACGGTGCGCTCTGCCAGCGGTCCGGCCCGAATCGGGCGTAGGCGAACATGACGGCGTGGCACCAGACGGAGGGCCCGCCCAGCCGCAACGGTTCCACGTCGGGAAAGGTCAGCATGGCATTCATGCCGTCGACGGAGTACTCCATGACCACGTCGTGGTCGAATGCCAGCCATGGACCGCCCACACAGCACCAGGTGGTCGTCGGTGTCAGGACGACCCGCGCGTACGCGAAATCCCGCCATTGGGGCTGGGCGAAGCTCGCGGCGCGGGAGCGGGCGATGCTGTTGCCGATGAGGTCGCCGACCACCGCGCTGGTGACGACGGCCAGCGGGCCGTAGGCGAAGGTGCTTCGCTGCTCGTAGGTGGCGGTAGTGCCGTAGTAGCGGGAGTAGTTGAACGGGGCATCCAGGTAGACCACGCCCGGTCCGAGGAAGTCGGGCGAGTAAACCACAGGTGGCGGCTCTCCCGCGGCGAGCCGTTGGTAAAGGTGGATCGCCTCGATCCAGCCCTGTTGCCGAGCCACGTCCTGCGGTCGGCGCGCAGGTGGGCGATGGGCAGGCAGTAGCCGTCCCAGGCCGTAGGCCAGCGCGTACGCAAGCAGCGCCCATGGCCCGGTGAGGCCGACCACGACCACGCACACCCAACGGCCGTACGCGAAACGACGTCGTCGACGGCCGTCGACGACCCCGAGCACGAGCCCGACGATGAGGGTCACCGCAAAAGCAGTCAGATAGGCGAGCGACAGAGTGCCGCTCGACATCATGATGCGGTGGCATGGCCCGGCGACGCCATCGATCCGGTCGGCGGAATCCGGCCCGTGCGCGGCGAGACACTGCTCGAACCGCACGTCGAGCTGGTAGGCGTACCACCCGGACACGGCCAGGATCGGCATGCCGATGGCGGTGACCACCCAGTGTCGCCCGCCCCGACGAACGGCCGTCGACCTCTGTGGAATGTTGCCGGGGCTGGTGCCCACGTGGTTGCCTCCTCAACCCTCTGCGTGTCGGCGACTGTACCTTGTGTACTCAGCGGGCGGGTGCCCGACTGGTCACAGGCTGTGGTAGACACTGTGGAATGCCGCTGCGCAAGATCGTGCTCGAGAACTACCGCTGTTTCCGAGACCGGCAGGAGATCGAGCTGGCCCCGGTGACGGTGGTGCTCGGCAAGAACAACTCCGGTAAGAGCGTCCTGACCCGCGCCCCACTGGTCATCGCCACCGGCTTCGACACCTCCAGCACCGCCCCACTCGACCTGGACCGCCTGCAACCCCAGCCGGTGGACGGGTTTGACGACCTCGTCTTCGAGCAGAGCCCGCACGGCAAGTTCTTCCTCGGCTTCGAGGTCGACGGGCCCTCTCCATTCACGATGGACGCAATGGTCCAGCTTGTCGACGAGGATCGATCGGCCTTCGTCTCGGACCTGCGTATTGGGCTGGCAGAGCAGGAGATTCAGCTCTCCTGGCAACCGACGATGGCAGACAGCTATGGGGGCTACGAGTACCGGATCAAGGTGCCGGAGCGTGCGCCAGCCGTGCGGCCTGTCAGGTTCGCCGGGCTGCGGCCACGCCCGGCCGGCATTCCTGAGCTGCGCCTTCTCGACGAGCGACGGAGCAGTCTGTCCCTTGGACCAATTCGCTTCCTCAGCGCCTATCGGGACCGGCCCGAGCGGCAGCACCGGCTACCGCTGGGCGCGCCCCGAGGCATCGGCGAACAGGGCCAAGGGACGCTGGGCATCCTTGCACACGACCAAGCACGTAACTCTGGCGAGCTAATCGCACGGGTCAACCAGAAACTGGCGTCGATCGTGCCGGACTGGCGAATCGAGGAGATCGAGGCAGGTCCGTTGTGGTCGACGGTGCTCACCCGGCGTGGCAGCCGAGTCCGGGTCAACTTGGCCGATGCCGGCACCGGGCTTTCGCAGGTGCTGCCGATTCTCGTGCAATGCGCCATCGACGAACTTCGCGGGCGGAATGCACAGCCTGCGTTGCAGATCATCGAGGAGCCGGAGATGCATCTGCACCCCGGTGCCCATGCCGCGCTGGCCGACCTCTATCTCAACACCGCGCGAGACACCGGCACCCGCTTCCTCATCGAAACCCACAGCGAAACCCTCCTGTTGCGACTACGCCGGCACATTGCCGAGGGCTGTCCACCAGAAATGGTGGCGGTGTACGTTGTCGAACAGCGTGACGGTGTCTCCGACATCCGGCAGGTCGGCATCGACCGACTGGGCAACCTCGACGACGAGTGGCCCGAGGGCTATTTCTCCCAGGATTACCACGAGGTGCGGGCACTGGCCGCCGCCCAACTGAGGCAGGGTGGCTATGCGTCTTGACATCGAGCCCGAGGTCTTCACCTCCGGTGATCGGCTCTCGGTGATCAGCCTGCTGGCCCTCGCGGTCGAGGGGCGGCACGACTGGCGACCGAGTCTGCCGGTTGCACTGAGCGCCGAACGGTTCGCCACCACAGAAGCGCCGGTGCTCACGGAGTTCGTGCAGAAGGCGCTGGTAGAAGCAGCGAGCCCGGCCCCAGCCGCACCGGCTATTGCCACGATCACCGCCGCGAAGCTCAAGGATCTGCTGGCTGATCTGCGTCGGCCCGCCACCCTGGTGGTGGAAAACCGGATCGGCGATGGCGGTTTCGTCCGTGCGGTGGCGGCGGCACTCGGGGAGCACCGGGTGGTGGAGGCATTGTCGCCCGACCGTCAATGGCTCTGCTTCATCAACGGCGGCGGCAGCGGCGACATCCCCGAGTTAGCCGCCGACGAACGAGCGGCCTTTACGGTGCTGGTCCGTGTCGCGGTCCTTCTCGACAGCGATCGCAAACACGCCGGTGACGACAAGAACAACCAGGACAAGGTCGAGAAGTGTGTCCAGAACGGCGTCACCGAGGTGCACATGCTGGCCTGGCGAATGATGGAGAACTACGCCCCCTTCCGAATCTGGGAGCACCACTTCTCGTACAAGATGGATCATGTAGAAGAACTACGGTCGATCGCGCCAGAGCGGCGGGGCTATCTGCATCTCAAGGAGTGGTTCAAGGGGCGCCGTTGCCATGTGCCCAAGCGGGTCTTTCCCATCGATGTCGCACTGGCCGAGGAGGACTTTGCCGAGTTGGGGCCGGACATCGTGGCAGAGCTGCGGGAGTTGCTCGCGATGATCAACCGGATCCTGTAGGAGACTGGAGTCATGCGCGCCGACCAGGCCGAGATCCGGCCCGACCCGACCATCGCACTCGTCGATGATCTGCTGGGCGGCATCGGCCGGGGCGAAATCCGGGTGCCCGCGTTCCAGCGCCCCTTTGTCTGGCGACCCAACCAGATGCTGGAGTTGTTCGACAGCATCGAGCGGGGCTACCCGATCGGCAGTCTGCTGCTCTGGCGTACCAACCAGCGAGTGCCCTCGCTGGACAGCATCGGTGGCCTGCCGATCCCGCCGCCGCCGGAAGGTCGCCAGGTGTCCTACCTGCTTGACGGGCACCAGCGGGTGTCGACGCTGTTCGGGGTGCTGAACCGCCCGCTACGCGACGGGCCGCCGCAGCACGAAGCGGACTGGATCTGGCAGATCTACCGGGACCTGCGTCCCGATCCGCTCGGCTCAGATCGCTATCGCCACCACCGGTCCGGCAAGTTTTCACCCCATCTGCTGCCGTTGGCGGCGGTGATGCGTACCCGGGACTTTCTCCGGCACTTCTATCGGGTGGAGTTGTCGGTGAAGGATCCCGACCAGGCGGATGCGCTGACCCGGGAGGCCGAGGCGGTCGCCCAGCGGATCAAGGGATACAAGCTGACGCTGGTACGCCTTGACGGGGCGAGCATCGAGCAGGCGGTAAACGTCTACGCCCGGCTGAACCGCACCGGCACCCGGATGGACCCGGACCAGATGGTCTCCGCGTTGACGTACCGCAAGGAGCAGCCCTCGCTGGCCAGCCGGATCGACGAGATCGTCGCGGCTGTCGCCGACACCGGTTTCGGCGAGTTGCCCCGGCTGGCGGTGTTCCGCGCGTTGCTGGCGATCGCCGGGGAGTCCGACATCATGTCGCCCCGGTGGAGCCTGGTCGCCGACTACATGCAGAACCGCCTGCACGACGCCCTGCCGCAGACCGACCGCGCGGTGCAGCTCGCCGCGCGCTTCCTCCGCACCGGCGTGAACCTGCCGCAGGCGAAGTTCCTGCCGTACTCGCATCAGCTCGTGCTGCTGGCGATGTTCTTTCATGTCTGCCCGGAGCCCAGCGGCTGGCAGTATGACCGGCTGCGCCGCTGGTTCTGGGTGACCTCCTGGTCGAGTGCCTTTGCCGGCGCGACCTCCACCGTCCTGCGCAAGGCGCTGGTGGAGATGGAGACGTTCGCCAGCGGCACGGGTGATCTCCGGCCGGACCTCAGCGACGTGCAACCGATGCCCGAAGCATTCAACCTCAACAGCGCCCGCACCAAGGCGTACGTGGCGTGGGAGGCGACGGAGTTCCCCCGGCGGCTCGACATGCTGGGCCAGCCGTTCGACGTGGTGAAACTGCTGGAAACCGCGGACAGCCAGATCTTCCGGCATGTGGTGCCGAAGGACAGCCGACCCGCCAACCGGGTGATCTTCCCCACCACGCCTAACATCGGCGTGCTGGCCGCGCTCAAAGGGCTCAGCCTGCCGAGGGATGAGCAGATCCTGGAAAGCCACGGCATCCCGGTGAAGGCGTGGCGGCGGCTGCGGGACGGCGGCAACGGCAACCAGATCTTCGTCGACGACCGTACCGAGTTCCTGGAGCAGCGACTCCGGGCCTTCGCCGACCGCCTCGACGTGCCAGTCTTCGGCACCCTCGAAGGCGACGCCGACGACGACTCGGAATGACAGCCGCGCGAGCGGCAGACCTTAGGATCTAGCAGTGATCGAGCTGAAGGCACTGCAAGCGCAGGTCAAGGACCTGGTGGAAGATCTGCGCGGGCAGATCGCGGAGGCCGCCGGGTTGCGCGCCGAGCTGCGCCAGGAGTACGCCAGGGCGCAGGCCGCCGAGCGGGTCGGGGTCAGCTTCGAGACCTGGTTGGAGGACATCCTCGACCAGGCGGCGGTGGCCTGGGTGCTCGGCTGCGTCTTCGTCCGCTTCTGCGAGGACAACGAACTGGTCAACGGGCTCTGGATCGGCGGCGCCGACCCGGCCGCCCCGGCCGAGCAGGCGGTGCAGCACCGGCAGGCGTACCTGATCGCCCACCCCAAGGAGAACGACCGGCACTGGCTGCGCGAAGCCTTCGGCTACCTGGCCGAACTGCGCGCCACCGGCAAGATCTTCGACCGGCACAACCCGCTCTGGCGGTTCGACATCTCCGGCCCGGCCGCCGAGGACCTCAGCGACTTCTTCCGCCGTGGTGCCGGTGCCGAGTCGCTGCGCCGCGACGACCTGAACACCCGCTTCCTGGGCGACCTCTACCAGGACCTCTCCGCGCACGCCAAGAAGACGTACGCGCTGTTGCAGACCCCCGAGTTCGTCGAGGAGTTCATCCTCGACCGCACCTTCGAACCAGCGGTCAAAGAATTCGGCCTTGCCGAGACCAGCGTCATCGACCCGACCTGCGGGTCCGGCCACTTCCTGCTCGGCGCGTTCAAGCGACTGCTGCGCAAGTGGCAGGACCGCGAACCCGGGACCGACGTACGCATCCTCGCCGAACGAGCCCTGGGCCAGGTCACCGGCGTCGACATCAACCCCTTCGCGGTAGCCATCGCCCGCTTCCGCCTACTCATCGCGGCCACGAAAGCCTGCGGACTCACCACCCTGGAACGCACCCCCGCCTTCCCGGTCCGAGTAGCCACCGGCGACTCGCTGCTCCCGTGGGGCGCGTTCAGCTCCCGAGCCCAGGGCGATCTGATGAAAATGCTGGAGGCCCAGCAAGCAGCGGAGGCGGAAGAAAAAGAACAAAAGGAAATCTTCGCGTACGAGAGCGAAGACGCCGACCTGCTCAAGGAATACCTGGCCGAGAACCAGTACACGGTGGTAGTCGGCAACCCGCCCTACATCACCGTCTCCGACCCGGCACGCAACAAGCTCTACCGCAGCATCTACCCCACGGTCTGCCATCGCCAATATGCGCTGACCGTCCCGTTCGCCAAACGCTTCTTCGAACTTGCTAAGTGGTCCGACGAACACGGCGAAGGTGCCGGCCACGTCGGCCAAATCACCGGCAACGCCTTCATGAAACGCGAATTCGGAAAAAAGCTTATCGAAAACTACTTCGCCCACGAGGTGGAACTGACCGAGGTAATCGACACCTCCGGCGCCTACATCCCCGGCCACGGCACCCCGACAGTAATCCTCATCGGTCGGCCGAAACGTCGTCGGCGCTCCGGCATTGTGCGGTCAGTGCTCGGTATTCGTGGAGAGCCGTCCCAGCCTAAACTGGCCGCCAACGGTTTGGTCTGGATGGCCATCGTTGAGCAAATTGACAGCCCGGGTTCCGAATCGGAATGGGTTACTGTCATTGATCTTCCCCGTCGGCAGCTATCGGTTTTTCCATGGAGCCTCTCGGGTGCTGGTGCAATCGATGTTAGAAGTGCTATCGAGGAAAACTCCTCGGGGAGGCTTGGTGCGCTGGCGGATGCTATCGGGCTTGTGGCTGAGACGCGAACTGACGACGCGTATCTCGTGGGACGATCGGTGGCTCGCAGGCTTGAGGGTGACACGAGGACGCTGCCGTTCCTTACCGGAACCTCAATTAGAGACTATGTGACTGACTGCGGTGACCCTATTGTTTTTCCCTATGGCTCGGATGGTGCGGCTGATGCAGGCGCCTTAGGGCTAAGACTCCTCTGGCTGTACCGAGTTCCCCTAAGGGTGCGTCGAGCGCTCTCCGGGACCCAGGAGATGCGTGGTCTGGCGTGGTTTGAATACTCGGACTTTCACCTATCAAGGTTGATGGCGCCGATGAAGCTATCATTCTCCTTTGTGGCGACTCACAATCGGTTTGTGCTCGACCGAGGTGGAAGAGTTTTCAATAGAGCTGCGCCCGTTATCCTGCTTCCCGATGGTGTCGCCGAAAACGGATACTTGGGGCTGCTCGGCGTCCTCAATAGTTCGACTTCCTGTTTCTGGCTTAAGCAGGTGTGTCACGACAAAGGTATTCGTGGTCAAGGTGGCGGCTTCACTAGTGAGGATTGGGAGCATTTTTACGATTTTACGGGAACGAAGGTGGAGGAGTTTCCGTTGCCTTCGGCGTACCCGTTGGGGCGGGCGCGGGCGCTGGATGGGCTGGCGCAGCGGCTGTCGGGCTTGACTCCGGCGGCGGTTGCCGCCTCGGGGGTGCCGACCCGGCAGCGGCTTGCGGAGGCTGAGGCGGAGTACCACTCGGTGCGGGCGCGGATGATCGCGCTTCAGGAGGAGCTGGACTGGGAGGTCTACCGGCTTTATGGGTTGATCGATGAGGATCTGACCTGTGCCGATCCGCCGGAGTTGAAGCTGGGGGAGCGGGCCTTCGAGATCGTGTTGCACACCAGCGGGGCGCAGACTGAGTGGTTCAACCGGCACGGCTCCAAGCCGATCGACCGGCCCAAGGCGGAGTGGCCGGCGGAGTATCGGTCGCTGGTGGAGCGCCGGATCGAGGTGATCGGGTCGAACCGGCACATCGGGTTGATCGAGCGGCCAGAATGCAAACGGCGCTGGTCTGCTGATGACTGGAAGGATATGCAGAAGGCCGCGCTGCAGGACTGGCTGTTGGATCGGCTGGAGGCTCCGGAGTTGTGGGGTGGGCAGCCGGGGCCGCTGTCGGTGGCGCAGGTTGCCGACCGGGTCGGCGGCGATCAGGACTTCCGGGCGGTGCTGGACCTGTGGGTCGGGCACGACAACTATGACCTGACGTGGGCGCTTGGTGAGTTGGTCGCCAAGGAGCATGTGCCGTACCTTCCCGCGCAACGCTACAAGCCGGCCGGGCTGCGCAAGCGGGCGCAGTGGGAGCGGACCTGGGCGTTGCAGCGCCGGGAGGACGCCGGGGAGAAGGTCACCATCGAGGTGCCGCCGAAGTACAGCTCGGCGGACTTCGTACGGCCGTCGTACTGGCGGGCGCGCGGCAAGCTGGACGTGCCGAAGGAGCGCTTCATCTCGTACCCGGGAGCGGGCCGGGACAGCGACGGCAGTGAGCTGCTCGGCTGGGCCGGGTGGGACCACCTGGCGCAGGCCCAAGCTTTGGCCACCGTCTACCTAGACCGCAAGACGCAGGAGGCCTGGCCAGCGCACCGGCTGCTGCCGCTGCTCGCCGGCCTGGCCGAGATCGAGCCGTGGCTACACCAGTGGCACTCCGGCGAGCATCCCGCCTTCCCCGGGTCACCTGCCGAGTTCTTCACCGACTTCATCAACGCCGAGCTGACCGCGCTCAGCTCCGATCGGTCCGCCCTGACCCTGCTGCGGGGCGTGCCGGAGCTGCCCTAGATCGCGGAGCCTACCGATTGCTGGGGGTTGTGCTTCCTCAGGCTGCCCAAAGAGCGCGTAGGGCAGTGGATGCAGGTGACGTGGGTGAGAAGGGGCGCTCCCAGTCGACCTCTGCGCCGGACCTTCGAACGGTCTCCTCGACTTGGGCGAAGGTGCGCGTTTCGAGGTCGCCCGGATGCTGTTGCCAGACCAGGACGGCCACGGGGGTGCGTCTGTCGCTCACCACACGCGCCACGGTTGCAGGAGGCCACGCCCGAGAGTTCTTGCGGGGCTTCTGCTCGATCGGACCGACGTCGACCAGCACAACTTCGTCGCCTTGGCGAACAAGTCTGTCGTCACCCGGGTTCATCCGCCAAGGGAAGACACTGCCCTGCCCGTGACGTTGGTCAAGACGCTCGAGCACGGCTGTGGCCTGAGCTGGCAGGGCACCCGTCTCGTCAAAGGCCATGCCCAGCCAAAGGCGTGGTGACTGCCGGCGACGGCGAGGCGCTGGCACGAAAACCGGTGGACGGTAGATCCCGCGTGCGCGCTTCAGCCACGCCTGATTGACCTTCTCGCTCCGGGCCTGCCACACATCCAGTTGCTCGGCGACCTGGTCACACAACCCTGCGTCGTCGGTGACGACGGCTGCTTCCAACAGGGAGTCCCGAGAGTGGGCCGAAGCGTTGGCCGAGCCGACAACGACTCGCGTTGTCCTGCCTTGCAAGTGCATCACCTTCGCGTGCAGGTTCGGAAGGGAACGAACCTCTACGCCGTCGGCGAGCCAGTCGCTGACCACGGTCGGATCAACCAGACCAGCGCTGAGCACCGCGTCCGAGCCGTCGATGATGATCATGTCGTCGGGTGCGAGGTTGAGCAGTTTCCTGGCCGCCGAGCCGATATATGCGATGGCGACGCGCTTGCGGGTCGCCTGCTGCACATACCGTTCCAGGCCGTCCCATGCCTTGTCGGCGATCAGCCGCATCATGACCGCATCCTTGCACTAGAACGCTACTCCGGTCGATTCCTGAGGCGGAAAGATCGCTGCTCAGCGACCCAGGCGAGTCGTAAGGTGCGGGTCAGAGTGTCGTCGGGACGATTGTGTAGTAGTAGTTGTCGCGGCCGACCGTCCGGTCGAGGGTACGCATAACCCGCTCGGGGTTGTCGTGCGGACCCTGCTGGAAGTAGGGCTTGCCGTTCAGGCCGAAGGTGATCCGGCTCGGTGGCTCCCAGGCGCCGAGGTAGGGCGCGGCGCTGTAGAAGTCACGATGCGGCTCGAAGCCGAGGCCGCGAGCGTAATCCACTGAGCCGAAGACCAAGTGCCGGGCGAGATCGAGGGGCGCCTGAAGCGGCTCGGTGTCGTAGGCGGCGAAGAATTCCGCCGCGGTGCCCGTCAGGCTCTCCGGCTCGCTGGTTATCGGCGGCAGGGCATTCTTGACCCCGAGGCAGTACGTGTCAACCAGGAAGCCGCAGGTGGTCACTGCGTTGTTCTCGGCGCGCACGACCATGACACTTACCAGGCCGGCATCCATCGCTATCGACGGCAGTTTCTCGTCGTCCGCCCACTCGTCGGGCCGATCGGCGATGCTCAACCCGTTGCTCCACTGCCGGCTGATCCAGCATCCCATCAGCGGCAACTCCGACGGATGAATGCGCGCGGGCCGTACGACGTGGACCCCACGAACCAGCCGCGTGACCACCGCACGGGTCACGCCCAACTCCCGGGCGATCTGCTTCGGCGTCTTCCCGGCAGACCGCAGCGCCTGCGCCCGCTCCTTCAACCTCTTCGATTCCACGCGGGCAATCGTGGTGCCTGCCTCGCCCAGCGTCAAAGCCGCCACGCGGCGACCGGACGGCGTCTCTACCCGGACCGAGATGTCATCGGTCAAAGACGAGGGCAATTAGCCCGGCGGTGTTCTGCCGCAAGACCACCGGGCCGGTGCCTCCGTCGATCAGGAACCGCCGACAGCCATCGGCCTCGATGTAGATCTGCCCGGTGGGCGGATGCAGTACCGCGAAGCGGCTGGCCGGCGTATCGCAGGCGGCAGCCGGGGCCGCCGTCGTCAGTTGCTGCCTGATCGCGGCCCACTGCCGATCGGCGAGTGGTCCGCCCGACTCGAACTCACCGGCTGGTTTGCCGCCGCCCTGTTCACTGACCGGAACCTGGTAGACGCAAACGCGAACGTCGGCGTCGGGCAGCGCATCCGGCGTGGTGTCCTGGCCGCCGCCGTCCTGCCCGGTCGCCCACACCATGTCCGACCACTGCTGGGCGCATCCGCTGGCCACCGCCTCATCCGACTCCAGCTCTCGCAGCACCCGCGTGCTGACCCGCTCGGTCACCAACTGGTCATAGGCGGTGCGGAACTCCTGGCGTGGCTTGCCGCAGCCGTCGATTGGCACGCCGGGACGCATCCACTGTCCCTGCGCGTTAAACAGCGCCAGCCACGGCACGAACGGCAACTCCAACGTGCAGCCGTCACCCAAGCGCTTGTCGTCCGGCAGCCGCAGGGCTGCCACCAGCGCGGTCACCTCGTCGGCCCGATCCTCCACGGCAACCAGGTCCGATCCGCCGGTCGGTCGCTGCTGTGTTTCGCCCCGGCAGACCACCGCCGCCACCGGCACGAAATCCGCACCGAGCACCGGCAACGCGAGTGCATCCTGGCTGCCCTCGAGGTCACCATCGGCTGCCCCGGCGGCGGCGCATGACTCCCACGCCCGATGAACATCAGGCGACCCAACAGACCGTTGCAGGCCGTCCGAGGCGTGGCCGGCCGACCCGTCGCCGTCCGGTGCCGTTCCGGCACAGCCGGCCACCAGCACCACCAAACTGACGAGTAACGCTGCTGCCCGCCCGCCCATCGCCACCCCCAGGCTCGTCGACACCGTCACCGCGTCCAACGCCCATCCGTCGCCTCGGGTTCCGACCGGGTTCCCTCACCCTCAGCGCGCTGGCGTGTAGCGGCAGCAAAACGGGATGGGCTTGCGAGGCTCCGGACCTACATGTACTCCGCAGCGGTCTGCTCCGCTTCGGCGACGAAGGCGTCAAGTTGCTCCGGCGTCAGGCTGGCCTCCTGCAAGAGCCGGGTAAGGACGAACAACTCCGCGCCCAATGCCACGTCCGGAGTTATGTTGTCAGCTAGATCGGGCTCGCCGAGAGCGGCACGGATCAGCCCTTCCATTTCAAGCGCGGGAAGGCTGTCACCCTCCTCATAGCTCGCCCGAGCTGTGGCCACGAACTGAGCGATGTCGGCAGGTGTGGCGTCTGCTCCAAAGCGTCGGTTGACGGCGATGGCAAACGCGGCACCGATCACCTGGAGCCCGTCAGCCCAGTTGGCGCGGTCAAGATCAGCGATGAGGGCGTCGGTCGTCTCCCAATCACCGCAGGCCATCGCCTGGATCAACTCACCCAGTTTCGTCACGACCACGCCTCCTTGTCCTCGGAATGTTCTTTTTGGCGATTGCTGTAATTCGGTGTATCGCCACACCTGCCAGGAGGCCGATGACCACGAGGTTTCCGGCGGCATCCGGTGCGTCTATCTTTGGTCGTGCCGCCGAGGCCGGTGTACTCGGGGTGGCCGTACCGGTCGAATGTGAGCCAGCCGGTCCACTCGGATTCCGTACGACCTTGGCTGTCTGCTGTACCGCCCGGGTCGCGTTGGCTGCCTGATCTTGTAGCTCGTCTGCGTTGCGGACTGCACGCCTCAGGAACGTCCCGACGTTCTTGCGGGCGAGTTCTCGCTCCTCGCTGTCTGCAAGCAGGTCTTCGCCTGAGGGAGATGCCGCTCCGGCTGCATCACGGCGGGTTGCCGAGCCGGGCGCGATCGCGTTGACATAGTCGGCGAGATGGCTGGCGGCATTGCTGTTGAGCCGCCCGAGTTTGCCAGCCTTCGCCGCTGCTGTCTGACTTTCGGTGACCGCCGCCTTGATCTGCGGATGGCTGCTGCCCTTACCGCCTTCGGCGAGGTAGCCGGTCGCCTGCTCGATGTCTTCCCTCGCGCGGATGGCTTGGATGGCGAGAGCATCCAGATCCTTGACAGCGGAGTTGAGCTGGGCGACGACCTGAGCGATGAGGCCGCTCATCCGAGTTCGGTGACGAACGAGGAGGCGCTGTCCTTTGCTCTCTTGATGGTGCGCAGTGTCAGTTCAACCTCGCGCTCTGCGGCAAGCAGCGCTGCGCGGGCTTCTCTCGCCTTCTGGTGCTCGCTGCCCTCCAAGGTAGCCAACACAGGGCGGATCACGTCCTTGAGAGCGGTTCCGATGCCCTCGATTGTTGTGGCGGCCTGGTCGAGGGAATGGCTTCCCTCGCCGATCACCGCCTTGACGTCGCCGATGCTCACGGTCAGCCCAGGACGCTGATGTACTGCCGGGCGGCCTGGGTGCTGCCCTGAAGCGTCGTCGCTGCTTCAATCAAGCGCTGCTTGCTCTGTTCCGCGCGGGCGATCGCCTCGCCGATAGCAGGGTGCCCGGTGCCAGCGGCGACCGAACGCAGCCGGGCAAGCACCTGCTCGGTGCCGTCGATGGCGGCCCGGATCTGGTTCGTGGTGGCGTTGCTCTGCTCGGCTGCCTGGGCGAGCGCGGCCTTCACTTGCTCGATACTGGCCATGCCGCCCCTTCCCGAGCTGCTGTACGTCAAAGGACATCGCACGACGTTCATGAATCCGTGGCGGAACGAACACTATCCGAGCATGGGCGTTCCGTCAGCCCTCGGTTGCGCATCAGTCAGGAAACGGACGTCGAGCGGGAAAGATCGTCGCGCTGGGTGAGCTGCCGGTGGTGAGGTGCTCCTTGGGCTTGATTTCACCGTGAATCAAAATTTCTGGGTGAAATCAAGCTCCCACGACTGGTTGGGGGCGCGGACCTACTCGCCGTAACCGGCCCGCGCCCACCGGCTCAGCTGCCGAAGCTCTCCCGCTTGACGCCCGACACGAAGGTGGTCCAGGCCGCCGGGCTGAAGGCGAGGACGGGACCAACGGGGTCCTTGCTGTCTCGCAGCCCGACAACGCCGGGCAAGTTGTCCGCGACCTCGACGCACTCGCCAGCGTTGTTGCTTCGAGTCGACTTGCGCCAAGTGGCGTTGGTGAGGTCAGGCACGCGAATACTCCTCTGCGATCGTCTTGATGAACGACTGGGATTCCGTCTCACTGAGCGCGCGGTTGGCCATGTCCGCCCAGATGGCGTTGTATGCGTCAGTCTCGTGGGGCTTGTCGAGGTAGATCGCTCCCGTGGTGGTCTCCAGATAGGTCACAGTCGGCTCTACCTCCTCGCCCTTGCTGTCGCGTGGGAAGTCCAGGACCGAGAACGCTCCTGTCATCGCACCCGCATGTAGTCCAGCCGAAAATTTCAGCACTCGAACGGTCACGTTGGGTAGTTCGGCTGCCTTGTTGAGCTGGTGCAGCTGCTCCGCCATCAGCGTGGAACTTCCAACGGGCCGACGCAATACCGCCTCGTTGAGTATCACGCTCAGTTGTGGGGGAGCAAAGCGGGTCAGCAGGGTCTGGCGCTGCACGCGAAGGGCGACAGCACGCTCCTGCTCTGCGCGTTCATCGTTGCTGCGCGGGACGCCTGGCATCTGAAAGAGCTGCTCTGCGTAGGTCTTTGTCTGTAGGAGTCCGGGGATCAGCTCGCACTGGTACTGGCGGATGCTGGCTGCTGCCTCTTCGAGTCCGATGTAGAGCTGAAACCAGCGGGGTAGGCCGGAGCCGATGTAGTCGTGCCACCAGTTCTTGTTCTCCCGGGTGGCGGCGGTCATCGCCAACAGCAGTTCGGTGTCCTCTGTCGACGCACCGTAGAGGTTGAGCATCTCCTTGACGTCGGCGGCGCGGAAGCGGACGTTCTCAGCGCCGTTCTCGATGCGGTGCAGGGTTGCCCGAGCGCGGTCCAGATCCTCGGCGGCCTGCTCCATGGTGAGGCCGGCCGCCTTGCGTAGGGCTTCGAGCTTGCGGCCGATCTGGCGTCGCAACATCGTCGTTCCGGTTACAGCCTGTGACACTCCGCGCCTCCGCTGTCGTGGCCATTGTCGACGTGCCTCTGCGTAATTAGACAGTGACGATGTATAAAAAACAATAGACATTTCACGGCGTGTGTTCGAGGTGTGCCGGTCATCGATCAAGCATCGATTGTTAGACGTTGCATTTCACCTTTGCCGATGCTTGACTCTCTCCACGGCCACTGTGGAGGTGCTGGTCAGGGGCCGTTTCTGCCCTGGTGCCGTACTGCGATGAAGGGCTGCGGTGGCAGGTGCGTGGCGGGTCCGTCGGTGCGCGGCGGGCCGATGGGCCCGCCGTCTACATCGCCCACGCTGACGAGAGCGAGGTCTGTCATGCGCATCCCTTTCCGGCGGCGAGCCAGCCGGTACGACGCCAGGCACACCCGACAGACCGAAGGGCACACGAGGCAGCCCGCAGGGCACACCAGGCACGCTGCGGAGCACAGCAAGCGGCCGGGCGGGCAGCGAGGCGAGCAGCGGGGCGAGAGCTACGGCACCTGTTACCGGGCGGCGAGCTATCGGCCGTGGCAGGTGCGGGATCGGCGGTTCCGGCTGGGGCGGCGTGGCTATGACCCGGCGGAGGTGACCGAGTTTCTCCATCGGGTGGCCGATGACCTGGAGGTCGCGTATCGGCAGGTGGCCGAGTCGCAGCGGGAGGCGGCGCGGGTCCGGGACGCGTTGCGGCGGTGGCAGTCCGAGTGGGGGCAGGCGCGGCCGGGTGGCGCGAACCAGCGCCCGACGTACCAGCGGCCGGTGAGCCAGGAGGCCTGGCGGTGAGCGAACGCTACGTGGTGCATCTGCCGGTGGAGGCGGCCGACCTGGTGGCGGCGCAGCGGCTGGCCCGGGTGTTGGCCCGCTGGGCGCGGGCGCTGCCGCAGCTCGACCCGGGGGAGATCACCGTGTCGGCCGAGGACGAGCAGGGCGTACGGCATCGGGTTTTCTGCGATCTGTTGTTGCCTGGTGGCGGGCGGTGCCTGCTGCGGGCTGACCACGACGGCGATTGTGCGCGGCGGTTGGGCGGTCGCTAATGAACACCGTGGACTGCGCCGACTGTGGCGGGCTGGGCTTTCAGGTGCGACGGTGCCAGTGCACCTGGGGTGGCGACCGGCACATTGTGGAGGGCGGCGAATACCGCGACGAGGCGTACGCCGATTGTCGGCTCTGTGGTGGGGACGGCAGTGTGGCGGAGCCGTGTCACAAGTGTGCGCGCGGTGGGCGGCGGCGGGCGCAGCTGGTGGTGACGGTGGTCAACCTGGACACCGGGGCGGCGGCGTCGCGGCGGCTGGTGCCCGGCCGGCTCGACCCACCGCCGGGCCGGGATCGGGCCGGCCGGACGGAGGAGCTGGTTTCGGTGCTCGCCGACGCCGTCGGGGTACGCGGGCTGCGGCCACGGTGGGGGTGGCGCTCGGTGAACGACACGCTGTACTGGCTGCCGCCGCAGTGGCGGCCCGAGCTGCCCGCGCAACAGCGGCGGGTGCTGGAAGCGGAGGCGCTCGCCCGGCACGACTACGACCCGTGGTGGATTTTCGTCGGGAGGAGCAGCGTGACACCGCCACCGCCCGATCCGGCGGCCGAATTGTCCCGGCTCTGTGCGCTGGCCGACCTGCTCCATCTTGACCTGGTGGTGGAGGCACGCCGCCGCAGCTACGACGGGCTGGTCTGGGAGATCCGGTACGAACTGCCGGGCAGTCCGGTGCCGCTCGACTCACACGTGCACGCGCACGCCCGGGACCTGCCCTCGGCGATCGCCGACACGAGTTTCCGGTCCGCCATGTGCGGGCTGGACGAACGGGGACGGCACGCGCCGCTGTATTCGGTGCGGGCGATGCCGACTGCCGACGTACCCAAGGTCATGGATCTTGACCGGCTGGGCCGGGCCGTGCTCGCGGAGCTGACCGGGGGCGCGCCCGGCGCGCAGGCGATCTGGCGGGACGGCCGCTGGTGGCACACCGCGCTGCACCCGACCGGCAGCGTCGAGACGTTGCACGAGCGGGAGACCGGGCAGATCGTCCGGTACGTCGCGGAGTCGCTGCGGCGAGCCATCGAACCACCCGACCCGGGCTGGTGGGGGGAGCCGATTCCGCACCGGCCCTGCCCGGACTGCCGGCCCGGCAGCCGGCTGCGCCGCTGCGACTGCCGGCTCGGCCGTCCCGGACCGGATCCACAGTGCCCGGACTGTTCCGGTGCCGGCCTGGCCCCCTCGGTGGGCTGCTGCCGGACCTGCCGGGACAGCGGCCGGATCCCGGCGGCGGTGGCGGTGACCGTGACCGACAGGCGCCAGGTCAGCCACGAAACCTGGCGGCCCGACCCGGACGAGCCCGCCCCGGTGGTCGCCCATCAGCCCAACGGCAAGCCGGTGCATCAGCTCGGACCGCACCGGCGGCTGTCCCGCTACGCCGGCATTTTCGGGGTACGCCGAGCCGACCTGACCAGACTCGACACGGACTGGCCGGTCGAGCAGGACCTGCTGGACGGGATCGTGACGATCCACGAGCCCGGCGGCGACCCGGTGCGCTGCCACGTCGAGCAGCTCGCCGCCGGGCTGCCCGGGGCGCGGCTGTTCGTGCTGGCCGCCGCGCCGGACGCGCCGCACCTGACCGACCTGCTGCGGCTCGCCCACGCCCTCGACCTGACCGCCGTACTGACCTACTGCAACCATAGGCTCGACGCGGGTGACCCGTTGAAGATCCAGGGGGAGCAGTGGGACGTTCGGCTCGTCGCCCGGGAAGCGCAGGTCACGTCGTACCCTCCGGGCCACGCCAGCGTCGAGGCCGCCGTTGTGTGCTGCGTCGAGCATCTCGACAGTCACCTGCTCGCCGCCGTGCCCCGCGCACCGGAACAGCCGGTGCCCGCACCGCAGACGGCCCCCTCTTCACCACTGCCCGACCCGACCGAGTTGCTGCGGCACGTCGGGTGGCATTACGCCGGGCAGCCGGTGGTGGCGGCGTTCGACCGTACGGGCTGCCGGCTCTGGCTGACCGACGACGGCCTCCAGCCACTCGCCCAGGCCGCCACGCTCGACGCCGCCGTATCCGCCCTGCGACTGTGACCCGGCCGCCGCGGTGCCCGGTGGCTGGGGATGGCCGTGAAGACGGCTTAGGATCGTCGGGTCGCCGGTGACGCCGGCGTCACGGGGAGCGGCGGAACGAGGAGCGGTGATGACCCTGCTGCGGGACGTGATCGAAATCCCGACGTCGGTGGGCGACGGTGACTTCGTCGTCCGCGCGGCCGAGGGCGCCGATCTGCGGCGGTACGTCGTCACCGACCAGCTTCGGGAGAACTTCGCCGAGGCGCTGCGGCGGATCGGGCACGCCGTCACCACCGGACGTTCCCAGGCGATGTTCCTGCACGGCTCGTTCGGCTCCGGCAAGTCGCACTTCATGGCGGTGCTTCGGGAGATCCTTCAGCACAACCCGGACGCGCGGCAGATCCGGAATCTGGCCGAGCCGGTGCTCGCCGCCGACCCGTGGCTGCGCGACCGGAAACTGCTCACCCTTACCTTCCACATGCTCGACGCCCGCTCGGTCGAGCAGGCGATCCTGGAGGGGTACCTCAACCAGGTCACCGCACTGCACCCCGAGGCGCCCCTGCCCGCCGTACACCGGTCGGACGCGCTGCTCGACGACGCGGCCCGGCTGCGCGAGCGGATGGGCGACGAGGCGTTCTTCGCCGCGCTGCACGACGGCGGTGGCGCGCCGTTGGCCACCGGCGCCGGGCTGGCCGCACACGTCACCCGGGCGGCCGGCTGGACGGCGCAGCGCTACGCCGCGGCAGCCGCCGCAGCGCCCGGCACCGAGCAGCGGGACCTGCTAGTCAGTGCCCTGACCAGCACGTTCTTCACCGGCGCGGTGCGCAGCGGGGAATACCTCGACCTGGACACCGGCCTCGCGGTGATCACCCGACACGCCAAGGCCCTCGGGTACGACGCACTTGTGCTCTTCCTCGACGAACTGATCCTCTGGCTCTCCACGAAGCTCAGCGACCACGTCTTCGTCAACACCGAGGGCGCCAAGCTCAACAAGCTGGTGGAGTCCGCCGACGCCACCCGGCCGCTGCCGCTGATCTCCTTCGTGGCCCGGCAACGCAACCTGGAGGACTTCCTCGGCCCGCAGGTTGGCGGCACCGAACGGGAGGCCCTCGCGCACGTCATGCGCAGCGTGCAGGGCCGCTTCGGCGAGATCGTCCTGGCCGACACCAACCTGCCGGAAATCACCGAGGGTCGGCTGCTCAAGCCACTCACCGACGAGGGGCGGGCGGTGATCGACAACGCCTTCGCCGCGGTCAAGGGCAACCGGGAGGTCTGGGACACCCTGCTGCTCGGCGCCCAGTACGGCGACGCCGGCATCGGTTCCGACGCCGCCGCCTTCCGCAAGCTCTACCCGTTCTCGCCAGCCCTGGTCGCCACCCTGGTCGCACTGTCGCAGGCGTTGCAGCGGGAGCGGACCGCGCTCAAGGTGATGACCGAGCTGCTCGTCGCCCGCCGCGACACCCTGCGGATCAACGACCTGATCGGCGTGGCGGCCCTCTTCGACCCGCTGGTGCTGCACGGCGAGCTGCCCGACCGGCCCAAGCTCAAGCAGTTGTTCCAGTCCGCCCGCAGTCTCTACCTCCAGAAACTGCGGCCGATCCTGCTCAACATCAACAACATCAGCGAGGAGCAGGCCGCCGGGCACCAGCAGTTTCAGCTCGACGACAAGCTGATCAAGACGGTGCTGCTCGGCGCACTGGTGCCCGAGGTGCCGGCGCTGCACAACCTCACCGCGGCCAAGCTGCACGCGCTCAACTTCGGCTCGATCACCTCGCCGATCCCCGGTTACGAGGGATCAATCGTCCGCAACCGGCTCAACCGGGTCGCCGACAGCGCCGGGGAACTGCACATCACCAAGACGCCCGACCCGGTCTTCTCACTCAAGCTGCACGCCGTCGACTACGACAAACTGCTCGACCTGGTGCCCGACAAGGAGACCATCACCACTGGCGTGCGGCAGCAGTTGATCCGCGAGATGGTCACCGCCGAGATGGGTATCACCGGGGCCGACGGCCAACTCGGTGAGCTGCTGCACCCGCGTGACTGGCGTGGCCAGCGGCACACCATCCAGGTCAAGTTCGGCAACGTGCGCGACCCCGACACCATGCCGGTCTCGGCGCTGATCGCCAGCGGGGAAGCCTGGCGGGTGATCATCGACTACCCGTTCGACCTGGAAGGCTACGAGCGCAGCGCCGACCGGGCCCGGATCGAGAGCCTGGAACGCGGCTCCCGGACGGTGTTCTGGCTGCCGTTCTTCCTGACCGACGAGATGATGGCGAAGGTTGGCCAACTCGCCAAGATCAACTATCTGCTCGGCAACGGCACCGGCGACCGGCTCAACTCGCTCGCCGCCGACTGGTCCCTCGCGGACCGCCAGCAGGGCCGCGTCTACCTACAGCAACGCCAGTCGCAACTGCGCAGCACTCTGCTCGGCGCACTGATGCAGGCGTACGGGTCGGCCACCTCGCACGGCTCGGACGTGCGCGACGACAGCGTCGGAGTGTTCCACACCCTCAGCGAGGGCCTGCACCTCGGCGACCCGCGTGGCGGCACGCTCGCCGAGGCGTTCCACCACCTCACCGGGGAACTGCTCGCCTGGTCCTACCCGGGCCGCCCGGCCATGCCCGACGACGAGAAGCCGGTCACCCGAGGCGAGTTGGCCAAGATCCTGGAGTACGCCACCCGGGCCGCCGCCGACCCCGCGCGCGGCGTCAGCGTGCCCAACCCCACTGACCAGCGCACCCTGCGTCGCGTCTGCAACAACCTCGGGCTCGGCGAGGTGAACGACGGCCGGTACGTGCTCACCACCTCCACCAGCCGGTGGAGCCGGCACCTGTTGCAAGCCGCCGCCAACGAGGGCTACACCGACCGATTCCCGGTGGCTCGGCTGCGGGAACTCATCGACGTGCCGGCCCCGTTCGGCTTCGACCGGGACCTGCAAAATCTGATCATCCTGGTCTTCGGGCTGGAACAACAGCTCGCCTGGTACTACCGGGGCGGCAAGGTCGACGTGACAAGCGTGGCCGCGGTGCGGGACGACGAGATGGAGCTGCGGCACCCGCCAATGCCCGACGAGCAGGCGTGGGCGGAGGCGGTGCAGCGCGGGGGCAAACTCTTTGGCAAAGTTCTGCCGGGTTGGCGTACCCCGGCCAACCTGGGCACGCTCGCCAGCACCCTGCGCGAGGCGGCGAAGGAGCGCCAGGAGGCCGCCGCCGAACTGGTCGACGAGCTGACCACGCACGCCGAGGTGCTGGGGCTGGACGCTGCCGCACCGGTCGGACGGCTCGCCACCGCGCGGCGGGCGGCCCGCTTCGTCGCCGACATCGCCGCCGAACGGGACGACGTGGTGCTCGTCGAATCCGTTGCCGCCGCCGACTTCGGCGACATCGACGACCAGGCCGTCGGCGAGCTACTCAGTCAGGCTGGCAGCCTCAATCGGGCCCTTCGGCAGGATCACCAGTGGTCGCTGCTTAACGCCGTGTCGGCCCGGATCGGTTACGACGAACAGGCGCGCCAGATCATCGGTCAGTTGCGTGGCGTCGTGCAACACGAACAGCACGGACAGGATCTGGTCGCGGCCCTCCGGACGGCGGTCCGGGGTGCCGCCGCGCTGCTCGCCGCCGATGCCTCGGCCCGCCCGAGCGCACCTCCCACGACGCCTCAGCCGTCGAACGGGGAGGGGCCGGCGACGGGCGGCGGCATTGCGGCGACGGAGGGCGGCATTGCGGTGACCGGCGGCGGCGTGCTGGTGCCCGGCCATCGGCGGCCCGAAGCGGACCATGCTGGTCAGGGCGCGGCTCAGGCCGGAGCTGCGCAGCTGCCGCCGGGCGGTGGTGGACACCCGGCTGAGGGCGCTGGCACCGGCGCTCGGCAGCGGGAGATCTCCGACGTGGCCACCTGGAAAGAGGTCGCCGCCGAGATCGAGGCGGCGGTGGCCGCCGGCCGGCAGATCATCGTCACCTGGGTCGAGTCATGAGTGCCCCGGTAAATGCCGCAACACCGGAGGCGGTCCGCCGCAAGGTCGAGGCGTGGCTGACCGAGGCGGACTCGGCGCAGGTCATCGCGCTGGCCGCCCGTCCGGACTGGCCCGCCGACCCGCTGCTCACCGTGCGCGATACCCGGATCCGGGTGGTGCCGTGCCCGACCCCGTTGGCCGCCCGGGCCGCCCTGCACGACCGCCGCGACGACGAACGGCTGGTGCTCCTCACCGACCTGACGGAGAGCCAACTGGGCGAGGGCCTTCTCGCCCATCTCAGCAAGCAGACCGTACGCAAGATCGACCCGTGGGACCTTGTCCGGCAGTTGTTCGGCGGCGTGGCCAAGAACGATCCCATGCTGGTCCGGACGGGCCGCTGGGTCGCCGACGCACTCAGCGACTACGCCCCGCCGGAGGGCTGGCCGACGCCGCCCGGCACCCTCCTTACCCGCGACCACGCGTTGCGTAGCCTCACCGCCGAACTACTCGACCTGCCCGCCACCGCACTCGACGACAGCGGCCTGGTCCAGTGGAGCACCGACGCCGTCCGGCAACGGCGGTTCATGGATGCGTCCGACATCGTGGCGAAGGGCGTCACCGCGTACCTGACCGGAGTCGCCGGCCGGGCCGTTCCGGGAATCATGGCCGCGGCGCGGGCCGGGCACGGCGTGGACGTCATCCCGTTGGGGCTGCTGGCCGGGTTACTCTGGTCGGCCACCGGTCGTGGTGAGGTCGCGGCGGCGGTCGGCCGGACCCGGCTGGAGCCGAGGTTCGGCGGGCTTTCGTTGACCGCCGACCAGGCCGAGGCGCTGCACCGGGCCGCGGAGGCATGGATTTACCGGACCTTCGACGCCGATGGCCGAGCCGAGGCCATGCGGATGTTGCGGCGAGCGGAGGCGATCGCCAGGGAGATCGGCGTCACCGAGTTGCTCGGCGCATCGGCGATCCTGCCCAGCGGGTTCCTCCAGCGACTGCGGGCCTTCGCCGATGCCATCCGGCTCGCCGTGCCGGCCGGCGGTGCCGCGTTGCCGGCCGCCGTGGTCCGGGCGCAGGCCGCACTGGCCACCGTGGAGGAGCACCGCGCTGCCGAACCACGCCGGCTGGAGACCGCCCGGATGGCGGTACGCCTGCTGCGCTGGCTGAGCACACCCGACGACGCCCCGCCAAGGACGCTGCTGGACGCGTTGCACCGGCAGATCCGACAGGACGGGTGGGTCGATCGGGCTCGGCTCGACGTGTTCGCCGGAGACCCCGACGCCCAGGTCGGCGCGGCGTACCGGCTGCTGCATCAGGCGGTGGACTCCCGCCGCTCCCGGCACGACCACCAGTTCGCCGACCTGCTCGCCGCCGCCACCGGCGCCGAGAGCGAACCCGGGGCCCTGCTGCGGGTCGAGGATGTGCTGGACCGGGTGGTCCAGCCGATTATCGACCAGGGGCGGCGCGTTCTGCTGCTGGTGCTCGACGGGATGGGCGTGGCGGCGGCGACCGAGGTAGCGGAGTCGGTCACCCGCAGAGGCGCCTGGCTGGAGCTCACCCCCGCCGGCGGACCCCGCACCGGCATCCTGGCCGCGCTGCCCACCGTGACCGAGGTCAGCCGGTGCAGCCTGCTGAGCGGACACATCGCCACCGGCGGCCAGCAGGCCGAACGAAAAGCGTTCCAGCAGCGCTTCCCGACCGGGCGGCTGCTGCACAAGGCGTCGCTGCGGGCCGGCGCCGGAATGGCGCTTGATCCGGAGGTGCTGGCCGCCATCGAGGACGCCGCGGTCCCGGTCGTGGCCGCCGTCGTCAACACCATCGACGACGCGCTCGACCGCAGCGAACCGGGCATCACCGTCTGGGGAACGGAAACCATTGCCGCCGTCGATGACCTGCTGGCCACCGTGACCGATCGGGTGGTGGTGGTCGTCTCCGACCACGGTCACGTCGTCGACCGAGGGCCCGACGGGACGGTCCTGCCCAGCCCAAGCAGCGAAAACCGATGGCGCCCTGCCAGCACGCCCGCCGGTGACGCCGAGGTCAGGCTGGCCGGCAGCCGGGTGGCGCTCGCCGGTGGTGAGATCGTGGTGCCGTGGCGTGAAGAGGTGCGGTACGGACCGCGCAAAGCCGGCTACCACGGCGGCGCCTCGGCGGCCGAGGCGGTGATTCCGCTGCTCGTGCTGACCCCGGGTGAGGATCTCGCCCCATCCGGCTGGGCCGGCGCGCCGGTGGCCAGCCCGGACTGGTGGCGTGAACCGTTGCCCGATAAATCCGACAAATCGGCTGCGCCGGCAACCCGCCGCCGTTCGCGCCGCCCCGCCGAACATCAGCCCGAGGGCCTCTTCGATCTGATCAACGTGCCAGCCGCCGCACCGCCGGACGATGTGCCGGCCGCCGCCGAGCCGGCCCCCGAGGAGGCACCTGACCTGGTAACCGCGTTGCTGGCCAGTGAGCGGTACGCCCAGCGGCGGGACCCCCGGCTGCCGCTCGCCGACGAACGGGTCGCCGCGCTGCTGCGTACCCTGCTCGCCAGCGGCGACCGGGCGACCCTCGACACCCTTGCCGCGCGGGCCCGGATCCCCGCCCACCGCATCACCGGCACGCTCACCGCGCTGCGCCGGCTGCTCCAGGTCGAGGGCTATCCCGTGCTCACCATCGACACGGACGGGCAGACCGTTCACCTCAACCGCACGTTGCTGATCGAGCAGTTCGAGCTGGAGTCGCGGTGACCGGAGAAATCTCCGCCCGTCGCCGTCGGGACATCATCGACGCCCTACGGCGCGGTGTCGTGCCGAGCAACGGCCTGGACGCGCTCGCCGTCGGGCTGGACCGGTTCGCCGCCGCGCTCGACGACGACCTGGACCGGGTGGCCGAGGGCGGCAGCGTTTTCAAGGCGGTACGCGGCGAGTACGGCGCGGGTAAGACATTCTTCACCCGCTGGCTCGCGGAACGCGCCAAACGGCGTGGCTTCGCCGCCGCCGAGGTACAGATCTCGGAACTGGAAACGCCCCTGCACCGGATGGAGACGGTCTACCGGCGCCTGATCGAGCACCTGAGCACCGAGCAGTTCGCGCCCAGCGCCTTCCGGCCCGTACTCGATGGTTGGATCTTCGCGCTCGAGGAGGACGTACTCTCCGGCGGCACGATCGCCGAGGACGATGCGGACGCCCTCGACCGAGCGGTGAACGATCTGCTGGAACGCCGGCTGGGGGAGATATCCCGGACCACCCCGGGCTTCGCGGCGGCGCTGCGTGGCTACCGGGCCGCCAGCGCAGGTGCCGACCGTGCCACGGCGGACGGCCTCGCAGCCTGGCTGGGTGGCCAGCCACACGTCGCGGCGGCGGCGCGCAGGGCGGCAGGCGTCAAGGGAGACCTCGACCACTACGCCGCCCTGAGCTTTCTGCGCGGCCTGCTGACCGTGCTGCGGGACAGCGGGCACCAAGGGTTGTTGCTGGTGCTCGACGAGGTCGAGACGCTGCAACGAGTACGCTCCGACGCCCGAGACAAGGCCCTCAACTCGCTGCGTCAGCTCATCGACGAGGTGCACGCCGACCGGTTTCCCGGACTGATGGTGTTGATCACCGGGACGCCCGCCTTCTACGACGGGCCACAGGGCGTGCAGCGGCTCGCGCCCCTCGCCCAGCGACTCGCCACCGACTTCGGCCCGGAACCACGTTGGGACAACCCCCGCGCCACCCAGTTGCGGCTACCGGGCTTCACCACCGACGCGCTCGTCGACCTCGGCCGACGGGTACGCGCCATCTACGGCAGCGCCCCGGTGACTTCCCGAGTCGACGACGAATATCTGGCCCTGCTGGCCCGAGCGGTCACCGGGGCCCTCGGCGGCCAGGTGGGAGTGGCACCTCGCATCTACCTGAAAAAGCTGGTCGCGGACGTCTTCGACCGAGTTGACCAGTTCGACGACTGGGACCCGCGCCGGCACTACCAGCTGACCCTGCGGGCCGACGAGTTGACCGACATCGAACGCAACGCCGCCGCAGCGGCGGACGACATCGAACTGCCGATCTGAGATGCCGCACGACCTCGATCCGGTCGTGGTGCACCACGTGGTCAACAGCCTCGGGTGGCGCGACCTGAGGCCGATGCAACGAGCCGCGATCGATCCCGTACGACGCGGTGCGGACGTGTTGCTGCTGGCGCCCACGGCCGGCGGGAAGACGGAAGCCGCGCTGTTTCCACTGCTCACGCGGATGACGGAGCAGCAATGGACAGGTACATCCGTGCTCTACCTGGCACCACTCAAGGCGCTGCTCAACAACCTGCAACCTCGCGTCGAGCAGTACGCCGGATGGCTCGGCCGGCGCGCCGGCCTCTGGCATGGCGACGTCACCGCCGCACGACGTCGGGCAGTGCTCTACGAGCGACCCGACATCTTGCTCACCACGCCCGAGTCGCTGGAGTCCATGCTGGTCAGCACGAAGGTTGACCATCGGAGCTTCTTCGCCGGGCTGCAGGCCGTCGTAGTGGACGAGGTGCACGCCTTCGCCGGAGATGACCGGGGCTGGCACCTGGTGGCCCTGCTCGAACGCCTTGCCCGCATAGCCGACCGTCCCCTGCAACGGATCGGGCTCTCCGCCACCGTCGGCAATCCGGATCAGCTGCTCAAGTGGCTTCAGGGCTCCGGGGCGGGCCACCGGCCCGCAGAGGTCGTGGCGCCTCACCTGGCCACGGCGGTCGACCGGCCACCGCCTGGCGACATCGAGCTGGACTATGTTGGCTCCTTGGTCAACGCCGCCACGGTGATCGCCGGACTTCACCATGGCGAGAAGCGGCTGGTGTTCTGCGAATCCCGGCAGACCGTCGAAGAACTTGGTCAGCTCCTACGGATGAAGGGGGTGACCACCTTCCTGTCCCACGCATCGCTCTCCGCCGACGAGCGGCATCGCGCCGAGCAGGCATTCAGCGAAGCACGGGACTGCGTGATCGTCTCCACCAGCACCCTGGAACTCGGCATCGACGTCGGCGACCTCGATCGGGTGGTCCAGATAGATACACCGGCCACCGTCGCGTCGTTCCTCCAGCGGATCGGACGGACCGGCCGCCGCGCCGGCAGCAGCCGCAACTGCCTGTTCCTGGCGCTCGACGGTGCGGCGCTCACCGAGGCCGCCGCATTATTGCTGCTCTGGTCACGGGGCTGGGTCGAAGCGGTCGTCGCGCCGCCGGAACCTCGACACATCGTCGCCCAGCAACTGCTCGCCCTCTGCCTACAGGAGCACCGGGTGGGTGACCAACTGTGGGTGAATGCCTGGAACGGACTGCCGCCCTTTGGCGAACCCGCCCGGCCCATCGTCCGGCACCTCGTCGAACACGGTTACCTGGACCAGGACGGCGGCATGCTCCTTATCGGCCCAGCCGCCGAAGCGCGTTTCGGCCGCCGGCACTTCATGGATATGACTGCTGTCTTCACCGGGCCACCGGAGTTCACCGTCCTCCTCGGGCGCGACGAGTTGGGGAAGATCGACCCTAGCCTGCTAACCGAAGAGGTCAAGGGCGACCGCAGGCTGCTGTTGGGTGGCCGGAGCTGGCGGGTCACCTACATCGACTGGCGGCGGCGACGCTGCTTCGTGGAACCCGCCGACGGAGGAGGCCGCGCCCGCTGGTCCGGCACCGGTTGGGCGTACCAGGCTTTCGCCCTGACCCGAGCGGTGCGTGAGGTGCTGCTCGGCGCGGATCCACCGGTCAGGATCACCCGTCGCGCCGTCGAACGGCTCGCCCGGGAACGAGAGGAGTTGTCGCACCTGGTGCACCCCGGCGGCACCCTCATTGTTCGCGACGAAAGCGAAGATCTTCGCTGGTGGACCTGGGCGGGTGCCAGGGCGAACGCGACCCTGAGTGCCACTCTCGGCGAGGTTATCGACCCGATGGAGCGCTATGACGACCACAGTATCCGGCTGCGTGAGAACCTCACCCCGTCCCAATGGCGGGCGATGACTGTCGATGCAGGTGACCGCCTCTGCTTGCCCGAGGTCAGCGAGAAGGCGCTCGACGGCCTCAAGTTCAGTGCCGCCCTGCCGAAGCGGCTCGCCACAGCGACCCTCTCCGCCCGTCTCGCCGATCTGGACGCGGCAGCCGCCGTACTCCACGAGCCTGTTCGGTTCGTGAGGGCTTGAATCGACTATGGGCGACTTGCGCGATTGTGGGCTAGTTAGATGGCGGTGGTGATGGCGCTGAGGAGGTGCCAGAGCAGTGCGCCTGCCGCGCAGGACGCCAGGGCCGTGGTGGCGAAGAGGGGCCAGGACTTTGCTGCCTGGCGGTGGGCCAGGAGCAGGGGCAGGCCGGCCGTGGCGAGGAGCACGCTGGTCGCGGCGGAGAGGACCCGACCCAGGAAAAAGGCGTCCAACGCGCCCCAGCCTCGGAAGATCAGGAAGAACGCCAGCCCCTCCCCGGCGAAGAGGCCGAGCGCGACCCCGGCCGCGATGGTCGCCGGGATCCGCGTCCCGCGTCGGATGAGTGCGCCCAGGTGACCCAGGATGATCCCGGCGACGACGGAGGCGGCGAGCCAGAACGCGGCGGCCCGGCCGACCGAGGCCAGGCCGACCAGCGTGGTGGAACCGCCGTCTTCGAGTACGCCGAGGCGCCAGCGTCGGCCGTGGGCGAGGATCAGCCCGTAGTAGACGGTCGTGGCACCGACCAGGACCACGGCGGCGCTGATCGGCGCTGCGGTGCGGTACACCCTGCGGCGGGCTGCCATGTAGCCGGCCAGCAGTGCCGCCCCGCCCCAGGCGAAGCCGCTGCTGGTCAGGGTCAGGATGACCACTCCGGCGACGCCCGGCATCTCGTCGCCGATGAAGGCGAAGAGGCCCAGTCCGCCGCCGGCCAGCAGCAGCGGTCCCCATTCGACAACCTGGCTGGTGGTGTCGGCCGAGAGCCTCGGCGTCGTGTCCGATCCGGTCATCGCAGCTCCCCAACTGGCGGGCCGCGCCCGGTCGGGATTCCGGAATCTCGCCGCCAGCCGTGCCCGCCGAGGATGCCACCCGGCGGGCACGGCTGTCCCGCCCCCGCGATCTTGCACTTTCGGTCGCCGTTACGCGTTTTTTGTCGCATATGAACCGACCAGAAGTGCAAGATCGCCGGGGTGGGGGGTGGGGGTGGGGGTGGGGTGGGGGTGGTTATGGGAGGGTGGGGGACCACCAGTTCGCGTGGCCGGCGAGGCGCATGAGGGCGGGCACGAGCACGCCGCGGATGAGCGTCGCGTCGACGATGACCGCGAGCGCCATGCCGATGCCGAGCTGTTGGAGGAAGACCACCTGGCCGGTGGCGTACGTGGCGAACGAGACGGCGAGGATGGCGGCTGCGGCGGTGACCAGCGGGGCACTGCGGGCGATGCCGAGCGGCACTGATCCGACCGCGTCGCCGGTCCGGTCGTACTCTTCCTTGATCCGGCTGAGCAGGAACACCTCGTAGTCCATCGAGAGCCCGTACGCGATGCAGAACATCAGGATCGGCACGCTCGGCTCGATCGATCCGGTGGGGGTGAAGCCGAGCAGGCCGGACAGGTACCCCTCCTGGAAGACGAGGACCAGCGTGCCGAACATGACCGACAGACTCAACACGTTGAGCACGGTGGCCTTCAAGGGTGCGACGAGGCTGCCGGTCATCACGAACAGCACCACGAAGGTCACCAGCACGATCAGGCCGGCGATGAGCGGGAGCCGCTCGGTCACGCCGTCGCGGTAGTCGGTCAGTTCGGCCGGGTAGCCACCGACGAGTACGTCGAACGGTGCCGGCGCGGCCCGTACGTCGCGTACCAGCCCGGTCGCGTCGGCGGCCAGCCGTTCGCTGGTGGGGATGACCGACAGCCAGGTGCCCTCGCCGGTGAAACGGAGCCCGGTCGGTGCCGGTACCGGCACCCCGTCGGCGTACGAGCCGGCCGGCGAGTCGACGCGTACGACACCGTCGAGGCGGGACAGCGTGGCGGCGTACGGGCCGGTGGTGGCGAGGTTGCCGGAGGTCGCCACCACCTGCACGGCATCGGCCTCCTCCTCGGCGAAGCCGGCCCGGATCTGGTCGTACATCTGGCGTACCGGTGCCGAGGTGGGCAGTACCCGGTCGTCGGGCAGCCCGAACCGGACCCCGAGGAACGGTGCGCCGAGCAGCAGCAGGACGGCGAGCGCGGTTCCGCCGAACAGCAGCGGCCGGCGCATCACGCGCACGGCGAGGCCGTACCAGAAGGTTCCGTTCTCCGGTCGCGCCGGTCCGCGGCGGAGTACCCGGTGGCCGAGCAGCGCGAGCGCCGCGGGCAGGAACACCGTGGCACCGACCACCGCGGCGAGTACGACGGCGATGCCCGCGTACGCGAATGAGCTGAGGAACGGGAAGGGGAACGCGAAGAGCACCGACAGGGAGGCAGCGACGGTGGCACCGCTGAACAGGACGGTGCGCCCGGCGGTGCGTACCGTCTGCCGCACCGCCTCGGGCACGGATCGGCCGCCGCGCAGTTCCTCGCGGAACCGGAAGATAATGAACAGGCCGTAGTCGACGCCCAGCCCGATGCCCATGACGAGGGCGATGTTCGAGGCGAACGTGGAGATGTCGGTGACGAGCGTGGCCACGCGCAGCAGGGCCAGCGAGCCGAGCACCGCGAACAGGCCCACGCCGAGGGTGATCAGCGCGGCGGAGAGGCGTCGGTAGACCACCCACAGCAGCAGCAGGACCAGCGGGATCACGACGAGTTCGGCCCGGATGAAGTCCCGCCGCGCCTGTTCCATGACGGTCCGGAACACCTCGTCGCCACCGCCGACGGTCACCTGGATGACGCCGTCGTCGCGGGTGAAGTGGGGGGTCAGGTCGGGCAGGACCGCCCGGCGTACCTCGTTGGCGTCGCCCGGCACCCAGGCCAGCACCATCGCCTGCCGGGCGTCGTCGCTGCGCAGCGTCTCCGGCGTGCCTCGGGACCAGTACGACCAGGCGTCGCCGACCCCGGGGTACGCGGCCAGCTCGTCGGTGAGGGCCCGGCCGGCGGCAGCGACGTCGCCGCTGTCCACCGTGCCGTGCCGGGCGGTGACCAGCAGGGCGACGTTGGGGGCGCCGGTGCCGAACCTCTCGGCGAGCAGGTCCCGGGCCTGCATCGATTCGGAGCCGGGCGCCTCGAACCGGTTGAGGGACAGCGCGTTGATCGTGCCGGCGCCGATCAGGCCGGCCAGGACGGTGGCCAGGAGCGCGATCACGAGAACCCATGTCGGTCTGCGCGCAACGAGCACGGTAGTCTCCCTGTCGGAGTGTTTACGAGCGGTCACTCGCGTTCGCTCGGCAACAATACGAGCGACCGCTCGCATTTGCAACAGAGGAGGTCGACTGTGGACTCGGACGGCCAGCCACGGCGTCGGCAGGCGCGCGGTGAACGGCGCATCGGCGAGATCCTGGAAGCGGCCGCAGCCCTGTTCGGAGAAGTCGGCTACGAGAAGAGCAGCACCAACGCGATCGCGGCGGCGGCCGGGATCTCACCTGGATCGCTGTACCAGTTCTTCCCGAACAAGGAGGCAATCGCGCAGGCCCTGGCCGACCGGTTCGTCACCCGGATGCGGGAGGCGCATCGGGACGCGTTCGAGGGCGTCGACTTCGCGGCCATCGACCTCGACGAACTACTCGACCGGGTGATCGACCCGATCCTGGCCTTCAACCTCGCCAACCCGGGATTCAAGGCGCTCTTCGCCCGCCCGGACATGCCCGCCGGCCTCACCCAGGCTGCGGCGCCGATCCAGGCGGCACTCCTGGGCCGGGTCGAGTCCGTCCTCTCGGCCCGGGCCCCGGGTCTGGCCCCGGCGGAGCGCAACCGCGCCGCGCGTACCCTCGTGCAGGTCTTCAAGGGTCTGCTGCCGCTGGTGATCGCCGCGCCGGACGGCGAGCGCGACGTCGAGACGCGGGAACTGAAGAAGGTGCTGCGCGGCTACCTCGCCCCGATCACCGGCTGAGCTGCGGTCGACGGCCCGGTGTTGCCTCGGCGTGCCTCAGGCGGTCGGGGGCGGGGTGGGTAGCTCGTCGACGACCACCACCGGCGTGCCCGGGCGCAGTTGTTCCAGCAGGAGCCGCTGGCCGCTGCTGGTCAGTCGGATGCAGCCGTTCGTGGTCTTCCGGCCCAGCTCGCCGTCGTGGTGCCAGGTGTGGATGCCGATGTGCGCGCCCCGCAGGGCGGCGGGTACCGCGTCGGGGTCGTCGGGTACCGACCCGAGGGCGAGGATGTCGACGCCGCCGTAGACCGGTTCGGGTGGCGGAGTGCGGCCGAGGACGAAGGTCCGGCCGAGCGGCGTCTCCTGGCCGGGCTGGCCCAGGCTGAGCCGCCAACTGCGTTTCGCCTCGCCGTCTCGGTACCAGGTGAGCCGGTACGGCACCCGCTCCACCACGATCTGGTCGACCAGCGGGACCGTACGGAAGCCGCCGGGTGGCAGCCAGGCCAGTCTGCGGTTGGCCGAGGGCAGCAGCACCGCCGTCCAACCCGCCCTGCGCTGCGCGACGGGTACGGTCAGCTCAACGCCACGAATGGTCGGCATCAGGAAGGCCAGCGGCCGTCCGCCGGGTGCGTCGTAGGCGGCGAGCCGGCGGTCGGGGCGTACTCCCTCGGTCAGCGGCGTGGTGTCCAGGGTGTCCGGGTCGGCGGGGAAGCCGGCGGGTGCCGGGTCGTAGTCGATCTCCGGTAGCCAGTCCGGCGCGGGTGCCGCGGCTGGCCCCTCCTCGGCCTCGGGCCTGGTGGGTGCCGGCACCTCGACGACGGACGGCACGACGTCCGGCCGCGCCACCGGCGCCGCCCCGGGTGCCGAGGTCAACCTCCACCCGCCGTAAGCCACACCGCCGACCAGGAGGGAAGCACTGATGATGCCAACCGCCCATCGCCCTCCACCCCAAACCCTCACAAACCCAACACTATCCCCTCAAACCTCCCAAGACCTTCCATAGCCCGCAAATGATCAAGAGGTTTGCGTCAGGGGATGGCGGGATCCTGACGCAAACCTCTTGATCAACGGAGGAAGGGTGGGTGTCAGGGGAGGCGGGCGGAGGTGTGGATGGCTATCGCGTCGTGGGCGGGGACGTTTGCGGCGAACCAGCCGTTGGCGTCGACCGTGATGACCGGGCCACTGCACGAGCCGTTGGTGAAGGTGCCGTGGATGACGTCGCAGTAGCGGCCGGCGGGTAGGCCGGTGTAGTACGAGCGGCCGTTGATCGCGAAGTCCTCGTCGTTGATGGTGATGAAGCCCCGGCCGGTACGGCTGAACGCGATGTGCTGGCTGCCGTTGTCGTACCAGTTGCTGACGCCGGTGCCCTCGGTGGCGTTGCGGAAGCCGACCATGTTCGCGATGACCGGCCAGCGGTGCTCGCACTCCCAGCCCGAGTAGCAGACCGCGTTTAGCGTCTTGTTGTTGCCGTCGGAGGGCGGGCCGGCGTCCCGGCTGCTGAAGGTGTAGCTCGACATCACCGTCGGCGAGCCGTACGGCCAGGCCAGCATGAAGGCGTTGGCGAGGGCGTAGATGCCCCGGTCGCGGTAGGTGAGCACGCCGCCGTCGTCGCGCTGGGTGTCGTGGTTGTCGACGAAGACGGCGGAGACGCCGCCGGGCAGGTGGCCCCAGCCCTCACCGAAGTTGCGCAGGTAGGCCAGGCGCTCCGAGCGGAAGACCCGGGCCAGGTCCTTGCCGTAGCGGAACTCGTGCACGTCGCCGTTGCCGGTGTACTCGTTCGGGGTGATCGGCTCGCCCGCGCCGTAGATCACCTCCTGCACGATGTACGGCCGACGGTTCAGCCGGCTCAGGATGTTGGCGATGTCGGCGGCCGGCATGTGCTTGCTGGCGTCCAGCCGGAAGCCGTCCACGCCGAGCGAGAGCAGGTCGTTGAGGTACCCGGCCAGCCGGGACCGGACGTAGTCCGATCCCGTCTTCAGGTCGGCGAGGTTCACCAGCTCACAGTTCTGCACCTCGTACCGGTCGTTGTAGTTGACGATGTCGTTGTTGCCGTTGCGGCCGCAGTAGTTGAAGTCCTGCGCCTGGTAGATGCCCGGGTAGACGTGGTGCTGGTACGACGATCCGGCCCAGCCGGTGCCGCCGTTTGTCTGGCCGGACATGTGGTTGATCACGGCGTCCACGATCACCTTGACGCCGGCGGCCTGGCAGGTGGCGACCATGGAGCGGAACTGCTCCCGGGTGCCCTTGCGGGACTCGATCCGGTAGCTGACCGGCTGGTAGGCCACCCACCACTGGTTGCCGCGGACGTGCTCCTGCGGGGGTGAGACCTGGACGTAGCCGTAGCCCTTCGGGCCGAGGGTGCTGGTGCACTCGCTGGCCACCGAGGGCCAGTTCCACTCGAAGAGGTTGGCGATGACCTTCTTGTTGCCGGCCGGTGCGGCCATGGCCGGGGACGTCGTCACGAGGTTGGGGGCGAGGAGGCTGGCGATCGCGGCGAGGGCGACGAGCGCCGGGCGGAGTCGACGTCGATGCATCGGGTGCTCCTGGGGGGTGCCGGGGGACGGGTGGTGGATCGGTTGCCCGGATCTTGCAATCCGGGCTGAAAAATTTCGGAAAGGTTACAAGCGGATTTCATCGACTGTCAATGATGGACATGAGTGACTGCGCGGGCCGCCTACACGCGCCGGGTCGGGGGACGGTTCGACAAGTTGCTGAGAATTTTTTGTCGGCAACTGATCCGTCCGAGGGTCCGGAGCCGTACTGGTGTGGGGAACAGGGTCGGCCGGCGGTGCGCCGCCGCGAGACGATCGAGGAGCACAGTGGCCCGGGCTACGCAGAACGAGAAGCCGCCTGCCGTCCGTACCAGCGTCAGCACCAGAGGGATCCGGGTGCGGTCCCGCGCCCAGATACTGGCGCTGACCACGTGTGGACTCGCCGTGTTGTGGGCGCTGACCATGCTCACCGGCGCCGGTCAGCAGGCGTACGCGATGGGTTTCTTCTTCACCGAGTTCTTCGCCGGTGTCGTCGCGCTCGTCGCGCTGAGCATCACCGTGATGTTGGGTCTGGTCTCGACCGACCGTTTGGTGCTGCTCATCCGGCACCGGGTCCTGCTCCAGTCCGCGCACCGGGCCACCGGCATCCTCGGCGTCGCCGGCCTCGGCTTCCACGTGGTCACGAAGATCGCCACCGGTCGGGCCGGGGTGACCGACGCCGCCGTGCCGTTCGTCGGCGGTCGGGGCCTCTATGTCGGGCTCGGCACCATCGCCGCGCTGCTCATGGTCGGTGTGCTCTGGACCGGCATCATCCGCGCCCGGTTCGCCGACATCGGCCCCAAGTGGGTGTGGCGGGCGCTGCACTCGATGGCCTACGTCTCCTGGCCGTTCGGCATCTTCCACGGCCTGGGCGCCGGCCGCGCGCCCGCCGGCTGGGTCACCCTCAGCTACTTCCTCTGCGTGGTGCTGGTCGTGGTGGCGCTGTGCGTGCGCCTCTCGGTGACCCTGCAACGACGCAGCCGCGAGCAGCACCAGGCCGCCGCGCTCAACGAGGCGATGGCCGGCAAGGGCAGCGAGGAGACCCGGCCCAAGTCGCTGCTCGGCACCCTCACCAAGCGGGGCGGCGAGAACGAGCGGGCCCGCCGCGACACCAGCTGGGCGAACACCACCTCCGGCACCTGGGCCAGCCCCACCATCCGGCGCAACGACCCGGAACGCTTCACCGTGCCGGTGGTGCCGCAGCCGGGCTCGCTCGGCGAGCCGGGCCGCCCGGGCCGGGACCGCCGCGACGAGGAGCTGGAGCCGGTCGTCCGGCGGCCCTCGCGCCGCGAGGAGGAGGAACTGGAGCGGGTCGTCCGCCGGGAGACCGAACTGCTCGAACCGGTGGCGCGTCGGCGCCGCGACGAGGAGCCGACCGGCCGGCGCACCAGCCGCCGGGACGAGGAACTGGAGTCGGCCCAGGTCGAGGAGGACCTGGAGCCGGTCAGCCGCCGTACCCGCCGCGACGAGGAGCCGAGCCGCCGGCGGTCCGCCCGGCGGGAGGCAGAGCGCGAGCCGGTGGGCCGTCGCTCGACGCGCCGCCGCGAGGAGGAGGAACTGCTGCTGGACGCCGACCGCGAGCCGGTCGGCCGGCGCCGCCGCGACGACGAGGAGATCGGCTCCGCCCGGCGCTCCCGGGTCGCAAGCGACGCCCGCAGCCGCTACTCGGCCCCGCCGCAGCTGGACCGGGAGGAGCCGGAGGAGCCCTGGGACAGCCCGCGTCGCTGGGAGTCGAGCGCACCGATCTCCGCCGGCCCGATCTCCGGCGCACCGATCTCCGGTTCGCCCATCTCCGGTTCGCCGATCTCCGCCGCGCCGCGCAGCGGCGGCGGACGACACAGCGCCGACGACGAGGTGCCGGAGGCCGAGACCGACTACTGGCGGCCCCCGGCGCGGTACACGCCGGAGGAGGACGACACCCCGACCCTTGTCGACCTCGCCTCGCGGCGGGCCCGCCGGGCCTCCTCCGCCGAGAGCCGGCGCCGCCGCCGGGCCGACCCGGACAGTGTCGACGGTGCCTACTGGGCCGGTCTGCGAGGTGAAGCCAAGTGACGATGCGTACCACGGTTCCGCCGGTGGCCTGCGTCGGTGAGCCCCGGCTCACCGCCGGATTCGCCGAGTTCGGCCGGCTCGACCTGCGCGCGCACGAGATGGTGCACGGCCCGATCAGCCCGATGGAACCCTCCGTGCTGCTGGGCCTGGCCGAGGGCATCCAGCTCAAGGGCAAGGGCGGCGCGGGCTTCCCGTTCGCCAAGAAGCTGCGCGCGGTGCTGGAGTCCTGCGAGCGCCAGGACCTGCCGCCCGTGGTGGTGGTCAACGCCACCGAGGGTGAGCCGGCCAGCTGGAAGGACAAGGTCATCCTCACCCGGGCCCCGCACCTGATCCTCGACGGTGCCGCCCTGGCCGCGTTCGCGCTCGACGCCGAGGAGATCGTGCTCTGCGTGGCCGACGACCTGATCGGCCGGGACTCCCTGATGGAGGCGCTGGAGGAGCGCCGGATGCCGGTGCCGACAAGCGTGGTGACGGTGCCGCACCGGTTCATCAGCGGTGAGGGCGGTGCGTTGGTCAACGGGATCAACGGGTTGCCGCACATCCCGCCCGGCACCAAGAAGCGGTCCAGCGACTCCGGCGTGAACAACCTGCCCACCCTGCTCTCCAACGCCGAGACGTACTCCCAGATGGCGATCGCCGCCCGGCTCGGCCCGTACGAGTACGCGGCGCTCGGCACCGACGACGAGCCCGGAACCGTGCTGCTCAGCGTGACCGGCGCGGCGAAGCGGCACGCGGTGGTCGAGTGCGCCGCCGGCACCCCGCTTCGGGAGATCCTCGAACTCTGCGAGGTGCCCGAGGGGCCGGGCATCCTGATGGGCGGCTACCACGGCAAGTGGATCACCTGGGAGGCGGCGAACAAGGCCGAGGTCTCCCGCAAGGGGCTCGCCGCCGTCGGCGGCACCCTCGGCGCCGGCATCATCGTGCCGCTGGCCAACGACACCTGCCCGCTCGGCGAGGCCGCCCAGGTGGTGCGCTACCTGGCCGGCGAGTCCGCCGGGCAGTGCGGCCCGTGCAAGCGCGGCCTGCCCGACCTGGCCCGCGCCGTCGACCTGGCGGTCTCCGGCAGCGCGCCGGTGGAGGTGGTCCGGGCCGCGGCCGGCGACGTCAAGGGCCGTGGTGCGTGCAGCCACCCCGACGGTACGTCCCGCTTCGCCCTCTCGGCGATGGAGGTCTTCGCCGACGACCTGAAGCGGCACACCACCGGCGAGGGCTGCGGCCGGCGGGTCAAGGGCGTGATGGGCCTGCCCGGCGCACCCGACCCGGACCCGCAGAAGCTGGTGCTGGACTGGTCCCGGTGCGACGGGCACGGGCTCTGCGCCCACGTGGTGCCGGACTTCATCCGGCTCGACCAGAACGGATACCCGGCCTTCCCGGCCACTCCCGTGCCGACCTGGCTGCGGGAGGGCGCGGTGAAGGCGGTCAAGGTCTGTCCGGAACTCGCGCTGCGGCTGACAAAGGCCTGAGCGGGTGGCCGGCGACGGCCCGAGCGCCCGGACCGGCGCAGCGAACCGAAGGAGACGCGGATGAGGTCGGCAGGCACGACGGGACGTTCCACCGGCGCGATCGCCGCCGCACTGCTCGTCGGTGTGCTGGCCACCGCCGGCTGCGCTGCCGACCCGGTCGCCGAGGCGGCCCCGCCGGCCGGCACGCCGGCCGCCACCATCCCGGCGGACGGTGCCACTGGCTCGCCCTCGACCGGGCCGGCCAGCCCCGGGCCGGTGCCGGAGACCCTCCGGTTCACCGGTAAGCGCCTGGACGGCGCGGCGTTCGACGGCGCCAGCCTGGCCGGCCGCCCGGCGGTGCTCTGGTTCTGGGCACCCTGGTGCGCGGCCTGCGCCAGCCAGGCGTGGACGGTGGCCGAGATCGCGCCCGGCTTCCGGGACACCGTGCCGATCATCGGTGTGGCCGGGCTCGGCGAGCACAAGGCGATGACCGACTTCGTCACCGAGTTCGAGCTCGAACCGGTGCCGCAGCTCGATGATCGGGAGGGGGCGATCTGGCGACGCTTCGAGGTCGTCGAGCAGAGCACCTTCGTGATCATCGACCGGGACGGCAAGGTGATCCACCAGGGTTGGCTGGACGGGGAGGACCTCACCCGCCGGGTCACCGCGCTGGCCGGCTGATGGAGGCGCCGCTGCTGCTGGCACTGACCGCCGGCATGCTCGGCGCGGTCAACCCGTGCGGCTTCGCGATGCTGCCGGCGTACCTGTCGTTGCTGGTCGCCGGGGCCGCCGACACCCGGGGCGCGATCCGGCGGGCGCTCACCGCCGCGGGCGCGCTGACCCTGGGGTACGTGCTGGTGTTCGGTGCCTTCGGACTTGCGCTGGCCCCGCTCGCCGGCTGGCTGCGGCCCCGGCTGCCCTGGTTCACCGTCGGCCTGGGACTGCTGCTGGTGGCGCTCGGCTGCTGGCTGCTCGCCGGCCGGCGGCTGCCCACCCCGCGCCCGTTGGCCCGGGCACCGCGACTGACCCGCACGCTGCCGTCGATGGTGCTCTTCGGCATGGCGTACGCGGTCGCCTCGCTGGGCTGCGCCATCGCGCCGTTCCTGGCCACCGTGGTGACCAGCCTCCAGGCCGGCTCGCCGCTGCGCGGGCTGGCGCTGTTCGGCGCGTACGCCCTCGGCATGGGGCTGGTGGTGGCGGTCGCCGCGCTCGGCGTGGCGCTGGTGCGCGGCGAGGTGGTGGCCCGGCTGCGCGGCGCCGGCGCCTGGGCACCCCGGCTCAGCGGCCTGGTGCTGCTGCTCGCCGGCGGCTACGTCGCCTGGTACGGCTGGTACGAGGCGCGGCTCTTCGCCGGCCGCCGGGACGCGCTCACCGACCCGGTGGTGACCACCGCCGCCGGCATCCAGCGCTGGCTCGCCGGCACCCTCGACACCGCCGGCCCCACCGTGCTCGCCCTCCTCCTCGCCGCGCTGCTGCTCACCGCCTGGCTGCGAAGGAAGGGCCCCCGATCGACGGTCAGCGGGGGGTGAGGCGGTCGGTGCCGAGCCGGTCCCGGAGCACCTCGGGCACCAGCACCGAGCCGTCGGGCTGCTGGAACTGCTCCAGGATCGCCGGGTACAGCCGGCTGGTCGCCAACGCCGAGCCGTTGAGAGTGTGTACGAAGCGGGTCTGCTTGCCACCCGGCTCCTTGTAGCGGATCGCCGCCCGGCGGGCCTGGTAGTCACCACCCCAGGAGACCGAGGAGACCTCCTTGTACTTGCCGGTGCTCGGCATCCAGACCTCGATGTCGAGGGTCTTGCGCATCGAGGCGCTGGAGTCACCGGCCGCGAGCAGGCTGCGCTGGTAGTGCAGGCCCAGCCCTTCGACCAGGCTCTCCGCGTGCGTGACCATCTGCTCCAGCGCGGCGTCGGCCTGGTCGGGAAGGGTGAACTGGAAGATCTCCACCTTGTTGAACTGGTGCCCCCGGACGGTGCCGCGCTCGTCCGAGTGTGAACCGGCCGCCTCCCGCCGGTAGCAGGGGGTGTACGCGAACACCTTCAGCGGCAGCTTCGCCGGGTCCAGGATCTCGTCCTGGTACGCGCCGAGAATCGCCGTCTCCGCGGTGGGCAGCAGGAACTGCCCGCGCGGCGCGGACTGCCGGTCCAGGTGGTAGACATCGTCGTAGAACTTGGGAAACTGGCCGGCGGCGAAGCCTGCGGTGTCCAGCAGCAGGTGCGGCGGGAGCAGGAACTCGTACCCGGCCTCGATGTTCCGTTCGATCAACCAGTTGATCAGCGCCCACTCCAGCCGGGCGCCGACGCCGGTGTACATCCAGAAACCGGATCCGCCGAGCTTGACGCCGCGCTCGTGGTCGACCAGGCCCAGCATCCGGCTCAACTCGACGTGGTCGCGGACCTTCTCGATCGCCGGTGGCTCGCCGAAGGTCTTCACCACCCGGTTGGCCTCCTTGCCGCCGGGCAGCACGTCGTCGGCGGGCAGGTTGGGCAGCTCGCTCATCACGGTACGCAGCCGGGACTGCACCTCGTCCAGCTCGGCCTCCAACTCGGCGACCTGCTTGCGGCCCGCCTCGTCGGCCACCTGCGGCTCGACACCGGCCCGCTTGGCCTGCGCGTACGCCCGAGCCTCGGCCTTGCGGCGCTGGCGCTCGCCGTCGATCTCGCTGATCAGCCGGCGACGATCCCGGTCGAGCTGCTGGATTTCGTCCAGCGCCCGGTCGACCTCGGCGGCGTCGAGCCGCTTTGCCAGCGCGGTCGCCACCGCGTCGCGATCCTTCCGGATCAACTCCATGTCGAGCATGCTGCTCCGTACGCCTCCGTCGCTCGGACCGACCAGAGGATGCTACCGCCGTGCCCGGAACGCCCGGCCCCCCGCACCCACCTCTCGCCTCGGCGACGGCTCGGCAACGGCCGGCGCCGGCTTCGGCGAAGGGGCGTCGGGCCGGCACCGGGGCCGCAGCGGCGGTGAAGGGGCATCGGGCCGGCACCGGGGCCGCAGCGGCGGATCCGCGGCAGGGCTTCACAGCCGGATGGGCATCAGGATGGAGAAGGCGACCTCGTCGTCCGGCCGGCGGATGGCCAGCGGGGTGGTCGGGCCTTCCAGCTCCAGCACCGGTCGCGGATGGCCGGCCGCGTCGAGCGCGTCGAGCAGGTAGTCACCGTTGACGCCGACGTGCAGCTCAGCGGGATCGGCCCGGCTGAGGTCGTCGGGGCCGAGCAGGCGTACCGCATCCGGGCCGCGCAGGCCGAGCACCGTCACCGGCAGCGGCCGGCCGGCGTACTGCCGGGTGAGGGTCGGTCCGCCCGCCCGCAGCGCGGCGACCAGCCGTTCGGCGTCCACCGCGACCCGGCGGGTCGGGCCGCCGTCGCCCGCGCCCGGCAACAACGCGTGATAGTCCGGAAAGTCGTACGGCAACGGGGTGATCGGCAGCCGACCACCGGCGACCTCGGCGACGACCTGCGCCCCGAGGACGGTCAACCGCACCTCGGTCGCCGCCCGGTCCAGCAGCCGGCGCAGCTCGTCCACGGCGGTCACCGGCAGGAGCGTGCGTACCGCCGGACCCCGGACCACCGCGTCGGCCCAGGTCACCGCGAGCCGGTGCCGGTCGGTGGCGACCAGCCGTACGCCCTGCTCCGTCACGTCGAACAGCACCCCGGCCAGCGCCGGCAGCTCGGGATCGGCGCCGACGGCGAAGCGGACGGCGTCCACGGCGGCGGCCAGGTCGGCACCGGTCAGCACCAGTTCGGTGGCCGTCGGCGACTGGTCGGCGGGGAGCAGCGAACGGATCCGGGACACCTCGCGACGCGCGTCGGCCAGACCGTCGGCCAGCCGGCGCAGATGCGCGTCGAGCAGCCGGTGCACGGCGGCGGGTTCGGCGCGTACCGCCTGGGCGATCTCGGCCACCGGCATGCCCACCCGGCGCAGCCCGGCGACCAGCCGGGCCGGCGCCACCTGGTCGTCGGTGTACCGGCGGTACCCGGTCACCGGGTCCACCCAGGCCGGCACCAACACCCCGGCGGCGTCGTAGAACCGCAGGGCGCTGACCGTCAGCCCGCTGGCCCGGGCCAGTTCGCCGATGCTGCGCAGGTCGCTCTCCACCCCCGAGATCCTGCCGCCTCAACCTGGTAGAGAGTCAAACCGCTACCTCAGGCGTCCTCCGTAGCGGGCACTGCCTCGTCCAGTACGCGGAAGGTGATGTCGGCGGCGGTTAGGCGGTGCAGGAGGGCGTCGCCCATCGCGGTGACCGGCGTGACCTGCCCCGAGGTGGCGGGCAGGTCGTCCAGGGCCAGGCAGAGCGCCGACTCGGCGAGCATCTTGGCGGTCTCGTCGTAGCCGGGATCGCCGCCGGCCACCTCGGTGACCACCCGCCGGCCGCCGCCGGTGCCGACGAAGCGGAGCCGGAACCACGATTTCGCCCGCTGTTCGGCGCTCGGCCCCTGGCCGGAGGCGAGCCGGCCGTGCAGCCACCGTCGGGTCGGTGGCAGCCGCACCAGCCCGGCCAGGGCGCCCAGCCCGGCACCGGCGGCCAGCACGGTCGGCAGCCGCTTCACCGCGGCGAAGTGCCGGTAGCGGAAGTCCGGGCCGTACTCCGGGCGGGCCGCCGCCGAGCGGCGGACCACCTGCGGGTCGATCGTGGGCAGCGGTACCGCCCAGACCGGCAGGTCCCGCGACCGGGCCAGCCGGCCGGGCACGGCGCGGGCCCGGCGGTCGGCCGGGCGAGGTTCGACGCTTCGGCGTTCGCGGGCGGCCCGGGACGCCTCGCCGGCACGCGAGATGGCGGTGAGCACCGAGTGGTACGTGCCGGCCGAGAACCGCCCACCCGCCCGCACGTACCCGTCGACGGTGATCGGCACGTCGTCGGGCAACTGCTTGACCGTGAACCAGACGCCCAGGTCGTGCGGGATGGAGTCGAAGCCGCAGGCGTGCACGAGCCGGGCTCCGGTGCGTACCGCCTCGGCGTGGTGCCGCAGGTACATCAGGTCGACGAACTCCGGTTCCCCGGTGATGTCGAGGTAGTCGGTGCCGGCGGCGGCGCAGGCCGCCACCAGCGGCTCCCCATGGTGGACGTACGGCCCGACGGTGCTGGCCACCACTCGGGCGTCGGCGGCCACCGCGCGCAGCGACGCCGCATCGGTGACGTCGGCGGTGAGCAGCGGTAACCCGGCCAGGGTCGGCTCGATGGCGGCCAGCCGGTCCCGGACGGCGGCCAGCTTGTCCGGGTTACGCCCGGCGATCGCCCAGCGCAGCCCGGCCGGGGCGTGCCGGGCCAGGTATTCCGCGGTGAGCCCGCCGGTGAACCCGGTCGCCCCGAACAACACGATGTCGTACGCCCGATCCGCAGCCATTTTGCGATCATCCCACTCCGCTGCGTCGACCGCCTCCCACGCCTACTCACCCCGCCTGTGAGCAGGCCGAACACCGAGCCGGGCCGGCTGCCGGGACGGCCGCGTCCGGTGCCGTCGTCCGGCTCGCGGGTGAACCGGGTTCCCCCGGAAGGGGTGAACCGGTCCGGGTGGGGTAACCGCCGGCCGCAGGACCGGGGAGGGATCGCGTCCGTGGGGGTGGGCCGGATGCCGGATGACCGCAGCACCGTCCGGGTCGAGCCGGCCCGGACGTCGGCCGGTCCGCCCCTGCTGGCGTCCCGACTGGCGCCCGCCGTGCTGCCCGAGCCGGTCGTCCTGCGGCCCCGGTTGGCCCGGCTGCTCGACGACGGGGTGGCCCGACCGGTGACCCTGCTCCGCGCCCCGGCGGGCTGGGGCAAGACGACGCTGCTCGCCACCTGGCGTCGGGCCGTCGGGGCCGATCCGGCCGCCCCGGCATCGGCCTGGGTTTCCGTCGAGATCGGTGACGACAGTGACCGGCTCTGGACGTACCTGGCTGCGGCGCTGCGTTCGGTCGCGGATCCCGGCGGGGATCCGGCCGCCGTGGCGCCGGTGCCCGACCGCGCCCCGCGACCGGATGAGCTGGAGGTGCTGGCGGCGGCCCTCGCCGCCCGGGAGCGGCCGGCCGTGCTGATCCTGGACGACCTGCACCGGATCACCGACCCGGCGGCGCTGACCGGCCTGGAGTTCCTGCTGCGCCACACCGAGCAGCGGCTACGCCTGGTGGCGGCGGGCCGTGCCGGGCTGCCGCTGGCCGTGCAGCGGCTGCGGTTGGCCGGGGAGCTGACCGAGATCGGTCCGGATGAACTGGCCTTCACCGGTGACGAGATCGCCGATCTGTTCACCGCGCATCAGGTGGCGATGCCGGCAGCTGCGGTACGACGGTTGGGGGAGCGTACCGAGGGCTGGCCGGCGGCGGTACGGATCGCCGCGCTCGCGCTGCGTGACCAGCCGGACCCGGAGCGCTGGATCGCCCAACTCGGCGCGGACCAGCCGGAGCTGGCCGGTTACCTGCGCGAGGAGGTGCTCGCCGGACTGGAGCCGTCGGACCGTGAGCTGTTGCGCCGGGCGGCGGTCGCGGACACGATCTGCGCCGGGCTCGCCGAGGCGCTCACCGGCGGCGCGGACGCGGAGACCCGGCTGAGCGGTCTCGCCGAGAACGCCGGCCTGCTGCACCACGACGGTGGCCGCCCGGCGTGGTACCGGTGCCCGCCGCTCCTCGCCGACCTGCTGCGCCGTGAACTGGGCCGGCTACCGGCCGAAGAGTTGCGTGAGCTGCACCTGCGCGCGGCGGGCTGGTACGGCGGCAACGGCCGGCCGGTCGACGCGCTGCGGCACGCGTTCGCCGCTGGCGACTGGACGGGCGCCACCGACCTGTTCGTCACCCGGTGGCCGGAACTCGTGCCGTACGACCGGATCGTCCGCACCGACGCGCCGTCCGCGCTGCCTGCGCCGGAGGCGTTGGCGGCTGACCCGGAACTCGCGCTGGCCGCCGCCACCCAGCGGGCGCTCGACGGCGACGCCGACGCGGCCCGGGAACACCTGCGGCTGGCCGCGACGCACGGGCGATCCCTGCCGGAACCGCGCCGGGCCCGGTTCGGGCGGCTGGTCGCCGTGGTCGAACTTGTCCTGGCTAAGTCGGCCGGCGACGCCGAGGCGGTACGCGCCGCCGCCACCCGACTGCTTGCCACCCGGACCACCGTCCCGGCTGTTGCGCCGTCCTCCGTCCCGGCTGCTGCGCCGTCCTCCGTCCCGGCTGCTGCGCCGGCCAACGTCCCGGCTGCTGCGCCGGCCACCGTTGGCGGGCCACGGGCCGATGCGGGCGAGGACGCCGACGTGCGCGCGGTGGCCGGTACCGCGTTGGCCCTGCTCGCGTTGGACGCGGGTGACCTGGGCGCGGCGGCTACCGGGTTCGCGGCGGCGCTGGCGGCGGCACGGCAGGCGGGACGGACCCGTACCGAGCTGGTCTGCGCCAGCCGCTCGGCCCTGCTCAGCGCCGTACGGGGAGAGTTGCGGGCGGCCGAGGAGACGGCCCGGGGCGCGCTGGCCCTACCGCCCTGCCAGGGCTGGTCGGCGCCTGTCGACTGCGGGTACGCCTATCTGGCGCTGGCCCTGGTGGCGCTGCACCGGGACCAGCCGGCGGAGGCGGAGGCGAACCTGGGGCTCACCGCCGAGGCCAGCCGGGAGCCGTTGGCCGGCGCGGTGGCCGGCTGGTGCCGCGCGTACCTGCGCTACGACGAGGGTGACCTGAGCGCCGGCCACCGGCTGCTGGTGGCGGCCCGCGCCCAGTGGGCGCAGCGCCTCGGCGAGCCGGCCGGGTGGCTGCTGGCCGCCGAGGTCGACCTGCACGGCGCGCGCGGTGACGCGCAGCGTGCCCGCGACCTGTTGGCCGCCCATCCGGGAGCGCAGCGCGCCCGCGAGCTGGCCGTCGCCGACCCGGCAGCGGAGGCCGCATTGGCGGTCGCGGCGGCCCGGCTCGAGCTGCGGGCCGGTGATGCGCGTGCCGCCGCCGGCCTGCTACCGGACTGGTCCGCCGCGTCGGCAGCGGACTGGCCATTACCGGTACGCCTCGACGCTGTCCTGCTGGACGCCCTGCTCGCCGTGGGCGACGGCGACGACCGCCGGGCCGGGCGGACCATGGAACGGGCGCTCGACCTGGCCGCCCCGGACGGCTACCGCCGGCCGTTCACCCGGGGCGAGCCAGGGCTGCGGGATCTGCTCGCCGCCCGGCTCGACGCCGGCACGGCGCACTGGTCCTTCGTCAGCGACCTGGTCCGAGCCGTCGAGGTACCGGCCGAGCGGGCCCCGACCGGCGCGTCCGTGGCGCCGCTCGACGAGCCACTCACCGAGCGGGAGTTGACCATTCTGCGTTACCTGCAGAGCATCCTGTCCAACGTGGAGATCGCGGCGGAGCTGTCCGTCTCGGTGAACACCGTCAAGACCCACGTGCGCAACATCTACCGCAAGCTCGACGCCACCCGCCGCCGCGACGCCGTCCGCCGCGCCCGCGACCTCCACCTCATCTGAGCATCCCCAGGTCAGGGGAGGGGAGTGGTGTCGATGGTGGTCAGCAGGGTGGGTGTGGAGAGGTCGCCGTCGTGGCGGGCGCCGTTGACGAAGAGGGTGGGGGTGGCGTCCACGCCGCTGCGGATGCCACCGACGAAGTCGTGCCGGATCCGGTCACCGCCCGCGTGCCGGTCGATCTCGGCATCCACCTCCGCGACGGGCAGGCCGAGCTGTTCGATGCCGAGCGTCAGGTGCACCGGGTCCAGTTGGTCCTGGTGGTCGTACAACCAGTCGTGCATGTCCCAGAAGCGACCCCGCCGGCCGGCCGCCTCGGCCGCCTCGGCCGCCCGTTCCGCGTACGGGTGCAGGTTCGCGATCGGGAAGTGCCGGTGCACCAGGCGAACGATCTCGGCCCGCTGCCGCAGCACCTCCCGCAGGTTCGCGTACGCCAGGCCGCAGAACGGGCACTGGTAGTCGCCGTAGACGACGAGGGTCACCGGTGCGTCCACCGGCCCTCGGACATGGTCGTCCCCCGTGACGGGTGTACGCAGCCGCGCGGTGACCCGCAGCGGCGTGCTCAGCCGATCGGTCATACCGTCCAGCGTCGTACCGACCCGGGTGAGCACGACTCACCCGACCCAGGTGGTTCACCCCGTCGAGCGTTGACGGGGGGCCGATTCAGTGCAGGACCGGTGCGACCGCGATGTGGTTCTGGACCTCCCGGATGCCGGGAGCGGACCAGGCGACCTGCTCCACCTCGGCGCGTTCGGGCATCGAGTGCACCAACCCGGTCAGCAGCACCGTGTCGCCGTGTACGCGCACCGTGACCTGCTCGGCGTCGGTGGCCCGGTGGCGCGCCAGGGCGTCGACGATCCGCTGAGCCAGCCGGGCACCGTCCGGGCGTACGGCAGGTCGGACGCGGATGCCGTTGCTGACCCCGCGTACCCCGGTCAGCTGGCCTACCGCCTGCTCGGCGGCGCGGCGCTGGTACTCCCACTCGACCTCGCCGTGCAGGGTCACCCAACCCTGGGAAACCGTGATCTCCAGCTGCTCGACCGGCACGAACGCGTGCCACTGGAGGGCGTGGTCGACCGCCATCGCGATCTCCGGGTCGGCCCGTTCCACGCCGGTGACCAGTCGTACGGTCAGATCGTTGGCGACCGCCCGGACCTGCTTGACCCGGTGCGCGGCCCGCTCCGCCGCCCACTTCTTGGCGTAGCTGTCCACCCGTCCGGCCAGCGTCACCACGCCCTCGGCGACGGTCACCCCGATCTCGTGTGCCCCTACCCGGGGCTCCCAGTCGAGTTCGTCGAGCACCGCGGATCGGATGTCCTGGTCGGTGCGGTTGATCGTGCGGATGTCGGCCATCGGGTCGCTCCTTCCTCGCCGCGCGGTACCGGCGTCCTGGTCGAGCCGTCCGGACAACCGCGTTTTGGGTCGAGCCGACAACCGTCCGGGGCGGGTCGTCCGGTGGCGGACCAGCAGTTCAGGGCCGCCGTAGCCGACGCTGGTGGCTGTTCGGGTGACCCGGCCTCACCCGGACCGGGCGAAGCGCTGGGAGCGCTTCCATTTGTCGCCGGGGAGGGTTAGGGTAAGCGCATTCCTCGGGTGCGGGAGCCGTCGCGCCGGTGGCGGAGTCAGGGCAACTCCCGCCAGGTGTTCCGCTACGTCCGCCCGCCCCCGTGCGGGGGCAGGGGCGTCCCCCGAGAGGAAAAGCGCAGATGCGGAGAAGTTTCGTCGGCGCGGTGGTGTCCGCGCTGGCTGCCGGCGCGGCCGTGCTGGCGGTGCCGGTCAACGCGAGTTCGGCACCGAGCGCCGCTGCCGAGGCGTACACCTGGCGCAACGTCCGGATCGACGGCGGCGGCTTCGTCCCCGGCATCGTCTTCAACCCCACCGAGCGGAACCTGATCTACGCCCGGACCGACATCGGCGGCGCGTACCGCTGGGAGCAGAGCAGCCAGTCCTGGATCCCGCTGCTGGACTGGGTCGACGCGGACCGGTGGGGATGGAACGGCGTGCTCAGCCTCGCCACCGACCCGGTGCAGACCAACCGGGTGTACGCGGCCGTCGGGATGTACACGAACGACTGGGACCCGAACAACGGCGCGATCCTGCGCTCCACCGACCGGGGTGCCACCTGGCAGGCGTTCGAGTTGCCGTTCAAGGTCGGCGGCAACATGCCGGGCCGGGGCATGGGGGAGCGGCTGGCAGTCGACCCGAACCGCAACAGCGTCGTCTACTACGGCGCCGAGGGCGGCAACGGGCTCTGGCGCAGCACCGACCACGGGGCCACCTGGGCCAAGGTGACGAACTTCCCGAACGTCGGCAACTACGCCGCGGATCCGAACGACAGCACCGGCTACCAGAGCCAGAACCAGGGCGTGACCTGGGTCGCCTTCGACAAGTCCACGGGTACGCCGGGCAACACCACGCAGACCATCTACGTCGGGGTGGCGGACAAGCAGAACCCGGTCTACCGCAGCACCAACGGGGGCAGCACCTGGGAGCGGGTGCCCGGCCAGCCAACGGGCTATCTCGCGCACAAGGGCGTGGTGGACCACGTCGGCGGTCACCTCTACATCGCCACCAGTGACACCGGTGGCCCGTACGACGGCGGCAAGGGCGACGTCTGGAAGTTCACCCGCGCCACCGGCAGCTGGACGCGGATCAGCCCGGTCCCGTCGAGCAGCTCCGACGCGTCCTTCGGTTACAGCGGCCTGACCATCGACCGGCAGCGACCGAACACCCTCATGGTGGCCACCCAGATTTCCTGGTGGCCGGATGCGATCTTCTGGCGGAGCACCGACGGCGGTGCCACCTGGAGCCGGATCTGGGACTGGGGCAGCTACCCGGAACGGGTCAAGAAGTACACAATGGACATCAGCTCGGTACCGTGGCTGACCTTCGGCGTCAACCCGCAGCCGCCCGAGGAGACGCCGAAGCTCGGCTGGATGAACGAGTCGGTCGAGATCGACCCGCACGACTCCAACCGGTTCATGTACGGCACCGGCGCGACCATCTACGGCAGCACCGACCTGACCCGGTGGGACACCGGCGGCACGGTCACCATCCGGCCCATGGTCAAGGGCCTGGAGGAGACCGCGGTCCTCGACCTGGTCAGCCCGCCGTCGGGCGCTCCGCTGGTCAGCGCACTCGGTGACATCGGCGGTTTCCGGCACACAAACCTCGACGCGGTACCGCCGGCGATGTTCACCCAGCCGGTCTTCACCAGCACCACCAGCCTGGACTTCGCCGAGGCCAACCCGTCGGTGATGGTCCGGGCCGGCAACTTCACCGACGCCGACCGGCCCAACGACAGCCACGTCGCGTTCTCCACCGACGGTGGGGCGAACTGGTTCCAGGGCACCGAGCCGGGCGGGATCAACAACGGCGGTACGGTCGCCGCGGCGGCCGACGGCAGCCGCTTCGTCTGGGCCCCGGGCGACGCCGGCCAGCAGGTCGTACGCTCGGTCGGTTTCGGCAACTCGTGGACCGCGTCGACCGGCATCCCGGCCAACGCGACAGTCGAGTCCGACCGGGTCAACCCGAACAAGTTCTACGGCTTCAGCGGCGGCCGGTTCTACGTGAGCACGAACGGCGGCGCCAGCTTCACCGCCTCCGCCGCGTCCGGCCTGCCGAGCACCGGCGAGGTCCGGTTCAAGGCCCTGCCCGGTCGGGAGGGTGAAATATGGCTGGCCGGTCAGGGCGGGCTGTGGCGTTCCACCGACTCCGGCGCGACCTTCAGCAAATCGACAACGGTCAGCACCGCGGGCAACATCGGCTTCGGCCGGGCGGCGCCCGGCCAGACGTACCCGGCGCTGTACCTGTTCGGCACCGTCGGCGGCCAGCACGGGGTGTACCGGTCGGACGACGTCGGTGCCAGTTGGGTACGCATCAACGACGACCAGCACCAGTACGGCAACGCCGGTGACGCCCTCACCGGCGATCCCCGGGTCTACGGCCGGGTCTACCTCGGCACCAACGGTCGGGGCATCCTGGTGGCGGACCGAGTCGGTGGGAATCCCACCCCCACGCCGACCGGCCCTTCACCGAGCCCGACCGGCCCGACGCCGTCGCCCACCGGCCCGTCCCCGACACCCACGCCCACCGGACCGTCCCCGACGCCGACCACCCCGCCGCCGAGCAGCGGGGGATGCGCCGCCAGTTACCGGATCGTCGGCTCCTGGCCCGGCGGCTTCCAGGGCGAGGTGGTGGTGCGCAACTCGGGCACCTCGGCGATCGGCGGCTGGACCATCGGCTGGACGTTCGCCAACGGTCAGCAGATCACCCAGCTCTGGGGTGGCACCCACACCCAGAACGGCGCGACCGTCTCGGTGCGGGACGCGGGCTACAACGGCGCCCTCGCCCCCGGTGCCACCGGCACCGTCGGCTTCCTCGCCAGCGCCACCGGCAGCAACGCCGTGCCGACCACAGTCACCTGCGCCAAACGCTGATCCGTACCCACCGCGGCCAGCGACACGGGCCCCGTCCGACCGGTGAAGTCGGGCGGGGCTCTCGCTGTGCAACTCGTTACTCGCTGTGCAACTCGTTAAAAGGGGGCCCCTGCTATGCACCAGGCGTTAACAGGGGGCCCTTCCTTTCATCTTGCTAGACGTCGTTGGGGCGCTGGACGTCGACGAACTCGATGTCGTCGACGGCACGGTCGTGGCTGCCGGCGGCCCGCGCCGCGGTGCCCGCAGCCCAGCCGATCGCCGCGCCGACCAGAGCCGCGCCGATCAGCAGCGTCCAGGGCAGCGCGGGACGGCGTCCGGCCAGCGCGTCGAAGGCCAGGGTGGCCCGGTGGCGCGCCTCGTCGGCGGCCGATCCCACCAGGTCACCGGCGTCGTCGGCGAGGCCGGCGGAGGTGTGCCGGGCCGAGCGGGCGGTGTCGCGGATGCTGTCGCCCGCGGTGTTGACGGCCGAGACGAGGTGTTGCCACGCCTGGTCCGCGATCCGCTCCGGCGTGCTGCGGCGCTCCAGCAGGTTGGTTCCGAACATGTGGGTTCCCTCCTCGACGTGCCGAGGCCGGTGCCCAGATCAGACCTCCTCGGCGGCTTGCCCGGTGCGGTGGGGCTCGCCTGGCAAGCTGTGCCCCACCGGGTGCCGTCGCAAACCCGCTCGGGCCGCCCGCGGTCAGCCGGTCATGACGGCGACGGTCGCCGCGCGGGCGAAGTCGTCGTCATCGTCATCGTCGTCACCATCCCCGCCGCCGAATCCGCAGGCCAGTACGAGGGCGAGCAGGGCGCTGACACCGGCCAGCGCGGCAAGTCTGCGAAGCATCGATCGTCCTTTCGTTCGTCCGGTCCAACGGTGATGCTAGGCACACCGCACCAGTGGCGCCCGTTGCCCGAACGGTGCCCGTGGCCAGCCCAGTGCCGGTCCGGCCGGCGGGCACGCCGGTACGCCGGATCACTGCCGGTCCGGCGTCAGCCCGCTACCCTGGTTCGGCGGCGCGGGTGACCCCATCCGGCGTCGGGTAGTTTGGTCCTGGAAGGTCCGGACGTGGGGCTTTTGGCGCGCCCGCGTTCGCGAATTGCTCATCCCGAGGGGTGGCGACCGAGGCCGTTGGAGGAATACTCTCGGTCGCGGCCCGCGTACTGATGAGGCGCCCGTCGGACGGGCGAGTGGAGGTGCTCGCGTGAGCCTGTCGATCCTGCAAACGGTTCGGCCTGGTGGTGTCATCGAGATCGCCCCGCGGGGCGAGATTGACGTCGACACCGCGTACGAGGTGAAAGAGGCAATCGCCGAAGTGCTGGCCAAGGGGCGCCCGGCCCGGATCGAGCTCAACATGCGGCTGGTCACCTTCATCGACTCGGTGGGCATCAGCGCGATGGTCGCCGGTTTCCAGACGGCCGAGGTCAGTGGCGTGAAGCTGGTCGTCACCGAGCCGAGTCGGTTCGTGCACCGGCAGCTCTGGGTGACCGGACTGCTCGGCCTCTTCGGCGCTCCCGAGCCCTACTACGCCGGTGCCGCCGCGACTCCCGAGGTGCTGCCCGGCGCCTAGCCCAGATCTCGACTCGGCGAGATCCAGAAGACGCGGCCCGGCGTGCTCAGCCGGCGTCGAGATCCGACAGGTCGACGCCGACCGCCTCGGTGACGGCCCGGACCGCCGTCACCGATGCGTAACCCTCGGCGATCAGGGCCAGGTCGGTGCCGGGCTGCACCACCTCACCCGGCTCCTCCAGCGCGGTACGCACGAATCCGTGGCCGGATTCGGCGACGGTCATCTGTACCTGACCGAAGGTGGCCAGGGAGCCTCGGCGGACGCCACGCAGCCGCTCGAAGGGCAGGTCCGGCGCGTTGACGTTGAGCACGCTCTCCACCGGCCCGGCGGTCAGCCGGGGCAGCAGGTCCAGCGCGACCCGGGCGGCGGTCGACCAGTGCCGGTCGGCGTCGCGTACCCGGGCGGCGGCAGCCACCGCGGCGCCGCCGCTGGCCGCGGTGGCCTCGCCAATCGACAACACGTCAAGCGAGACGGCCATGGCCCGGCAGCCGTTGGCGGCGGCCGTGAACGCGGCCCCCACCGTGCCGGAGTGCAGCACGGCGCGCCCCGCGTTGGCGCCCCGGTTGATCCCGGAGAGCACCACCGCCGGCGGCGGCCCGAAGGCACCGTGTACGGCGATGAGCGCGATGAAGCCGGGGGTGCCGCCCACCCCGAACGCGGGCACCCCGTCCAGTTCCGGCAGCGGGTGCTCGTGCACCACCACCTGCCCGTCCTGCTCCACCGCGCTCATCGCGGCGCTGGTGCCGCTCGCCTCCTCCAGCGGCGCGGCCACCACCACCTCGTGCCCGCGCTCGACCGCCGCACGGGCCAGCGCCTGGATGCCGGGCGCGCTGATGCCGTCGTCGTTGGTGATCAGGATCCGGAGCGTCATCGCCCGGCCACCCGCTGGGCCAGCTCGTCCGGGGTGGTGCGTTGCTGCGGCTGGGTGCCGGCCGGCTCCAGCCGGACCCGGTCGACCAGGCCGGTGATCGAATCCAGCCGGCCGGTGCCCAGCCCGTGCCGGGTGACGTTCAGCGCGCCGGCCGCCGCGCCGGTGCGGATGGCGGTGCGTACGTCGCCGCCCCGGGCCACCACGGCCGCCACGCTGGCGGTCATCGAGTCGCCCGCACCGCGCGGATCGGCGGCCTCCAGGCGCGGCATCAGCACCTCGAACACCTCGCCCTCGACAAGCGCCAGCGCCGGCTGGTCGGCCCGGCTGACCACCACGTTCTCGGCACCGGAGGCGTGCAGCTCGTGCATCGCGGCGATTAGCTGTTCCGCCTCGTCGCCGGCCGCCCGCCCGTCGGCGATCAGTTCCTCGTGGCTGACCTTGAGGAAGAAGACCCCGCTGTCCAGTACGGCGTTCAGGTGCTCGCCACAGAGGTCGACCACCACCCGGCTGCCGTTGGCGCCGAGGTCGGCGGCGAAGCGGCGGTAGAGGTCGGCGGGCACCAGTGACGGATCGTTCGGGCCACTGAGTACGCTCACCGCCGCGCGCAGCCCCTCGCCGAGGGCCAGGTTGTACAGCTCGTCCAGCTCGTGCCGGCTCAACGGCTGGCCGGTCACGTCGACGATCTCCTGCCGGGTGCCCTCGCGGCGGTCGTGCACGTACCCGCCGCTGCCGCCCGAGTCGCGCGTCACCACCTTGAGGTCGACGCCCTCGCTCACCAGCAGCGGTTTCAACACCTGCCCGATCTCGCCGCCGAGCGCCGTGCAGAGCACGACGTCGACGCCGTGCGACAGCACCATCCGGGCCTGCCAGACGCCCTGGCCGCCGGGATGCAGGTGCAGCTCGGGGTTGTCGTTCGGCTGGTCGATCGTGACGGTGAGCAGTGGCGTCGGTGCGAACACCATGACCCGCCCGCTCACAGCTGGCACCTGTCCATGACCGTTCCTCCCGCTGGCGACGACGAAATGTCCGCTTACTGCAAGGACGGTAACCAACGTGACGCGACGGCGCACGGCGACGGGCGGAGGCGGAAACGACGCCGGGTGGGTCGCCCCTGCGAGGCGACCCACCCGGCGTGCCGGTCCTTCGTCAGTAGACCGAGAGGTGCACGTGGTTGGTGTGGTCGCTGGACGGGTCGCCGCGAGCGCCGCTGTACGTCTTCCACCCACTGCTGGGCAGCCAGATCTGCTTGTACCAGATCACGTAGAGCACAGCGAGCCGGTCGGAGTTGTTCACGAAGTACGCCGCCAGGTTGTTGCCGTACGTCCGGTCGCCACCCGTGGCCGCGCCGCCGAAGCCGTTCTTCTGTGCGGCGAAGTCACAGGCCCGACCCTTCGGGTGTTCACCCGAGCCGCCGGAGCGGTAGCAGGAGACGTACCGCTTGAAGCCGGCGGCCTTGGCCTGGTTCAGCGCGTGCAGCGTACGCGGGGTGATGCAGCCGTTGGCCGGGGTGGGGTCGTTGACGCTGCACGACTCCTTCGGCCACGAGCCGTTGGCGTTGCGGGGCGCCGGCTTGGCGGTGGGGCTGGACGACCGGGTGCTCGTCGGCGCCCGGGTGGCCCGCTCGGCCGCCTCGGCGGCGCGCTCGGCCGCCTCGGCCCGCTCGTTGGCGACGGTCAGCGCCCGCTCGGCCTGTTCCTTGCGCTTGGCCATCACGGCGACCTGCTTGCGTTCCTCCTGGACCTCGATGTCCAGCGCCCGCTTGGTCTGGCGGATCTCGTCCCAGCTCGCCTGTAGCTCGCGCACCGCGCGGTCCTCGTTGGCGGCGACCACGTCCAGCGCCGCCGCCCGGTCCATGAAGCCGGCCGGGGTGCCGCTGTTCAGCAGCGCCGACGCGGCACCGAGCCGACCGGTGCGGTACGCCTGCGCGGCGATCTCGGCCACCTTGGCGGTGCGGTCGCCGAGTTGCTCCTCGGTGGCGTCGAGCCGTCTGGCCAGTTCCTGCTGCCGCTTGACCGAGCGGTCCAGCGCGGTCTTGGCGTCGAGATAGCCCTTGCTGGCCGCCTCCAGTTGGGCGCGCAGCGCCGGGGTACCACCCTCGTCGTCCACGTCGCTGGGGGCTGCCGCGCGCAACGGTGGTGGCGCGGCGGCCGCGGGGCTGAACGGTGCGAGCGTGACGCTCAACACGAGGGCGAGCCCCGCGGCGGTCAGGGCCGCCATCCGGGCGGCCGGTCTCACGGTTGCCACTGCTGGCATGCACATGTCCTTCCGTCAGCCGCCGACCGGGTTAGCTGACGGGTTCGGGACGGAAGATCCCTACCGCGTGTGCGGATGCACCCCAGGAACATGGTTCCCCGGCTCGCCCTGGCGGGCGATTAGGCGGCGACCACCGCCGGCACCGGTGGGTGCCGCCTGGCGGAGGCCGGGTCCGAGCGTACCGGGGCTGGTGTGACTGTTGCAGCCACTGTGACTCCTGGTACTGGCTCGTTCACCAGTAAATCAGACATAACGCCACTAAGGCGGCAATTTTCCCGGACTTGGTCAGCCGGTCGGGTCGACCGTGGTGAGCCGTTGGGTGGCCCGGGACAGGGCGACGTAGAGGGTGCGTACCCCGGCACCGGGCTCCGCCCGGATCTCGCCCGGCGCGACAAGCACCACCCCGTCGTACTCCATGCCCTTGGCCTCCAGGCTGGTCACCACCTGTAGGCGCTCCCCACCGAGGCCATCGAGCCAGGCCGCGACCTCGTCCCGGCGCGGCACCGGCGTGATCACCCCGACGGTGCCCTCGACCTCGTCGAGCAGGGTGCTCGTCGCCGTCGCGACGGTGCTCGCCAGCTCTGCCGCCGGCACCGTCAGCTGCACCGGGTCGACCCCGGTGGTGCGGACCGCCGTGGGCAGCGCGAGATCCGGGTACACCCGGCGGATCTCGGCCGCCGCCACCGCGAAGATCTCCGCCGAGTTGCGGTAGTTGGTGGTGAGCGTGAACCGGTGCCGGCGGCGCCGGCCCAGCGCCCGGTCCCGGGCGCTGGCCAGCTCCTGCGGATCACCGGTCCAAGCGGTCTGCGCCGGGTCGCCGACCACGGTCCAGGAGGCCAGCCGGCCGCGTCGGCCGATCATCCGCCACTGCATCGGCGAGACGTCCTGAGACTCGTCGACCACCACGTGGGCGTAGTCCCGGTAGTCTTCCGGGCGTTCCCGGGCCGCCTGCCGGGCGGCCCGCTGCCGGTCGGCGAAGGTGCTCAGCTCGCGTACCCCGCCGGCCAGCTGGTACGGGTCGCGCTTCGGGCGGGCCGGGCGCATCGGCTTGCCGAGCAGCGCGTCCAACTCGTCGAGGAGTGCCACGTCGGCCACGCTCGGCCCCTGCTCGGCCGACTCCCGGTACGCCTGACCGAGCAGCCGGGTCTCGGCACCGGAGAGCAGCCCGGCGGTGTAGCGGCGCAGTCGGTCCGGATGTGCCAGCCAGCCGAGCACGTGCCGGGGGTGCAGCCGGGGCCACCAGGCCTTGAGGAAGTCCCGGAAGTCGGTCCGGTCGATCAGCTCGTCCTCGAAGGCACGCTGCTCCGGCAGCCCGGAAATGCCCAGCCGGCGGGCCTGCGTCCAGAGCGCGGCGAGCACCCCGTCGAAGCCGGCCCGGCGCACCTCGTTGCGGCGGGCGCCCCGGGGCAACGCCCGGTCCCGGATGGCGTCCAGCTCGCTGCGCTCCAGCCGCAGCAGCTGCCCCCGGTAGAGCAGGCGCAGTTCGGCCGGCGAGTCGGGCACGGCGTCCCGGGCGGCCCGTTCCAGCACCTTGCGCATCCGCAGCGAGCCCTTGATCGCCGCCACCTCGGGCCTGTCGGTACGGGTGGCGGCCACCCCGAGGAAGAGGCTGCCCAGCGAGTGCAGGGTGGCGGTCTCCTCGCCAAGTGACGGCAGCACCGAGGCGATGTACTCGACGAAGACCGAGGAGGGACCGATCACCAGGATGCCGCCGCCGGCGTACCGGCTGCGGTCGGCGTAGAGCAGGTACGCGGCCCGGTGCAGCGCCACAGCCGTCTTGCCGGTGCCCGGACCGCCCGAAACGACTGTGACTCCCGAGCCGGGGGAACGGATCGCCTCGTCCTGCTCCCGCTGGATGGTCGCCACGATGTCGCGCATGCCCCGGCCGGTGGTCCGGGACAGGGTGGCCAGCAGGGCACCGTCGCCCACCACCGGCATCTCCGGCGGCGCGGCGTCCGGGTCGAGCAGGTCGTCCTCGATCCGGGTGACCCGCTCGCCGCTGGACTGGATCGTCCGGCGGCGCACCACGCCGAGCGGCTCGGCGGGGGTGGCCTGGTAGAAGGCGGCAGCGGCCGGCGCCCGCCAGTCCACCACAAGCGTGCTGGCGTCCTCGTCGCGGATGCCGAGCCGCCCGACGTAGAGCACCTGCCCGTCGCGCAGGTCGAGGCGGCCGAAGACCAGTCCCTCGTATTCGGCGTCGAGCAGATGACGCCGCTGGGCGGCGTGGAAGACCATCGCGTCCCGCTCGACCAGGGCGCCGAAGTTACCGACCCGGGCCAGCCGGTAGCCGTCCCGTTCGGCCCGCACCGCGGCCTGACGCAGCTCGGCCAGTCGCGCGTACACCCGGTCGAGATGCCGTTGCTCGACGGCGATCTCCTGATCCAGGGTGCTCTGATCCACCGCTCGCTTCTCCTCGTGACGCCGCCCGGCCAACCGCACGAGATTACGCCCCGCCGAACAGGTGCCCGGAAGGGCACCTTCGCAACGTCGGCGGTGGCGGAAGGACCCCGGTCAGGGGCGGCGTCGGCGGCGAGGGCCGACGCGGGCCGGTGCGGCGGCGAGGACCTGGCGCAGTACGCCGCCCAGGGCGGCGTTGACCTCCTCGGGGCGCTCCATCATCAGCATGTGGCCGGCACCGGGGCAGACGGTCAGCTCGGTGGCGGGCAGCGCGGCGGCGATCGACTCCGCGCACGGCGGCGGGGTGAGTCGGTCCCGGTCGCCGACCAGGGCCGCGGCCGGTAGGTGGGCCAGCTCGGCCAGCGTCGCCAACCGGTGCTGGGCGCCGAACGAGGCCCGGAAGCCGCCGATCGAGCGCAGCGAGGCACGGGCGACAGCCGAGGTGACCAGTCGGATGTCGACGGGATCGCAGCGTTCGCCGAAGAGCATCCAGCGGATGCTGGGGCGCAGCGCCCGCAGCAGGGCCCGGGGCGGTCGCCAGGCGCCACAGCGGGCCAGTACCCCGGCCCCGGTGGTCTCGGCCAGCCGGATCAACCGGGCGATCCGTGGCGACAGGCCGTAGACGGTGTGGGTGTGCCCCTCGGCGGTGGTGGAGACGAAGACCAGTCCGGCCACCCGGCGGGCGAAGTGGTCGGGGTGGCGGTGCGCGTACTCCATGATCGTCATGCCGCCCATCGAATGGCCGGCCAGCACCACCCGGCCGGTGGGCGCCGCCGCGTCAAGCACCGCCGCCAGGTCGTCGCCGAGCTGGGCCAGGGTGGCGGTGGGCAACGTCATGCAGCTGGAGCGGCCGTGTCCGCGCGCGTCGTATGCGACCACCCGGACCGAGTCGAACCTCTCCCGCAGGGCGCTCAGCTGCCGGTGCCAGCTCCGCCCGTCCAACGTCCAGCCGTGCACCAGCACCACCGTGACCTCGGCATCGGTCGGTCCGCTGGCCTCCACGTGCAGGCGTACGTCGTCGGAGAGCCGTACCTCGACGGGCTCTGGCATGGCCACCTCCCCACGGCCGCGCGGATGCGTAACACCTGGGATACCCGGTGGTAACACCGGCTACCCGTCATGACACCACGCGAACCGGGACGAGCGGAAGATTCGCCAACCGTCTCCGCGCCCGGGCCGGCCCGACCAAGCTGGAGCCATGGCGGTGTCGCGGGCGGTACGCACCGGAACGTCGGGCCGGGCGCGCGGCGGTACGCCCCGGGCGGCCCTGGCCGAACTGCTCGCCGGCAACCGGCGCTTCGTCAGCGGCCAGCCGGTGCACGGGCACGACGTGACCGCCGCGGCGGCGAGCGCCTCCGGTGACCAGCAGCCGTACGCGGTCCTGCTCGGCTGTATCGACTCCCGGGTGCCGCTGGAGGCGATCTTCGACCAGACCTTCGGCTCGATCTGCGTCATCCGCACCGGCGGGCATGTGCTGGACCGGGTGGTGCTCGGCTCGATCGAGTACGTGGTCGAGGTGTTGGGCGTACCGTTGATCATGGTGCTGGGCCACGAGCGGTGCGGCGCGATCGACGCCGCGATCGATGCGCTGCGCAGCGACCGCCGCCCGCAGGGCGCCCTGGCCCATCTGGTGGACCGGATCGCGCCGGCAGTGGCCGAGGTGGGGCTGGACGAACCGCAGGTGCAGCCGTTGGCGATCCGCAGGCACGTCCGCCGTACGGTGGCCACGCTGCGTGGTGACCCGCTGCTGGCGGAACCGCTGCGGGCCGGTCGGGTCGCCGTGAGCGGTGCCCTCTACGACCTGGCGACCGGCGAGGTCACCCTCCTCGACCCGCCCTGATCCGATGCGACGACGAACGCCTGATCCGACGCGACGACGAACGCCTGATCCGGGACGACGGCCGCCTGAACCGGGACGACGAACGCCCGCCGGGCGTACCCGGCGGGCGTTCGCGATACTGCCTGGAGGGGCTCAGCCCTCGAAGACGCCGGCCTCGACCAGGCGCTTCTCGGTGGCGTCCCAGCCGTCGCCCGGGTGGGCGGCGTTGAGGCTGTTGATCTCGGCCCGGATCTTGGCGGCGTGCCCGGCGGCGGCCAGCACCCGGATCTCCTCGACGAAGGCCTCGGAGTCGGTGCGCAGGTGCGCGGTCTTGCCGTTGGTCAGGTTCCGGACGTAGGCGTGCTTGCCGCCGTTGAGCGGGATGAGGTACTTGAACTCACCCAGCACGCTGAGGGCGCCACCCTGGCCAGCCTGGCCGGCCCGGACTGACGCGCGCGCGGTCTTAGAGGTGTTGCTCGCCACGGAGGTACTCCTTGCAAGACGTACGGAGGACGGAACGTCCGGGGGCTGTGCGGGTGGCACCGGAGGAGGTGACCCCGCGAAGGCTTACGCGGCACAGGCCGCCGATGGAACTGTACACGACCCACGATCCCGGCTGGTCACCGCGGCGTCACGTGGTGGAACCGCAGTCACCTGTCCGGGTATTCCGAGCGGCGGATTTCCCGATTCCCTGGCGCACCATCCGTCACAGCAGTCATCATGTGTTCCAGCAAGAGCCCGGTCGGGTGAGGTCGTAGGGGAAGACGCACCTCGCTCTCCGGGAGGTCTCCGTGCCAACGCGTGGCGTCGTATACGTCCACTCGACCCCGCTCGCCGTGTGCTCACACGTCGAGTGGGCGATCGCGCGCGTCCTCGCCGCGCCGGTCAACCTGGAGTGGACTGCTCAACCCGTCGATCCCGGCGCCCGCCGGGCCGAGTGCGGGTGGTCCGGTCGTCCGGGGACGGGCGCCGAACTGGCTGCTGCCCTCCGGCAGTGGCCCATGATCCGTTTCGAGGTCACCGAGGAACCCAGTCCGGGCGCCGACGGTGAGCGCTTCATGTACGTCCCGGGGCGCGGGCTGTTCCGGGCCACGGTGGGCGCCGCCGGTGACATTCAGCTCGGCGAGGACCGGCTGCGCAGCATCATGGCCGCCGCGCGGGCGCCCGAGGCGCTGGCGCACGCCCTGGACAAGGCGCTCGGCACCGCCTGGGATGCCGAGTTGGAGCCGTACCGCTACGCCGGGGACGGCGCTCCGGTGACCCTGCTCACCCGGGTGGGCTGAGCAGGCCGCCGGTCTCACCGGCCGAGCGCGGTGTTCGCGCCGGTCGATGGCGGTGCGCCCGGTGCCGGTCGGCCGTCCCAAGGTCGAGTTGCCCCGATCCGTGGTGGGCTGGTGGGATGGGCCGCGTGTCGACCACCACCCGGCGGGTCGCCGCCGCCCTCGTCACCGCGTCCGCGCTGCTCGTCTCCGGCTGCACCGGCCCCGAGCCGCGTGCGGAGCCGACCCCGAGTTCGGCCTCGCCGGATCCGGTGCCGCCGTCGAGCGCCGCGCCGGACGACCCGGCCACCCGGGCCGCCGCCCTGGTCGCCGGATTCGCCGACGAGGACCTGGTCGGCCAGGTGCTGATGCCCTACGCGTACGGCGACCGGGCGACCCGGGTCTCAGCCGGCTCGGCGGCCGGCAACCAGGCCCTGGCCGGCGTGGACACGCCGGCCGAGATGGTGGAGAAGTACCGGCTCGGTGGGCTGATCCTGGTGGGCTTCAGCGCCGACGACCCCACCCAGAGCAACCAGGAGACCACAAACGTCGACAACCCGGAGCAGGTCCGGGAGCTGACCACCGGACTACGGGAGGCCGCCGGGAAGCTGCCCGCCGGCCCGGCACCCTTCCTGATCGGCACCGACCAGGAGTACGGCGTGGTCACCCGGGTCACCGACGGAGTCACCCTGCTGCCCAGCGCGCTCGGCGCCGGTGCCGCAGGTGATCCCGCGCTGACCGAGGCCGCTTGGCGGGCCGCCGGTACCGAACTGGCCGCGATGGGGATCAACGTCGACTTCGCGCCGGTCGCCGACGTACTTGTCACCCGCAGCACGGTGATCGGTTCCCGGTCCTTCGGCGCCGACCCGAAGCGGGCGGGGGAGCAGGTCGGTGGCGCGGTACGCGGCCTACAGGCATCGGGCGTGGCGGCCACGCTCAAACACTTCCCGGGGCACGGGCACAGCGCCGTCGACTCGCACGAGGACCTGCCGGTGCTCGGCCAGTCCCGCAAGAAGCTGGCGGCCGAGGCCTGGCCGCCCTTCACCGCCGGCATCGAGGCCGGCGCGCTGGCCGTGATGTCCGCCCACCTCGACGTGCGCTCGGTCGACCCGGGGGTGGCCGCGACCTTCTCGCACAAGCTGCTCACCGAGGTGCTGCGCGGGGAACTCGGCTTCCAGGGCGTGGTGATCACCGACGGGATGAACATGGCGCCGGCCCGCCGCTGGGGGCCGGGTGAGGCCGCGGTACGCGCGCTCAAGGCCGGCAACGACCTGATCCTCATGCCGCCGAACGTGCGTCAGGCGTACGACGGGCTGCTCGCCGCGCTGCGGGACGGCTCGCTGCCCCGGGACCGCCTGGTGGAGGCGGCCACCCGCGTGCTGACCATGAAGTTCAGCCTGGCCGGCGGTCAGAACCCGGAGTTGTCCACGCTGAACGCCCCGGAGCACCGCGAGGCGGTCGGCGCGCTTGCCGCCGCAGCGGTGACCGTGCTGCGTGGCCGGTGCGACACCAGCGGGGTGCGCGGCCCGGTCACCGTCACCTCCTCCGGCGGCCGGGCGCACACCCGGACCGCGCTGACCGAGGCGCTTACCGAGGCGGGGGTGAAGGTGGTGCCCAGCGGAGGCACGATCGTGCACCTGGTCGGGTACGGCGACGGCGCCGGCGACCTGCGCGCCGACGCCGCCGTCACGGTCGCCATGGACACCCCGTACGTGCTGGCCCGGGCGAGTTCGCCGACGCTGCTGGCGACGTACTCGTCGAGCCGCGCCTCGATGACCGCGCTCGCCGACGTGCTGGCCGGCAAGGCCGCCCCGCGCGGACGCTCCCCGGTCAAGGTGTCCGGACTGCCCGCCACCACCTGCGACAACTGACGCCGGCGGTGGCGGGGTCGCTCAGACCCGGGTGAAGACGAGTGCCACGTTGTGCCCGCCGAAGCCGAACGAGTTGTTCAGCGCGGCGGGGATGTCCAGGTGGCGGGCCTTGTTGGTGGCGACGTCGAGGTCGAGGCCGTCGTCCGGGTCGTCCAGGTTGATCGTGGGCGGCACCACGCTGTCGCGGATCGCCAGGATCGTCGCGATCGACTCCAGCGCGCCGGCCGCACCGAGCAGGTGCCCGGACATCGACTTGGTGGCGGTAAGCACCGGGTGGTCACCGAGCGCGTTGTGCAGCGCCTTGATCTCGGCCAAGTCGCCCACCGGGGTCGAGGTGGCGTGCGCGTTGACGTGCACGATGTCGCCCTTGGCCACGTCCGCGTCGGCGATCGCCTTGGCGATGGCCCGGACCGCGCCCGCCCCCTCCGGGTGTGGCTGGACGATGTCGAAGCCGTCGGAGGTGATGCCGGAGCCGGCCAGCCTCGCATACACCCGGGCACCCCGGGCGGCGGCGTGCTCGGCGCGTTCCAGCACCACGATGCCGGCGCCCTCGCCGAGGACGAACCCGTCCCGGCCCTTGTCCCACGGCCGGGAGGCCTGCTCCGGCTCGTCGTTGCGGGTCGACATGGCCCGCATCGAGGCGAAGCCGGCGATCGGCAGCGGGTGGATCACCGCTTCGGTGCCGCCGGCCACCACCACGTCGGCCCGGCCGGCCCGGATCATGTCCAGGCCCAGCGCGATCGCCTCCGCGCCGGTCGCGCAGGCACTGGCCACCGAGTGCACGCCCGCCTGCGCGCCGAGTTCCAACCCCACCCAGGCGGCCGGACCGTTGGGCATCAGCATCGGCACGGTGTGCGGGGAGACCCGGCGGGGGCCGGAGGCCTCCAGGATGTCGTCCTGGGCGAGCAGGGTGACCGCGCCACCGATGCCGGAGCCGATGCTGACGCCCAGCCGCTCCGGGTCCAGCCCGGAGTCGGCCAGGCCGGCATCCGCCCAGGCCTGATGGGCGGCGATCAACGCGATCGCCTCCGACCGGTCCAGTCGGCGCAGCTTGACCCGGTCCAGCACGGTGGCCGGATCCACCGCCAGTTGGGCGGCGATCCGGACCGGGAGTTGCCCGGCCCACTCCTGGGTGAGCGCACTCACCCCGGAGCGGCCGTTGAGCATGGCGTCCCAGGTCGACGCGACGTCCCCGCCCAGCGGGGTGGTCGCGCCGAGCCCGGTGACGACGACGTCGGTGCGACTCATGATCAGGACTGCGCCTCGATGTAGCTCACGGCGTCCCCGACCGTCTTGAGGTTCTGCACCTCGTTGTCCGGGATCTTGACGCCGAACTTCTCCTCGGCCGCCACCACGACCTCGACCATGGAGAGCGAGTCGACGTCCAGGTCGTCGGTGAAGGACTTCCCCTCGGCCACGTCGTCCGGGCTCACCCCGGCAACCTCTTCGAGAATCTCGGCGAGGCCGGTGGTGATCTCGTCACGGGTCATTGCGGTGGGTTCCTCTCATCGGGTTTTCTCGACGGCGGCGACGCCGCCCGTCGGTCCTCGGCACCGGGGCGCCGAGGGGGTCTCAGGGGCAGCGGACGACCTGACCGGCGTAGGTCAGGCCGCCGCCGAAGCCGAACAGCAGCACCGGCGCGCCCGAAGGCACCTCGCGCCGCTCGACCAGCTTCGACAGGGCCAGCGGGATGCTGGCCGCGGAGGTGTTGCCGGACTCGACGATGTCCTTCGCGATGATCGCCTGGGGGATGTTCAGCCGCTTCGCGATCCCGTCGATGATCCGGGTGTTGGCCTGGTGCGGGACGAACGCGGCCAGCTCGGATGGGTCGACCCCGGCCCGCTCGCACGCCTGCAACGCCAGGGGCGCCAGCGCCGTGGTGGCCCAGCGGAACACCGTCTGGCCCTCCTGCGCGACGTACGGGCGCCAGCCCTCGATGCGTACCGCGTCTCCGCGCTCGGGCACCGAACCCCAGATCACCGGGCCGATGCCCGGAGCCTCGTCCGCGGCCGTGGCGGTGACCACCGCGGCACCCGCGCCGTCGCCGAAGATTATGCAGGTGGAGCGGTCGGTCCAGTCCGTGAACTCGGAGAGCTTCTCCGCGCCGATCACGATGGCGTTGCGGGACGCGCCGGCCCGGACCGCGTGATCCACGGTGCCGAGGGCGTACGCGAAGCCGGAGCAGGCGGTGTTGACGTCGAACGCGCCGGGTGCGCTGATGCCCAGCTTGGCGGCGACCCGGCAGGCCACGTTCGGGCTGCGGTCGACCGAGGTGCAGGTGGCGACCACGACCAGGTCGATGTCGGCGGCGGTCAGACCGGAGTTGGCCAGGGCCTTGTCGGCGGCTGCGGCGGCCATGTCGGCGACCGTCTCGTCACCGGCGATGCGTCGGGTGGCGATGCCCACCCGGTCCCTGATCCACTCGTCGTTGGTCTCCACCAACTGGGCGATCTCGTCGTTGGTCACCACCCGGGACGGCTGGTAGTGCCCCAGGGAGAGGATCCTGCTACCGCTCATGACGAGCCTTCCCCACGGTCGGTCTCGGCGTGAGACGCGTTCGGACTGAGCTTGCTTGTTGGTTCGCCGGGCCGGCCCAGGCGGGCGATCAGGTCCCGCGCGGCGGGCAGGTCGTCCGGGGTGTTCAGGGTGACGATCTCCGGGGCTCCGGTGGCCTTCAGCTCGCGCTTGACCAGGCCGGCGAGCGTCCCGGCGGGCGGCAGCTCGATCACCCCGGTGACACCGAGATCGGCGAGGCTGGCCATGCAGAGGTCCCAGCGGACCGGGGCGGTGACCTGGCGGACCAGCCGCCCGACCAGTTCCCGGCCGTCGTCGACCACCGTGCCGTCGAGATTGGAGAGCAGGAGACGCTTCGGGTCGCTCGGGGTGATCCCGGCCGCCACCGTGGCCAGTGCCGCCTCCGCCGGTGCCATGTACGGGGTGTGGAACGCGCCGGCCACCTTTAGCCGGATGACCCGGGCCCGGGCCGGCGGCTCGGCGGCGAGCTTGTCCAACGCGGCGACGGCACCGGCGGCGACGAACTGGCCGGCGCCGTTGCGGTTCGCGGCGTACAGCCCGTGTCCGTTGATCACATCGATCACTTCGTCCGGGTCGCCACCGAGCACGGCCGCCATGCCGGTCGGCTCCAGCGCGCAGGCGGCCGCCATCTCCTGGCCGCGTACCCCGGCGAGGGTGATCGCCGTCTCGGCCGGCAGGACACCGGCCAGCGCCGCCGCGCCGAGTTCGCCGACGCTGTGCCCCGCAGTGACGGGTACGTCCGCCATCGGCAGGTGCTCGGCGGCGAGCAGCGCCGCGGCGACCAGCAGCGGCTGGGTGCGGGCGGTGTCCCGGATCTCGTCGGCGTCGGCCTCGGTGCCCAGCCACACCAGGTCGACGCCGGCCAGCGTCGACCAGCGACGCAACCGTTCCTCGGCGCCGGTAAGGTCGAGCCAGGGGGTCAGGAAGCCGGGTTTCTGCGAACCCTGGCCGGGGCAAAGTACGGCGAGCACGTCTATGACTCTCCCGGATACCCACCGGTCGCGCTGTGCCGGCTGACACCAAACCGTACTAGAACCTTTGGTGGTTTCCTACAAAGATTGGTGCTGCTCGTCATCCCGCTGTGACCTTTTGCCGGGGGCTGGGACCAATGTCTGGGTCGGCACCACCGGGTCGAGTCGGCCGACCGTCAGCGCGACCCGCAGGGCGAAGGCGTCCCGGGGTGCCAACGGACTGAAGCCGGTCACCTCGGCGATCCGCCGCAGCCGGTAGCGCACGGTGTTCGGATGCACGAAGAGCGCCCGGGCGGCGCTCTCCAGCGTGCCACCGGCGGCGAAGAAGGCGTCAAGCGTCTCAAGCAGCTCACCGCTGGCCCGTACGAGCGTCGCGTACACGTCGTGCCGCAGCCGCCGGCGGGCCTCGGCGTCGCCGGCGAGCGCCCGTTCCGGCAGCAGGTCGCCGGCGTGCACCGGCCGCGGCGCCGCCGGCCAGGCCGGGGCTGCCCGGTAGCCGGCCAGCGCCGCCCGGGCCGACTCGGTGGCCTCGTCCAGGCTCGGTACCGCCGGGCCGACCACCACCGGTCCGGAGCCGAAGGCGGGCAGCAGCTTGCCGGTGGCCGCGACCGGATCGGCGGCTCCGCCGAGCACGATCACCAGCCGGTCGCCGTGCACGCCGCCGATGACCTCGACGCCGATCCGCCGGGCCTGGCGGTAGACCGTGTGCAGCACGGCGGAGACCTCGCCCCCGGGCGAGGGGCCGACGGCCACCGCCACCGGTGGTGCGTCCGTCCAGCCCAGCGCGGCGGCCCGACTGGCCAGCACGTCCGGGGAGTCGCCGCGCAGCAGCGCGTCCACCAGCAGCGCCTGTAGCCGGGCGTCCCAGGAGCCGCGCGACTCGGCGGCCCGGGCGTAGACCCGGGCGGCGGCGAAGGCGATCTCCCGGGAGTACCGCAGCACCGCCTCGCGCAGTTGCGGCTCCTCGCCCGGGGCGGCGAGTTCGTGCACCTGCTCCTCGACCACGTCGATGGTGACCTTGATGAGCGCGACGGTCTGCTGGAGGGTGATCGACCGGGCGAGCGCCTGCGGCGCGGTGGCGAACACCTCGTCGGAGACCTCCTGGGTCCCCTCGGCGGCCCCGTCGGATCGCAGCCACTGGACCAGCGAGCGGGCGCCGGCCTGGGCCACGAGCATCACCCACGACCGCTGGTCGGCGGGCAGTTCCCGGAACCAGGGCAGGGTCTCGTCCATCCGGCTCACGCTGGCGGTGGCCAGCGCACCGGCCGCGCGTTCGATCCGGCGCAACGTGGCCGACAGATCCGTCCCGCCCGACTCACTCACCCACCTAGCCTGACATGTCCTGACCTGGGCCTGTACGCCGGCCGTCGGCGGCGCCCGGCCGCCGCAGTGGGGTACGCGCTGCACGCGGCGTCGGAACCGGCCAGTACGGTGGCAGGGCACGTCGGGTGGGCACCGGCGGGTGAGGGCGAGAAGGCGAGGAGGGGCCGATGGCGTACGGGGAGGCCGAGCACGGTTGCGCCCAGGGAGAGCCGTGTCGACCGGGCCCGCACGAGCACCCGGCCGCCAAGCCGAGCGTGCCACGCTCGCGGGCCGCCGAGCCGGGTGTGCCGCGTTCGCGTGCCGCCGAGCCGCCGGCGGCGGAGCCGGAGCCCGCCGCCTGCCGTAGTCAGTTGCCCGGCTGGGCCGGCGGCCATCGGCACGGCCCGGTCCGTCCGGCGCACCGGAACACCCGTCAGGAACGCCCGCCCCGCCGTTGGTGCTGATCAGCCGGTCAGCGGGTCCAGCGGGTCAGCGGGTCAGGCGGGTCAGCGGGTCCGGCGGCGGATCAGCAGGGCGATCCCGGCGAGCCCGAGGGTGATCACCAACATCACCGCGACATTCAGCAGGAGCAGGCGGCGCAGCTCGCCGAAGGCCTCGTTGATGTCCTGGGCGGGGTTGAGCGCCTCCTCGGGGATGATCCGTTCACCCCCGCCGGCCCCGCCGCTGATCGCCTCGAACGTGCGCTCCAACGGCACGCCTGCGGTACGCAGCGTCTCGGACATGTTGATCCGGCCGAGGAACCAGGCCGCGCTGGTCTTGCGACCGTCCGGCTGTTTGGCCGGTCGGTGGATCCGCGGCCCACCCACAGCCGTCGGATAGAGGTCGTACGTCTGCTTCGCGACGTCGCCGGCCAGCACCACGATTGTGTACTTAGGACCGAGCTCCACCTTCGGCTTGCCCGACTGGCGGACCAGTTCCCGGAGGCTGACCTGATCGAGGAGGGCCTTGACGTGCTCGGAGTGGGAATCCTCCCGTAGCCGCAACGGCTCGGCCAGCCCGTGCCCGGTGATGTCCACCCCGGCCGCTGCCTTCGGGGCGGCCTTCGCCGGCTCGGCGACGGTCAGTGCCATCAACATGGCCGCCAGCCCACCCAGCAGCACCGCGGCCAGTCGCCTCACTCGTCGGACCATGCCGCCTCCTCGCCCCGTTCGATGGGTGGCTGTGCTGCACGGGTCACGCGTCGGAAGATTGACGGCAGTGACCGTGCCCACAGGACAGGTACCACCTCAAAGACTCCGCTGAACGTCGATCGGTTGCAGCTGGTGGAACACTAATTGGAACTATCTGCGATCGCGACTCGACCAACGAGCGGCCGTGGACCAACTGCGGCGGATCTTACCCTGCGGAGGCAACGCCAGGGCACGGGACGGGTCAGCCCTGGTCGGCGAAGAGCCGGACGCGGGCGGCGCGCAGCCGGGCGAGGGTGCGCTCGGCGCCGAGCACCTCCAGCGACTCGAACAACGGCAACCCGACGGTGCGGCCGGTTACCGCGACCCGTACCGGTGCCTGCGCCTTGCCGAGCTTGAGGCCGCGCTGCGCCCCGACCGCCTCCAGAGTGGCCTTCAACGTCTCCGCGTCCCAGGACGGCGCCGCCTCGAAGGCGGCGATCGCGTCGTCCAGCAGCTCCGCCGAGCCCGCCTTCATCGCCTTGGCCCAGGCCGCCTCGTCGATAAGCGGCGAGGCCACGAAGAGGAAGTCCACGTTCGGCACGATCTCGCTGAGCACGGCGATCCGGGTCTGGGCCAGCGGCGCCACCGCGGCGAACGCCGCCGGATCGAACTCCGCCAGCTGCCACGGCGGCGGCGCGATCGTGCCGGTGCCGGTCAGCCACGGCTGGCAGGCCTCGACGAACTCCTCGATCGGCAGCGCCCGGATGTACTCCCCGTTGAACGCGCGCAGCTTCTTCTCGTCGAAGAACGCCGGCGACGGGTTGACGTCGGTCAGCCGGAACTCGTCCTCGATCACCGACCAGGGCACGATCTCCCGGTCGCCCGAGGGCGCCCAGCCGAGCAGCATCAGGTAGTTGCGCATCGCGTCGGCGAGGTAGCCCTCGTCCCGGTACGCCTCCAGGGCGACCTTGTCGCGGCGCTTGGAGAGCTTCTGCCGCTTCTCGTTCACCACCACCGGCACGTGCGCCCAGATCGGCGGCTTCACGCCGAGGGCGTCCCAGAGCAGCTGCTGCTTCGGGGTGTTGGGCAGGTGCTCCTCGGCCCGGATCACGTGGGTGATCCCCATGGTCATGTCGTCCACGACGTTGGCCAGCAGGAAGACCGGGGAGCCGTCGCCCCGGGCGATGACGAAATCCTCGATGAGCTTGTTCTCGAAGGTCGGCTCGCCCCGGATCAGGTCGGTGACCACCGTCGAACCCTCGTCCGGGGTGCGGAACCGCAGCGCCCGGCCCTCGCCGGGCGGCAGGTCCCGGTCGCGGCAGTAACCGTCGTAGCCGGTGTACTGGTTGCCGGTGCGGGCCTGCACCGCCTCCCGGGTGCAGTCGCAGTAGTACGCCCGACCCGACTCGTAGAGCCGACCGGCGGCGGCCCGGTGCTCACCGGCGTACGAGGACTGGAAGTAGGGACCCTCGTAGCTGCCCCGCTCGATGCCGATCCAGTCGAGCGCCGACAGGATGCCCTCGGTCCATTCCGGCCGGTTGCGGGCCGCGTCGGTGTCCTCGATGCGCAGCACGAACACCCCGCCCTGCTGCTTGGCGTAGATCCAGTTCTGCAGCGCCGAGCGGGCACCGCCGACGTGGAACATACCGGTGGGGGAGGGGGCAAAGCGCACACGTACCGTCACGACCTCAGCGTACCGTCACGGCACGGAGCGGATCTTCAGGACCAGTACGCTGCCGAGCAGCGTCACCGCCGCGGTGGTCGCGTACAACGCCGGGTAGCCGCCGAGATGCACCACGATCGGGGCGGAGATGGCCGGGCCGAGCACCTGGGGCGCGGAGTTGGCGATGTTGATCACGCCCAGGTCCTTGGCCCGGTCGGTGGCCCTCGGCAGCACCTGGGTGATCAGGGCAGCGTCGACCGACAGGTACACCCCGTAGCCGGCCCCGAGGATCAGCGCGGCGGTCACCGCCATCGGCCAGGTGGGCGCGGCGGCCAGCAGCAGCGCCGCCACCGCCATCACCACGCCCGCGGCGATCACGAAGACCTTCCGCTTGCCGGACCGGTCGGAGAGCCGGCCGGCGACCACCGTGGTGGCCATCAACCCGGCGGTGTAGAGCAGGATCAGCACCAGCAGGCCGCCCTCTGGGTCGGCCACCCGTACCTCGTCGGTGAGGAAGTAGAGCAGGTAGAGGGTGCCGAAGGCGTTGCCGAGCTGGACCAGGAAGCGGGTGATCCAGGCCCAGCCGAAGTCGGGGTGGCGGCGCGGCGACACCCACATCCCGGCGACCATGCCGCGCAGCGTCGGGCGGTGTGCGCGCGGCAGCGGATCGTCCCGCGTACGCAGGGCGAACGGCAGCGCGAGCAGCACCACGGCCGCGGCGACCGCGAGGTAACCGCCGGTGTTGCCGGTGACCACGACGGTGACCAGCACGACCCCGAGCACCAGCCCCAGCGTCTGCGGGATGCCGACCCAGCCGGAGACCGCGCCGCGCTGCACCACCGGAACCCGGTCCGGTACGGCGGCGGTCAGGCTGGCCAGCATCGCGTTGAAGCAGACCTGCGCGGCGACCCAGCCGACCACCACCCCGGGCACGGTACGCGCCTGCGCGAGCAGCGCCAGGGCCAGCGCGCCGAGCACCGCGCCGCCGAGGGTCCAGACGTGCCGGCGGCCGAACTCCCACCGGCCCAGCCGCAGGCAGGTCCGGTCGGAGAGCGCTCCGGCGAGCGGGTTGGCGATCACCGCGGCCAGCGCACCGAACCCGGTGACCACCGCCAGCATGGTCTCCTTGTTCGTCGGCGCGAGCTGCCCGATCTGCTGGGGCAGCAGCACCTGGATCGGGGTGAAGAAGGCCATCCAGACGCCGAGGTTCGCGGCGAAGAGCAGCGCGATCCAGCCCCGCCGCACCGGCACCGTCGGTTCGGCCAGCGCCGCCGGCAGCGACGCCGGCGTGGGGTCGACGGTGGTCACCGCGCCGGTTCCCGCCGGGCTGTCGCGATCACCTCACGCAGCCAGGCGTACGACGACTTGGGCGTACGCCGTCCGGTGGCGTAGTCGACGTGCACCAGGCCGAAGCGCTTGGTGAAGCCCTCGGCCCACTCCCAGTTGTCCAGCAGGGACCAGACGAAGTAGCCGTTCACGTCGACTCCGTCGGCCATCGCGGCGTGCACCGCCCGCAGGTGGCCGTCCAGGTAGGCGATCCGGTCCGGGTCGGGCACCCGGCCCTGCGCGTCGGGCACGTCGTCGTAGGCGCAGCCGCTCTCGGTGATCTGGATCGGCGGCAGCGTCGCGCCGTACCGGCGGTGCAGCCAGCCCAGCAGGTCACGCAGCCCGTCCGGAGCCACCGGCCAGTCGAAGGCGGTACGCGGGTAGCCCTCAAGCGGCACCAGCTCGAACGGCAGCGGCGAGTCCGCCTCGGGTGCGCGTACGCCGGTCGGGTTGTAGTAGTTGACCCCCAGCACGTCGATCGGGGCGGCGATCATGTCGAGGTCGCCGTCGCGCACCACGGCGTCGGTGAAGCCCAGTTCCGCCGGGTAGCCGTGGCCGAGCAGCGGGTCGGTGAAGAGCCGGTTGTGCAGCGCCTCGTAGGCCACCGCCGCGGCGAGGTCGGCCGGGTCGTCGCCGATCGGCCGGACCGGCGAGTAGTTGTTGGCGATGGCGACCGGGCTGCTGCTGCGGGCGCGTAGCGCGCCGACCGCGAGGCCGTGGCCGAGCAACTGGTGGTGGGCGACCGGGAAGGCGTCGAAGAGCAGCGTCCGGCCCGGCGCGTGCTCGCCCGTGCCGTAGCCGAGGCTCATGTGGATGAACGGCTCGTTCAGGGTGATCCAGAGCTTCACCCGGTCGCCGAGGCGGGCGGCGACCAGGTCGGCGTACTCGGCGAAGCGGTACGCGGTGTCCCGGTTCAGCCAGCCGCCGGCCTCCTCCAACCGCTGTGGCAGGTCCCAGTGGAACAGCGTGGCGACCGGATCGATGCCGTGGTCGAGCAGTCCGTCCACCAGCCGTTCGTAGAAGTCCAGTCCACTCGCGTTGACCGCGCCGGTGCCGGTCGGCAGCACCCGGGGCCAGGCGACCGAGAAACGGTACGCGGTGACGCCGAGCCCGGCCATCAGGGCGATGTCCTCGGCGTACCGGTGGTAGTGGTCGCAGGCCACGTCGCCGCTGCTGCCGTCGGCGATCCGGCCCGGCGAGTGGGCGAAGGTGTCCCAGATGGACGCGCCACGCCCGTCGATGTCGGCGGCACCCTCGATCTGGTACGCCGAGGTGGAGACGCCCCAGCGGAATCCGGCGGGGAAGTCGGGCATCGGTGCATGCGGCATACGCCCTCCCAAGGAAAACGCGAAACGTGTTCGGAACTCTAGGGGGCGTTTCGCCTCCGGTCCATAGGCCGATCTGTGGCCGGAATCAATACCTTTCGGCGTGTCTTCGGGGAACCCGTCCGTATACGTCCGTTTTTGCGCATACAGTGCCGATATCGTGGGATGTCCTCACTGGAGGAAGACGGAAATGATCCTCGTGGAACGCAGTGCGCACGTGGCGGCGCCGGTGGAAGCGGTCTGGGATGTGGTGCAGCGGGCCGAGCAGTTGCCGGCCTGGCTGGCCGGGGTCCGGGCGGCCGAGGTCCTCTCGGGCGAGGGCTTCGGTCGACGGCAGCTGGTCCAGGCCGGACGCGGTGCCGCGCATGAGGCCGAGGTGATCGCCTACCAGGAGCCGACCCTGATCGGCTGGCGCGAACGCGCCAAGGGCGCCGGTGCCCGAGCGGAGGCGCGCACCGAGATATACGTCCAGCTCACCCCGGACGAAGCCGAAGGCGGGACGATCGTGCGGCTCATCGTCGTACGCTGGCCGGCCGGCCCGGTCAAGGCCGCCCTGCTCCGCCTCGGGCTGCGTCGGGTCGGCGCCGACCTGGAGGACTCGCTGGCCCGGCTCACCGACCTGGCCGCCGTCGGCTGACCGGTCGCGTCCTGGCGTCACCCGCGACGGTGGCGGCCCGGGTGCACCTACCAGGTGCACCCGGGCCGCCACCGCTTCCCGTGCCTTCGGCGCTCCGCCGGTCGACGGTTAGGAAGGGGCCCTTCCTATACCTGAGGCGTTAACAAGGGGCCCTTCCTTACGCTTCCTAGCTGTCGCCGCCGGTCTCGCCGACCGGGGCGGCGGCGATGTCGTCGATGGCGTACTTCTTGGCCGCCTCGGCCGGTACGTGCGCCGGTACCGCGCCACGCAGCGCGAGCTGGCGCAGCGTCGCGACCGCGACCGACTCGGCGTCGACGTGGAAGTGCCGGCGCAGCGCGTGCCGGGTGTCCGAGAGGCCGAAGCCGTCGGTGCCCAGCGAGGTCCAGTCGCCGGGAACCCAGCGGGAGATCAGGTCCGGCACCGCGCGCATCCAGTCGCTTACCGCGACCTTCGGCCCGTCGGCGTCGGCCAGCTTGCGCTGGATGTACGGCACCCGCTGCTCCGCGCCGGGGTGCAGGAGGTTGTACTCCTCGCACTGCACCGCGTCGCGGCGCAGCTCGGTCCAGGAGGTCACCGACCAGACGTCGGCGGCCACCCCCCAGTCCTGGGCGAGCAGCTGCTGCGCCTTGAGCGCCCACTGCATGCCGGTGCCGGAGGCGAGCAGGTTCGCCCGGGGCGCGTCGCCCTCCACCGAGGGGGCGGGGGAGTAGCGGTAGATGCCCTTGACGATGCCCTCGGCGTCCACGCCCTCCGGCTCAGCCGGCTGGTGGATCGGCTCGTTGTAGACGGTGAGGTAGTAGAAGATGTTCTCCTGCTCCTCGCCGTACATCCGGTGCAGGCCGTTCTCGACGATGTGTGCGATCTCGAACGCGAACGCCGGGTCGTACGCGATTACCGCCGGGTTGGTGGCGGCCAGCAGCAGGGAGTGCCCGTCCTCGTGCTGGAGGCCCTCACCGTTGAGCGTGGTGCGCCCGGCGGTGGCACCGAGTACGAAGCCGCGGGCCATCTGGTCCGCCGCCGCCCAGAAGCCGTCGCCGGTGCGCTGGAACCCGAACATCGAGTAGAAGATGTACATCGGGATCATCGGCTCGTCGTGGGTGGCGTACGACGAGCCGGCGGCGGTGAACGAGGCGACCGAGCCGGCCTCGTTGATCCCCTCGTGCAGGATCTGCCCGGCGGTCGACTCCTTGTACGACAGGAACAGTTCCCGGTCGACCGAGGTGTACCGCTGGCCGTGCGGCGAGTAGATCTTCGCGGTCGGGAAGATCGAGTCCAGACCGAAGGTACGCGCCTCGTCCGGGATGATCGGCACCCAGCGCTTGCCGAACTCCTTGTCCTTCATCAGGTCCTTGAGCAGCCGGACGAAGGCCATCGTGGTGGCCACCTTCTGCTTGCCCGAACCGCGCTTGATGTCGGCGAAGCGCTCGGTGCCCGGAATGGCAAGCGACTTCGCGTTGGTCCGCCGGGTCGGCAGGTAACCGCCGAGATGCTGGCGCCGCTCGTGCAGGTACTGCATCTCCTCGGACTTCTCGCCCGGGTGGAAGTACGGCGGCAGGTACGGGTTCTCCTCCAGCGCCGAGTCCGGGATGTCCAGGTAGAGCCGGTCGCGGAAGGTCTTCAGGTCCTCAAGCGTCAGCTTCTTCATCTGGTGCGTGGCGTTGCGGCCCTCGAAGTGCGAGCCGAGCGTCCAGCCCTTGATCGTCTTGGCCAGGATCACCGTCGGCTGGCCGGTGTGCTCCGTCGCCGCCTTGTAGGCCGCGTAGAGCTTGCGGTAGTCGTGCCCGCCGCGCTTGAGGTTCCAGATCTCGTCGTCGCTGAGCCCCTCGACCATCTTGCGGGTCCGCGCGTCCCGGCCGAAGAAGTGCTCCCGCACGTACGCCCCGGACTCCGCCTTGTAGGTCTGGTAGTCGCCGTCCGGGGTGGTGTTCATGAGGTTGACAAGCGCGCCGTCGGTGTCGGCGGCGAGCAGCGGGTCCCACTCCCGACCCCAGACCACCTTGATCACGTTCCAGCCGGCGCCCCGGAAGAACGCCTCCAGCTCCTGCATGACCTTGCCGTTGCCGCGTACCGGCCCGTCCAGTCGCTGGAGGTTGCAGTTGATCACGAAGGTGAGGTTGTCCAACTCCTCGCGGGCGGCCACCCCGATCGCGCCGAGGGTCTCCGGCTCGTCCATCTCGCCGTCGCCCAGGAACGCCCAGACGTGCTGGTCGGAGGTGTCCTTGATGCCCCGGTGCTGGAGGTAGCGGTTGAACCGGGCCTGGTAGATGGCGTTCAGCCCGCCCAGACCCATCGAGACCGTGGGAAACTCCCAGAAGTCGGACATCAGCCGCGGGTGCGGGTACGACGGCAGTCCGCCACCCGGGTGCGACAGCTCCTGCCGGAAACCGTCGAGCTGGCTCTCGCTGAGCCGACCCTCGAGGAACGCCCGGGCGTACATGCCGGGGGAGGCGTGGCCCTGGTAGAAGATCTGGTCGCCGCCGCCCGGGTGGTTCTTGCCCCGGAAGAAGTGGTTGAAGCCCACCTCGTAGAGCGACGCGGAGCTGGCGTAGGTGGAGATGTGACCACCGACGCCGATCTCCGGGCGCTGCGCCCGGTGCACCAGCATCGCCGCGTTCCACCGCACGTACGCCCGGATCCGCCGCTCGACGTGCTCGTCGCCGGGGAACCACGGTTCGCGCTCCGGCGGGATGGTGTTGATGTAGTCGGTGGTGGTCAGCGACGGCACCCCGACCTGGCGCTCACGGGCGCGCTCCAGCAGACGCAGCATCACGTAGCGGGCGCGCTTGGTGCCGCGCTCGTCGATGACACCGTCGAGCGACTCGACCCATTCGCTGGTTTCCTCAGGGTCGATGTCCGGAAGCTGGCTCGGCAGGCCGGCCGTGATCACCGGGCGCTTGCGTTCCGTAGCCACAGGCGTTCCCTCGGTTGTGTGTGGGATAGGTCTCTAGCGCCATCCTGCCCCGTCATGGCACTCGCCGTCACGTCCACCCGACCCAAGGGCGACGCTCAACACACGTACCGACCAGTAACTATCCTGTGGATCTCGCGCCGGACGCCCCTCGAGCCGCGTTTCGACAGCACGGTCCTGCGGAAGAATCGGGGCATGCGCAGTGACGTGATCAACATCGGGACCGGGTCCCGGCCGACGGTCCGGGACATCACGCGAGAGGCGGAGCGGTTCGTCTCGGGGCAGGGCGACGGGCTGCTGCACGTTTTCGTGCCGCACGCCACCGCCGGGGTGGCCATCATCGAAACCGGCGCCGGCTCGGACGACGACCTGCTCACCGCCCTGGACGACCTGCTGCCCACCGACGACCGGTGGCGGCACCGGCACGGCTCACCGGGGCACGGCCGTGATCACGTGCTGCCCGCCTTCGTCGCCCCGTACGCGACCCTGCCGGTGCTCGACGGTCACCTGGCCCTGGGCACCTGGCAGTCGATCTGCCTGGTCGACCCGAACGGCGACAACACCACCCGCCAGGTCCGCTTCTCGTTCCTCCCCGCCTGACACCCACCCCGCCCGACACCCGTGTCGATCAAGAGGTTGGCGTCGGCTGGCAGCCCTATGTCGAACAGGGACCCACCGGCCCGCGCCGCCAGGGTGCTCCGGTGGGCGAGGTGTGCTCCGGTCGGTAATGCTGTCGACGTGACCACGCCGCAGGATCTCGATGACCGGTTCCGGGAGTCGCTGGCCGCGCTGCCCGAGCCGCGGCACCGCGCCGACCCGACGCAGCCGGTGGCCGAGGGTGCCGCGCTGACCGGTGCCCAACTGTTGGACCTATTCGACGCCCAGGTCACCAGCCGGCAGCTCGACCTGGCCGGATGCTGGCTGCGCAGCTTCGGCGAGGGCTACTACACAATCGGCTCTGCGGGGCACGAGGGCAACGCCGCGCTCGCGGCGGCCCTGCGCTCCACCGACCCCGCGTTGCTGCACTACCGCTCCGGCGCGTTCTACTGCGTCCGGGCCGCCCAGGCCGCCGGGCTGCGCTTCGACGCCGACGGACCGCAGGGCCCGGAAGGCGGGGCCGCCGCGAGCGCGGACGGCGAGCCGGCCGCCCCCGTACCGCCGGCTCCCTCGGCCCCCGCAGCGGCCCCGGCCCTGGCGGTCGACCCCGCGCCGTCGGCGGTCGCCGCGCCGGTGACCGAGACCGCGCCCGGACGCGCCGACCAGACCGAAGCCGCCGATCAGTCCGCTCCCGCCGATCACCAGTCCGCTCCCGCCGATCACCAGTCCGGTCCCGCCGATCACCAGTCCGGTCCCGCCGATCACCAGTCGGGTCCCGGCGACCAGTCGGGTCCCGGCGATCAGGCCGGGGGCGGTGGCGCGGCCGGTGCCGGGGCGCGGATGGCCTCGGTGCGGCGGCCGGTGGCGCCGGCGTACGCCGAGGCCGCGCGGGACGTGTTGCGCGGGATGGTCGCCTCCGCAGAGGAGCCCATTGCCGGTGGCCGGCAGAAGGTCTTCGGCCGGGCCGATCTCGCCGTGCTGCCGACCACCTCGACCGTCGCCTCGCACCTGCCCCGGGCGGTCGGGATGGGGCTGGCGGTGGAACGGTTGCGCCGACTCGACGCCCGTGGCGTGCCGATCCGGCCCGAACCGGCCGTGCCGACACCCTGGGCGCCCGACGCGATAGTGGTCTGCTCGTTCGGCGACGCCTCGATCAACCATGCCAGCGCCACCGCCGCCTTCAACACCGCCGGCTGGTACGACCACACCGGTCTGCGGATCCCGGTGCTCTTCGTCTGCGAGGACAACGGGCTGGGCGACAGCGTCCGGTCGCCGCAGGGCTGGGTGACGACCGCGCTGCGGTCGAAGCCGGGCATCCGGTACTTCGCCGCCGACGGTGCCGACCTGGTCGAGGCGTACCGGTCGGCGGCTGAGGCGGTCGCCTGGGTCCGCCGGCACCGACGCCCGGCGGTGCTGCACCTGAGCACGGTCCGGCTGATGGGCCAGGCCGGCGCGGACGCCGAGAGCACGTACCGCAGCGCCGAGGAGATTGCCGCCGACCTGGCCGCCGATCCGGTGGTCGCCACCGCGCGCCGGCTGGTGGAGGCGGGCCTGGCCGGTGGCGCGGAACTGCTGGACCGGTACGACGAGATCGGCTGGCAGATCCGCCGGATCGCCGAGCAGGTGCTCGATGAGCCGAAGCTGAGCAGCCCGGCCGAGGTGGTCGCCCCGCTGGCGCCGCGCCGGCCGGCCCGGGTGGCCCGGGCGGTGGCGGACGCCGGCATCCGGGCGGCGGGTGCGGGTGCGGCGGCCCGGGCCGAGGCGTTCGGTGGCAAGCCGCCCGAGTTGGCCGGCCCGCTCACCCTCGCGCAGAGCATCAACGCCGCGCTCACCGACGGGCTGCTCGACCAGCCGCAGATGGCGGTCTTCGGCTCCGACGTCGCCGCCCGGGGCGGGGCGTACGGGGTGACCAGGGGTCTGCGCGATCGGTTCGGCGCGGCCCGGGTCTTCGACACGCTGCTCGACGAGACCTCGGTCCTCGGGCTCGCGCTCGGCGCGGGGCTGGCCGGCATGCTGCCGGTGCCGGAGATCCAGTACCTGGCCTACCTGCACGGTGCCGAGGACCAGTTGCGCGGCGAGGCGGCGAGCATCGGCTTCTTCTCCCAGGGCACGTTGCGCAACCCGATGGTGGTCCGGGTGGCGGGCCTGGCGTACCAGGAGGGCTTCGGCGGGCACTTCCACAACGACAATTCGGTGGCCGTACTGCGGGACGTGCCCGGCCTGGTGATCGCCGTGCCGGCCCGGCCGGACGACGCGGCGGCGATGCTGCGGACCTGCCTGGCGAGCGCGGCGGTGGACGGCAGCGTCTGCGTGTTCGTCGAACCGATCGCGCTCTACCACACCCGCGACCTCTACACCGACGGTGACGGTGAGTGGCTGGCCGGCTATCTCGAACCGGGTGCCTGGGCGAGCCGGCACGCCCCCGTCGGCCGGGCCCGGGTGTACGGCGTGGGCTCGGCCGAGGACGTCACCATCGTGACCTTCGGTAACGGCGTACGGATGTCGCTGCGGGCCGCGTCGACGCTTGCCGACGAGGGCATCGGGTGCCGGGTGGTGGACCTGCGGTGGCTCGCGCCACTGCCGGTGGCGGATCTCATTCGGGAGGCCACCGCGACCGGCCGGGTGCTGGTGGTGGACGAGACGCGGCGCTCCGGCGGGGTGGGTGAGGGCGTGCTCGCCGCCCTGGTCGACGCCGGTTATGTCGGTGCCGCACGTCGAGTGGCCGCAGTTGACTCTTTTGTACCATTAGGTCCGGCTGCCCGTCAGGTCCTGGTCTCGGAGGAGGCCATCACCCAGGGTGCCCGTACGCTGCTGGCGCGGTAAATTTCGTTCCACCCGGTGCGCCACTTGCGCAGGAGGCCGCGACTGTGTGGACTTTGCCTGAGGGCGTCGAGTGGCGCCGGTGAACTCGCCCGAGATGAGGAGGCACGCGACAGTGAGCGCGACCGCTGGTCAGGCTGCCGACGGGGTACGCAGCCTGGCGGACCGGTTCGGCATCGAGCCGGGGATGGTCGTCATGGAGATCGGCTACGACGACGACGTCGACCAGGATCTCCGGGACGCCCTGACCGACCGTTGTGGGGAGCTCGTCGACGAGGACACCGACGAGGTGGTCGACGCGGTTCTGGTGTGGTATCGGGACGGCGACGGTGACCTCTTCGAGCTACTCGTCGAGACCCTCGCCCCGCTGGCGGACAACGGGGTCGTGTGGTTGCTGACGCCCAAGGCCGGCCGCGAGGGCCACGTCGAGCCGAGCGAGATCGCCGAGTCCGCTCCCACCGCCGGCCTTCAGCAGACCTCGACGGTAAACGCCGGCAAGGACTGGAGCGGCGCCCGTCTGGTGCTGCGCCGAGGTGCCAAGGGTAGGAAGTGACCCGCCTGCCCGGTGTGACAGGCTGAGCCGTCCCGTCTCGATACCGAGGAGTTGCACATGCCGATCGAGGTTGGCGCCGAAGCGCCGGACTTCGTGCTGAAGGACCAGAACAACCAGGAGGTCCGGCTCGCCGACTTCCGTGGCCGGCGTACGGTCCTGCTGGTCTTCTACCCGCTGGCCTTCACCGGCGTCTGCCAGGGCGAGCTGTGCGAGGTGCGGGACAACCTCGACGAGTACGTCAACGACGACGTCCAGGTACTCACCGTAAGCGTCGACTCGGTCTACGCCCACAAGATCTGGGCGGACCGGGAGGGCTACCAGTTCCCGCTGCTCGCCGACTTCTGGCCGCACGGTGCCGTCGCCCAGGCGTACGGGGTCTTCAATGACGTGGCCGGCATCGCCAACCGGGGCACCTTCGTCATCGACAAGGCCGGCATCGTCCGCTTCGCCGAGATGAACATGCCGGGTGAGCCCCGCGACCAGCAGGGCTGGCGCAAGGCGCTGGCGGAGGCCGGCGCCTGATCCGGCACCGACCGGCATGCGGCGTCCGACCCCTCGGTGTGCGGCGTCCGGCAGGGCCGGTGTGAGGCGTCCGGCCGGGCCGGTGGGCGGCAGGGTAAGCTGCCAACCGCCGGTCCGCCGAATGGCGTTTCTGGGCGCGTAGCTCAGTGGGAGAGCACTCGCCTTACAAGCGAGGGGTCGCAGGTTCGAAACCTGCCGCGCCCACCAGGACCAACAACGGCCCGGAGATCAGTTCTCCGGGCCGTGCCAGCAACGGCGGTTACCAGAGCCGGCCGTCATCGGCTTCATTGCACAGCTCCTCATCTTCTCGACTGCAACGTGTTCCCGGCTGCAACCTGACCAAAACTGGCATTTCGCACCTATTGCGAAAGTTAGTGTGGTCCACGCAAGACGTTGGCAGATCGTGCGTCTGATGGAGGTGGCGCAGGTGAACGGGGCTGAATCACTGCTTCGAACGCTGGCAGACGGTGGCGTGGAAGTTCTCTTCACCAATCCCGGCACCACCGAACTGCACCTGGTCGGTGCCCTCGATGCGGTTCCGGAACTGCGCGGGGTGCTCACCCTTTTTGAGGGGGTGGCCACTGGCGCTGCGGATGGTTACGCGCGCATCGCCGGCAAGCCGGCGGCCACGCTGCTGCATCTCGGACCGGGCCTCGCGTACGGCCTGACGAACCTGCACAACAGCCGCCGCGCCAACTCCCCGGTGGTGAACGTCGTCGGAGACCACGCCACGTACCACAACACCTTCGATCCGCCATTGAACTCCGACATCGCTGCGCTGGCGGGGTGGCTGCGCGGCTCGGTCCGCCGACCGGAGAACGCCGCCGGCGCCGGGACCGACGCAGCCGCGACGCTGCAGGCGGCCGTGCAAGCGCCCGGGCAGGTCGCCACAGTGATCATGCCGGCCGATGTCTCATGGAGCGACGGGGGGACGCTCGGCGTGCCCGCCATGCCTCGTCCGGCGCCGACCGTCACCGAGGACGTGATCGCCCGGATCGCCGACGTGATCCGCGGCGGCGAGCCGACCGCGCTGATTATCGGCGGGCCGGCGCTGCGGGCGGTGGGCCTCTGCGCGGCCAGCCGCATCGCGGTCGCGAGTGGCGTACGCGTCCTTCAGGAGCTCTACTCCAACAGAGTCGAGCGCGGCGCGGGCCTGCCCGCCTTTCCCCGACTCGGTTTCTACCCGGATCAGGTCCTCAAACAGTTGGCCGGGGTACGCCATGTGATCATTGCTGGCGCGAAAGCGCCCGTCTCCTTCTTCGCCTACCCCGACCACCCGAGTTGCCTCGTCCCGCAGGACGCCCAAACCCACACTCTCGCCGAGGTCGGCCAGGACGCCGTCGCCGCGCTCGTTCGTCTTGCCGATCTGGTGGCACCCGAGACGAGCCCCCGGGTTACGGAGCCTCATCGACAATCGATGCCCAGCGGACCGCTCACCCTGCAGAACTGGTGCGACGTCGTGGCGGCGTTGCTACCCGACCAGGCGATCGTCATTGACGAGACGGTCAGCTCAGGCACTGCCCTAGCAGCCGCCACCGCAGGTTCTGCCCGACATGACGTCCTGATGCAGACCGGCGGCGCGATGGGCGACGGCATGCCGTTGGCCGTCGGCGCCGCCGTCGCCGCACCCGACCGGCCGGTCGTGGCTTTGGAGGCCGACGGTTGCGCCATGTACACCATCACCGCCCTCTGGACGCAGGCCCGCGAACAGTTGGACGTCACAACCATCATCCTCAGCAATCACGCCTACGCCATCCTGCGCCAGGAGTGGCAGTACTTCAGCAGTCGACCTCCGGGCGCCGCGTCGCCGGACAGCAATCCACTACTCGACATATCCAACCCAGCGATCGACTTCGTGAGACTCGCGGAGGCATTCGGTGTTCCCGCCAGCCGGGCAAGCACCGCCGAGCAACTCGCGGAGCAGTTCTCCCGGGCGCTTGCGGAACCCGGGCCCCATCTCATCGACGCCACGATTGCACCCGCCGCCTGACTTCGCGCCAGCCGGCGCGGAGGGCAAGAGAGCCGGGGTCAGCCGGCGACGATGCACGTCCGCCCGTCCGGTCCCGAACCGATCTTGCGGGGCTCGGCACCGGTGTTGTTGCCCTCGAAGAGGTCGCAGAGATCCGCACGCCCGCCGCCGATGAAGGTCACGCCCTCGATGATGGCCCGGTCGCCGAGGTTGGCGTTGACGCCGACCAGCACGTCGCCGGTGCCGGTGACGGTGATGTTCCGCAGGGTGACGGTGCGCGCGGCCTGGGTACGGCAGTTGCCGCAGGAACGGTAGAGCTTGCCGAAGTCGTCGTCGACCTGGAAGTCGGTGATGGTGACCGATCCGCCGGCACCCCGGTTGTCCTGGAAGATCTTGTCCGCGGCCTTAGCCGCGCTGCCGCCCTCGATCAACACCACCGCGTTGTTGCCCCGGAAGGTGGCGGCGTCCTCGCCGACGTCCTCCCAGTGGACGTTGCGCAGCGTGCAGCTGCCCGCGCAGTGCACCCCGTCGGCGGCCGGCGCGCCGAGGATCACGTTCTCCAGCACCGCCCCGTCAGCCAGCCGGAACAGCGGATCCTGGCTCTCGTCCTGACCGCCGTCGCCGAGGTTGCCGCTGCCGACGAAGCGCCGGTTACCGCCGTCGAAGGTGCCATCGACCCGGATCGTCTCGGTCACCGACTGCTGCCCGGTCGCCGGCGGCGGCCCGGCCAGTGTGCGCGCCGTGCTGTCGCTCGGCGACGTGCCGGCGGCCGGTGGCGCACCGGGCGGTGACTCGGCGGCGGCGAGACTGGTGACGGCGACGGTGGCGGCCAACCCCGCCGCGAGTACGCCAGCCGCCAGCCACCTACGGTGGGAACCTCTTTTCATCGGTACGCCCCTTCTGGGTCTCGCGCCGGGCGGCGCGGTTACGACACGGGGGAGTACGTGCGGGGTGGGCGTGCGGACGGGGCCTGGCGGATTCCTGGCCGAAAAGTAACGCCTCGGAGTCGCCGTGTCGCCTAGCGTGCGGCGGTGGGATGTCGGTGCTGACACGAACGGACGGGGGCCGGATGGGCTACGTGGAGGTCAACGGCGTTCGGTTCTGGTACGAGGAGCAGGGGCGCGGCCGGCCGCTGGTGCTGCTGCACGGTGGCTTCGGCGCGGTGGAGACGTTCGCCGCGATCCGGCCAGCCTTCACCGAGCGGCGGCGGCTGATCGGGGTCGACCTCCAGGGCCACGGACGCACCGCCGACATCGACCGGCCGTTGCGCTACGAGTCGATGGCCGACGACGTGGCCGCGCTGATGGTCAAGCTCGGCCTGGCCCCGGCCGACGTGCTGGGCTTCTCGCTCGGCGGTGGGGTGGCGCTGCGGCTGGCGATCCAGCACCGGGAACTGCTCCGCAGGCTGGTGGTGGTCTCCGCGCCGTGCCGGCGGCAGGGCTGGTATCCCGAGGTGCTCGCCGGGATGCCCGAGCCGGACGAGGCGGCCGGCGAGCGGATGCGGGGCACCCCGCCGCACCAGCTCTACCAGCGCCTCGCGCCGCGTCCGCAGGACTGGCCGAGGCTCTGGGCCAAGACCGGCGAACTGCTGCGCCGCGAGTACGACTGGTCGGCGGAGGTGGCCGCGGTGACCACGCCCACAATGCTTGTCTACGCCGACGCCGACTCGGTGCGTACGACGCACATGGTGGAGTGCTTCGGCCTGCTCGGCGGCGGGCACCGGGACGTCGGCTGGGACGGCCGGGACCGCCCCGCCGCCCGGCTGGCGGTGCTGCCCGGCCTGACCCACTACGACATCGTCGACTCGCCGGCCCTGCCGGCGGTGGTGCTGCCGTTCCTCACCCACCCGGCCACCCCGCCGGTCTGAGCTTCGCCCAGCCCTTCGTCCCGGGCCTCGGGCCTCAGGCGCCCTGACCGGTCGGGGCGCCGCTGGCGTAGTGCAGCAGGACCACGCCGCCGGGACCGATCGCGGTGGTGTCCAGCAGGGTGAACCTCCGTGGGTCGAAGTCGCGGGTGGCGAGCGGCACCCCGCTGCCGACCACGACCGGGTTGACCTTTACCAGCAGCTCGTCCACCTCGGGCAGCAACTGCCCGGCGAGCTGACCGCCGCCGCAGAGCCAGATGTCGCGGCCGGGCTGGCGCTTCAGCTCGCGGACGAAGGCGACCGGGTCGCCCGAGACGATCTCCGGGCCGCGATCCCGGGACGGGGGCAGCGAGCGGCTGAAGACGTACTGCTTGAGATGCGCGTACGGGCTGGTGACCCCGAGCCGCAGCGCCGGCTCGTAGGTGCCGCGTCCCATCACGACCGCGTCGAAGCGGCCCTGCGGGCGGTCGATGCCGAGTTGTTCGTGGGCGAAGCTCGGGAGGGTCTGCGGCCAGTGCGTGACGAGGTGGCGCTGGGTGTCCGGGGTGGGGTCGAAAAAGTCGTAGGAGCCGTCGGGCGCGGCGATGAAGCCGTCGATGCTGCTGGCGACGAAGTAGACGAGCTTGCGCAAAAGGATACCCCAATCACTACGGATGTCGTGGTTGCCAATGTACGACACCTGTTGTGGTTGGTGCTAGGGTCTTTTCCGTGGCACGCAACCCGCAACGCCGGGCGGCCCTGGCGGACGCCGGGCTGCGGGTGCTCGCCGCCGCCGGCGCGCGCGGCCTCACCCACCGGGCGGTCGACGCCGAGGCGGGGCTACCCCTCGGCACCGCCTCCAACTACTTCCGCTCCCGCGACGACCTGCTCGGCGCGCTCGCCGAGCGGATCTTCGAGCGGTTCGCCCCGGACGAGGCGGTGCTCGCCCGGCTGGCCGGCCGGGAGCCGTCCCTGGACCTCTTCACCGACTACGTCCGCTACATCGTCGAGCGGACCACCCGCCATCCCGACCTGACCCGTGCCCTGATCGAGTTACGCCTGGAGGCCGCCCGTCGGCCCGGCCTGGCCCGGATCCTGGGCGACACGCTGCGCCGCGGCTACCGAGACGACGTCGCCTTCCACACCGCCGCCGGACTGCCCGGCGGCGCGTTCGAGGTGGCCCTGCTGCACTACGCGATCGACGGTCTGCTGCTCGACCTGCTCACCGCCTCGATCGATGCCGGCTTCGACACCGACCGGGTGGTCGAGGCCCTGGTGTCGCGGCTCGCCACCGCGCCCCGCACCGGCTGACCGGGCGGCTCCGGCGACGTGGGACGGTGAGCGCGCCGGTCATGTGCTGGGCGCTGCGAGACCGGGCGTGGGTGGTCAGGCCGCCAGCCGCTCGGCCAGCCAGCCGAGCGTGGCCTCGGACTGGGCCCGTTGGAAGGCCCGGAGGGTCGGGATGCCCGGCGGTGGCGGCCGGCGGGCCCGGTCGGTGAAGAAGCCGGCCAGGCCGGCATAGAGGCCGGTCACCGCGTCCGGGTCGGCGTCCGCGATGACCGGCAGCCGGCGCAGCATGGCCTCGGTGTCGTGGCCACCGTGCAGGCGTACGTTAAGCAGCAACATCGCGGTATCCAGCCAGGCGGGGCCACGTGACGCCCACGGCCAGTCGACCACGCAGACCCGGCCCGCCGCGTCGACCAACAGGTTGTCGGCGCGTACGTCGACGTGGCAGAGGGTGTCGCCGACCAGCGTGGCCAGGCCGTGCTCGGTCGCCGCGAGGAGGTCGTCCAGGTGCGCCCGGGCCCACGGGTCCAGGTCCTGCGGCGGGTCCTCGGCGATCAGGCGCCAGCCGGCGAAGTCCTTCGCCAGGTGCTCGGCGATGGTCGGAACCTCCGGCACCGGCGTCGGGGTCAGCGCGGTGGCCATCGACTCCAATGCCGCCAGCGCGGCGGTCAGCTCGTCGGCCCGCCACGGGGTCGCCGGGTGCCGCCCGTCGACATCGGTGAACACGAGGGCCACCCAGTAACCGTCGTCGTGGCAGCCGAGCAGCCGGGGCGTCGGCGCGTACGCCGGCAGTGCGGCGGTGATCCGCGCCTCGGCGCGGTGCATCGCCGGGCTGTCCGGGTTCTGTGCCGGGCTGACCGCCTTGACGAAGGCCCGCCGGCCACCGGCCGTGCGGACCCGGTCCGCGGTGCCCGGTGAATAGCCGCCGGGCTGCGACACGGCCGTCACCACCCGGTCACCGAGGATCTCCTCGACGGCGGAGCGGACATCGCGGGGCAGTTGCTCCCAGCGGAGTCGAATCTTCGTAGCCACCTGCACACCGTTCACCGTGCCGGGACCAACCCGAGCACGGCAACCCGGTTTCCCGCTGTGGCCGGGCGGAGGAGTGTTCCCGGCCGCAGCGGGAAACGTCGGAGCGGACGCACCTGGGGAGGAGCGACGGATGACGCGTGCCGCACTGACCATCGGCGTGCTCGGCTCGTACGGCGGGCGCAATCTCGGCGACGAGGCGATCCTCACCGGTCTACTGACCGATCTGCGACGGCAGGAGCCAAACGGCCGGATCATCGTCTTCTCGCGCAATCCCGAGCACACCCGGCAGGCCCACCCGGATGTGGAGGCGGTGCCGTGGGAGGGGGTCAGCCGCAGCGACTCGGCCCTCGTACTGTCCCAGTTGGATCTGCTCATCCTCGGCGGTGGCGGCATCCTCTACGACAAGGAGGCCCGCCGCTACCTGCGGGTCGTCCGGGTCGCGCAGGAGCGCGGCCTGCCCCTGCTGACCTACGCCGTAGGCGTCGGACCGCTCAGCGAGATGGTGGACACCGGCATGGTCCGCGAGACCCTCGCCGGGGCCACCCAGGTCACCGTACGTGACCAGGAGTCACGGATGGTGCTGGAGGAGGCGGGGCTGCTCAACCCGATCACCGTCACCGCCGACCCGGCGTTCCTGCTGCAACCGGCGGAGTTCCCGGCGAGTCTGCTGCGTGAGGAGGGGGTGCCGGACGGCAAGCGGCTGGTGGGGATGAGCGTGCGGGAGCCGGGGCGGGCCGCCGAACGGCTCGACGTGGACGGCTACCACCGCCTGCTGGCCCAGATCGGCGACTTCCTGGTGCACCGGATCGACGCGCACGTGCTGTTCGTGCCGATGGAGCGCGACGACATCCGGCACTCGCACGGCGTACTGTCGCACATGATCGCGGCGGAGCGGGGGCGGATCCTGCACGGCACCTACTCGCCGGAGCAGGTGCTGGGGCTGATGCGCCACTTCGACCTGGCGGTCGGCATGCGGCTGCACTTCCTGATCTTCGCCGCGATGATGGGTACGCCGTTCCTGCCCCTCCCGTACGCGGGCAAGGTCTTCGACCTGGCCCAGCGGTTGGGGGTACCGGCGCTGCGCGGCGTGGAGCGGGAGGTGGAGGGCCCGCTACTGGCCGAGGTGGACCAGCTGTGGGACGAGCGCGACCAGCGGGCCGAGCACACCGCGCGGCGGGTGGCGCAGGTCTGCGAGGAGGCCCGGGGCACCTCGCGGGTGACCGCGGCGGTGCTGGAGAGCCTGCGCAGCCGCTCCCTCGCCGAGGTAGGGGCCTGACCTTCCGACTGCTGCCCCGGCAGGGCTCAGACGGCCGGTCCCCGCCAGCGGTAGCACCACTGCTGGGCGCCGCCGTCGATCGACTCCAACTCGTAGATGTCCGCCTCGGCCAGGCCGGCCGGACCCAGGTGGTGGTGGGTCAGCGGGGGCCGGCCGTTCGGGTCCAACTCGACGGTGACCCGCTGCCCGTCCGCCGAACCACCCACCAGAGGGATCTCAACCGTTCCTGCCATGCGCCCATCCTGCCCGCCCGCCGTCGCGCCCGCAGCGGATAGCCGGCACACCGGCCGTCGCGCCCGCAGCGGATAGCCGGCACACCCGCCGTCGCGCCCGCAGCGGATAGCCGGCACACCGGCCGTCGCGCCCGCAGCGGATAGCCGGCACACCCGCCGTCGCGCCACACGGGGCGGCCGGGCGGGCCGAACCTGACTAGCCTCTCGGCATGGCGGAGATTGCGATTGATCCGACGCTCGGGCCGGTGGTCAACCGGGCGGCCGACGAACGGGCGGTCCTCGAATCCTTCCTCGACTTCCACCGGGCGGTGCTGCTGCGCAAGCTGCGCGGCGTCTCCGACGCCGACGCGACCCGCCGGCTGGTGCCGTCCGCCACCACCCTCGCCGGGCTGGTCAAACACCTCACCGAGATCGAGCGCAACTGGTTCCACATCCTGCTCGACCCGGCACCGGGCGAGACGTTCCCCACCACCGAGGAGGCGGCGCTGGCCAGCTTCACCCTGGCCGAGGGCGACACCGTGGCGAGCCTGATAGCCGGCTACGAACGGGCCTGTGCCCGATCCCGGGAGGTGGCCGCGCGCTTCGACCTCGACCACGTGGTGCCGCATCCGCAGCTCGGCGAGGTGTCGCTGCGCTGGATCCTGGTGCACCTGGTCGAGGAGACCGCCCGGCACGTCGGGCACGCCGACATCCTGCGCGAACTCACCGACGGGTCCACCGGCGCCCTCTGACCGACGCCGGGCGGCAGAGCGAGCGGGCGGGCTGGCCGCGACCAGGCCGGAGTCGACGCTGGTACCGGCCAGAACACGTTCGGCGGCACCTTGCCGGCGGCGCGGGGCGCGCGGGGGCACCAGCGCCGTCAGGCCGTCGGCAGCAGCCCCGGCGGGTACTCCATGCCGTCGTGGGTGCAGGCCGCAGCGGCGACCCGGGCGGCGTACCCGGCGGCCTCCTGCCACGTCGCGCCGCGCAACCGGGCCGCGAGGATCCCGGCGGCGAACGCGTCCCCGGCCCCGTTGGTGTCGACCACCGGGCCGGGCGGCGTGGCCGCCGGCACCCGGCCGACCCTGCCACCCAGATGCAGGTCCGCACCCTCGGCGCCGCGGGTCACAAGCACCGGCCGCGGCGCCAGCGCGGCGGCCACTGCGCCCGCCCGGTCGCCAAGCGCGGCGCCGCTGACCAGTACCAGCTCGGCGAGTTCGGCGAAGGGGCGATGGTACGGGTTCTCGCCGTCCCAGTCGTGCAGGTCGGTGGAGGTGCCCACTCCCTCGCCCAGCACCTCGCCGAGGGCGGGCAGCAGATCCCGGACCCAGGCCATGATCGACAGGTGGACATGGGCCGAGTCGTGGGCCAGCGCCGCCAGTTGGGTGACCGGGAACGGCGCGGGCCCGCCCGCCGACCGGGGGTCGTACAGCGCCATCCGGCGGCCGTCCGGATCGACCAGGTTCACCGAGCGGCGGGTGCCGGCGGGCTCCTCGGCCAGCACGGCGCGGACACCGGTGCGGCTCAGCGCGGCCCGGACCACGTCACCGGCCGGGTCCGCGCCGATCGCGTCGACCACCGCGACCCGCAGCCCCAGCGCGTGCGCGGCGAGCACCACACCGGCGCCGGTGTTGCCGATCCGCAGGTCGATCGGCTCGACGGTGACGGAGTCGACCACCGGTAGCGGCAAGCCGGGTACGCGTACCCGCACGTCCACCCCGAGGCCGCCGAGCACCAACACGTCGTACATGGCGCCGACCCTAGCCGGTACGAGCCGCCTATCCTGACCCGAGTGTTAATAGGGGGCCCCTCCTCTACCGCAGGCGTTAACAAGGGGCCCTTCCTTCTGACAGGGAGAGTGTGTGCTCGTCGTGCACGGGGTGTGGCTGGCCGGGCGAGGGCTGGCCGTCTGGGCCGAGGACAGCACCCGGCCGACGGAGGTGGTGCGCCGGCCCGGCCGGGCACCCCGGGAACGGCCACACCCGTTCGCCGCCGAGCAGACCACGCTGGTCGCCGTGCTGGCCGAGGCCGCCGAACCGACGGACCTGGGCACCGCGCTGCTCAGCCTGCCCACCCGCGCCGGCGCCCCGCTGGACTCGCCGGAGCTGGTCCGGACCTCCGACGTGCCGCCGGCCCGTGGTGCGGTCACCCTGGCCGGCTGGCGGGTGCCCGTCCTGGCGTACGCCCCGGACGCCGCGTTGTCGCTGCTCGGCGCCCTCGACGGGCTGGCCGCCGCAGCCGGCGCCAGCCTGCGGCACCTGGCCGAGCTGAGCGCCTTCGCCGCCGACCTGGCCAGCCGCGGCCGGGTCCTGCCCGGCCTGGCCGACCCGGCGCACCACGACCGCGCCGGCCAGGCCGTCGGCGCAGCGGCGGGGAAGCGGCGGCGCCACGACGCCGGAGCCGGCCCGGCACGCCACGCTGCCTCGGCCGGGGCGGCCCGCCGGACCGGCGAGACGGGCGTGCCCGCCCGCGCGGTGTGGCGGCCGCTGCTCACCGGGACCGACGCCACCTGGGCGCGGGCGCTGGCGCTGGCCCTGCCGCCGGCCACCCGCGCGGTGGTCGAGGCGGAGCTGTCCGGGACGTCGGCCGCCGAGGGTGCACCGGAGTCCGCCCGGCCGCGCCGCAACAGCCAGGGCCACCGGGAACCGTCCCGGCCGGTCGTCGACGCGCCGGGGCTGCTGGTAGCCGATGCGCTCGACGCGCTCACCGACGCGGCGGTGCGGGCCGCCCTGCCGGCGGCCGCCCTGGCCCGAGGGGTACGCACCAACGGCGCGGTGGTGCCCTGGCTGGGCGCGCTGACCGGACCCGGTCGCGAGTTCACCGCCGACCCGGCGGCGCTGGAGACCTTGCGGCACGAACTGGACACCTGGCAGCGCGACGCCGCCGGCGGGTCGGTACGGGCTAGTTTCCGGCTGGTCGAGCCGGTGGCCGAGGAGGTCGACGAACCGCTGACCGTGGTGCCGGTGGATCCCGACGCCGCCGTGGCGACCGGGGACGCCTGGCGGGTGGAGTTCGGGCTCCGCGCGGCCGACGAGCCGGGCCTGCACGTCGACGCCGGTCAGGTGTGGCGCGGGGCGGGGCTGCCGGTGGTCGGGGACAGTCCACAGGAGACGCTCCTGGCCGAGCTGGGCCGGGCCAGCCGGCTCTGGCCCGAGCTGGACACGGCGCTGCGTACCGCCACGCCTGAGGCGCTGGAGCTGGACACCGAGGGCGCCCACCGGTTCCTGCGCGAGGGCGCGCCGATGCTGCATGCGGCCGGTTTCACCGTGCTGCTGCCGTCCTGGTGGCAACGCCCCTCGGCGCGGCTCGGCGCGCGGTTGCGGGCCAGTTCCCGGTCCGCGCCCGGCACCGTGACCGGCTCCGGTGACCGGGTCGGCCTGGACGCCCTGGTCGACTACCGCTGGGAGGTGGCGCTCGGGGAGCAGGCGCTCACGGAGGACGAGCTGGGCCGGCTGGTGGAGTTGAAGACCCCGCTGGTGCGGCTGCGCGGTCGCTGGGTCGAGCTGGACCCGAAGCGGCTCGCCGCTGGGTTGCGCCTGCTGCGCTCCACCGGCGAGCTGACCGTCGCCGACCTGCTGCGGCTGGGCCTCGCCGACGGCGAGCAGCCGGACGCCCTGCCGGTGCTGGAGGTGACCGCCGACGGCGCGCTGGGCGATCTGCTCGCGGGCGCCGTCGAGCGCCGGCTCGCCCCGTTGACCGAGCCGCCGTCCTTTCAGGGCACGCTGCGGCCGTACCAGCGACGGGGGCTGGCCTGGTTGGCGTTCCTCCAGTCCCTCGGACTGGGCGGGGTGCTCGCCGACGACATGGGGCTCGGCAAGACGGTGCAGCTGCTGGCCCTGCTCGCCGCCGACCCGCCGCAGGCCGGGCCGACCCTGCTGGTCTGCCCGATGTCGCTGGTCGGCAACTGGCAGCGGGAGGCCGCCCGGTTCACCCCGGAGCTGCGCGTACACGTGCACCATGGCGCCCAGCGGGCCCGCGGCGAGGACTTCGCCACCGCCGTGCACGGCGCGGACCTGGTCCTCACCACCTACAGCGTGGCCGCCCGGGACGCGGTGGTGCTGGCCGGCATCGACTGGTACCGGGTGGTGCTGGACGAGGCGCAGGCCATCAAGAACGCCGCCACCCGGCAGGCCGAGGCGGTCCGGGCGCTGCCGGCCCGGCACCGGATCGCGGTGACCGGTACGCCTGTGGAGAACCGGTTGGCCGACCTCTGGTCCATCATGCAGTTCGTCAACCCGGGGCTGCTCGGCCCGGCGGCGACCTTCCGCAAGCGCTTCGCCGAACCGATCGAGCGGCACGCCGACGCCGAGGCCGCGCAACGGTTGCGCCGGATCACCGGCCCGTTCGTGCTGCGCCGGCTCAAGACCGACTCGTCGATCATCTCCGATCTGCCGGAGAAGCTGGAGATGGAGGTCTTCTGCAACCTCACCGCCGAGCAGGCGGCGCTCTACCGGGCGGTGGTCGACGACATGCTGGCCCGGATCGAGTCCAGCGAGGGCATCGAGCGGCGCGGCCTGGTGCTGGCCACCATGACCCGACTCAAGCAGGTCTGCAACCATCCCGCGCAGCTGCTGCGCGACGACTCCCCGCTGGCCGGGCGCTCCGGCAAACTGGCCCGGTTGGAGGAGATCCTCGACGAGGTCCTGGCGGCGGGGGAGAAGGCGCTGCTCTTCACCCAGTACGCGGAGTTCGGCGGGATGCTGCGCGGGCACCTGGCGGCCCGTTTCGGCCGGGAGGTGTTGTTCCTGCACGGTGGGGTCGGCAAGGCCGACCGCGACGAGTTGGTCGCCCGGTTCCAGTCCGACGGCGGTCCGGCCCTCTTCGTGCTCTCCCTCAAGGCCGGCGGCACCGGGCTGACCCTGACCGCCGCCAACCACGTGGTGCACGTCGACAGGTGGTGGAATCCGGCGGTGGAGGATCAGGCCACCGACCGGGCGTTCCGGATCGGGCAGCGTCGCCGGGTGCAGGTCCGCAAGTTCGTCTGCGCCGGCACGGTGGAGGAGAAGATCGCCGCCATGATCGCCGAGAAGCGCGGCCTGGCCGCCTCGGTGGTCGGCACCGGCGAGCAGTGGGTCACCGAACTCTCCACCGACCAGCTGCGTGAGCTGTTCACCCTGGAGGCCGGGGCGGTGGCCGAGTGAGCGACTGGGGGCAGTACGCCGACTACGGCCCGCCGCGTCGGGTCGACGGCGGGCTGCGGGCCCGCAGCACCCGGGGCACGATCGGGGTCTCCTGGTGGTCGCGTCGCTTCCTGGAGGTGCTGGAATCGTTCGCGCTCGGCACCCGGCTGACCCGGGGCCGCTCGTACGCCCGCGCCGGCCAGGTGCTGAGCCTCGACATCGCGCCCGGCAAGGTGAGTGCGCTGGTGCAGGGTTCGCGGACCCAGCCGTACCGGGTCCAGATCGGACTGCGCCCCTTCCCGGCCCGGCTGTGGCACCGGCTCGAAGGGCAGCTGGCCGCCCAGGCGTTCTTCAGCGCCCGGCTGCTCGCCGGTGACCTGCCGGCCGAGTTGGAGGAGCTGTTCGCCGCCGCCGGGGCGCCGCTCTTCCCGGCCACCGTGGCGGAGCTGGCGCAGAGCTGTTCGTGCCCGGATTTCGCGGTGCCCTGCAAACACCTCGCGGCCACCTTCTACCTGCTGGCCGAGGCGTTCGACGCGGACCCGTTCGCCCTGCTGCACTGGCGCGGACGGAACCGGGCCGAGCTGCTCGAACGGCTCCGCCAGCTCCGCGGCACCGCATCACCCGGGCCGTCGTCGGCCGGTGCCCGGGTGGTCGGCCCGCAACGTGGCGGCGACTCCGCCGCACCCGGCGATCCTGCCCCGGGCGGGCCCACCGTCGACGGTCCGGCCGGGCCGCAGGTGGCGCCGGTCGGCGCGGTCCGGGCCCTCGCCGACCTGCCGGCCGTACCGATCGCCGGTACGGTCGACCGGTTCTGGCTGCCGCCGGTGCCGCTGCCGGACCGACCACCCACGCTGGCCAGCCGGCCCGACCTGCTACTCCGGCAGCTCGGTGCGCCGGCACCGGCGATCGGTGGGCCGGGCCTGGTGGAGCGGCTACGGCGGGCGTACGGGCAACTCGGCGAGTGACCGGCGGTTACAGCCAGCGTTGCCGGAACCGCCACATCAGCATCGCGTTGGCCAGCAGCACCACGGCGCAGGCCGCCCCGGCCGACCGGCCGAACATCACGGTGGTCGCCGGCAGCGACGCCCACAGCACGATGGTCAGCAGCAACAGCCATCGGCCACGCCGGAACCGGGCCCGGTTGTCGAGCCGGGCGAAGAACGCCGGATCACTCTCCCGCAGGTGACGGGTGATCTGTTCGAATCTGCGCTGATCCTCTTTGCTGAGCATGTGCCTTCCCCTCACGCGTTCAGCAACGGTGCGGCGGAATACCCGCTGGGTCCTGGCTAACGCGCTCTTCCTGCTGGTACTTGCCGCAGCAGGGCAGTGGATCTCCGCCGGACACCGGTGGCCGCGGACGAGTGTCCCGTTCGCCCGGTCCGTACCTGATTCGTCCGGAGATGCCGCCGGGTCCGCTTCGTCGGCGGCGGGCGATCAGCCGGCGCTTACCGGCCCAAGGACCAGCGGTCGGCTCAGGCTCAACGGGCGGGGCGGTGGGTGCCCGCCGGTCGGGTGCCCGGCGGCCGGGACCGTCCGGGGCGGGCGCCGGGTGGCCGGGTGGCGGCCCACCGCCGGCTCGGCCGGTACCGCCGGGGCGGTTCGGCACCGCCAGGCTGGTGCATGGTGTCGTCCGTGGCCATCTGGCCCCCCGCTCCCGGCGCAGGCACGCCGTCGTGGTGCTCAACGAGCACCCGCCGCCGGGCGTCGCTGCCCCGAGCGACCACCTTCCCCCGGCGTCGGTCGCCCGCGCCGCCTCGGCCCGGTCGCCGACGCCGGCCCCGGGTCACCTGGCCCGGCGGGGCAGCGGCAGGTGACCCGGCACCAGCGCGGCGGTAAGCGCGATACCTGCGTCGCGCAGCGCGTCGATCAGGGTGGTCTGCACCAGATAGGAGTCCGGCAGTTGCCAGCGGGCCTGCTCCGGCGCGACCGCCCAGCGGACCGGCCCCTCGGGCAGCCGGGTGGGCGGGGCGGGAATCCACGAACCGGGCCCGTGCCGCACCACCTGTAGGCAGTGTTCCAACTCGGGGCGCAGCGGGTCGCCGGGGCGGACCAGGAACATCCAGCGCGCCGTCGGCGTGACCAGGACCGGTCCGCGTACGCCCGGGCCGACGGGATGGGCCCGCACCGCTTCCAACATCCGCTCGCCCAGGTGGGCGGGTATCTCCAGCACGTCGAAGGCGCGGCCGGTGGGCAGCAGTACGCCGTGCGGGCGCGACCGCCACCAGGTGGCCACCCGGGCCGGGTCGGAGCTGGCGGCCTGCTCCCAGTCCTCCAGCGCGGGATGGCAGCCGATCGTCGGGCAACCGGCCCGGCCGCAGACGAACCGGCTGCGCGCCAGGCAGGCACCCGGGGTCACCTCCCAGCCGTGCATCGCGTACCGCACCGCGACGCGGCGCAGCCGCACCCGTTCCAGCGGCGACAGCGGTGCCACACGCGGCCCGACGTTCCCCCACATTGGCGCCATCTCCCCTCGCCGGACCGCCCGGTGCGGCTCACATGTAGAACACCGTCACTGCCTCGGTTCGCGATCGTTCAACTGAGCAAAGTGACTGATGCAACTTGCACGAAAGGTATGAGGGTCAGCCGTACGGCTGACGCACAACCTGTGCGACCAGCGGAAACATGAGATACGGACGGATCGGCGCGCCCGCGGAACGGCCGGTGGTACCTGGCCGGAGCGTCGACAGGGGAGGACTGAACAGATGGACGAACTGCCCATCGGGCGGCGGGTGGCCTACTGGCGGGGCCGGCGACGAATGTCGCAACAGGTCTTCGCCGACCGGTTGGGCAAGTCGAAAAGCTGGGTCGACAAAATCGAGCGGGGCGTTCGTCGGCTGGACAAGTTCTCCGTGCTCTACGAGATCGCCGACATCCTTCAACTGGACGTGCAACTGCTGCTCGGCAAGGACCCGGAGCGGCGCACCGACACGCTGAACTGCATCGACCAGTTCGAGGTCGAGGAGATCCGGTCGGCCCTGGAGACGTACGACTCGGTGAGCGCGTACTTCAGCACCGCGCCGTGCCCGCCGCCGCTGGCCGACACCGGCAAGGCGGTCACCCACGCCTGGCTGACCTATCAGTACGGCCGCTACGGGATGCTCACCCGGGCGCTGCCCAAGCTGTTGCGTGACGCCCAGGCGGCCGACGCCGCCTACGGCAGCGGTGACCAGGCGCGGCACGCCGCCCACCTGCTCGGGCAGGTCTACCAGATCGCCTCCTCGGTGCTCCGCAAGCTCGGCGAGTGCGAGCTGGCCTGGCTCGCCGCCGACCGCTCCATCGCGGTCGCCCAGCGCGCCAACGACCAGCTGCTCGCCGGGGTCGCCACCACCCGGGTCTGCAACGCCCTGGTGGCGATGGGCCGCGCCCGTCCGGCGCTGGAGCTGAACGTCAACATCGCCAACCAGCTAGCCCCCGGTGGTGACAACGCCAACGATCCGGAGCGCCTCTCCGTCTACGGGATGCTGCTGTTGCAGGGCGCCATGGCCGCTGCCCGCATCGGCGATGCCTCCACAGTGGACGACCTGCTCGACGAGGCCCAGGAGGCGGCCCGGGTGCTCGTCACCGACCAGAACCACTACTGGACCTCCTTCGGTCCCACAAACGTCCAACTGCACCGCGCGGCAGCCGCCGTCGAACTTGGCGACGGCGGGCGGGCGATCGAGGTGCACCAGCGGATCCTGCCGGCGCAGTTCGACGCGCTGCTGCCCGAGCGGCGGGCGCACCACCTGCTCGACCTGGCCCGGGGCTACGCCCAGATCGGCGACGTGGCCCACGCCGGCGAGATGCTGCTGCGTGGCGACCGGCTGGCCCCCTCCGAGATCCGCTGCCGGCCGATCGCCCACGTGGTGATGTCGGACGTGCTACGTCGCACACGTGGTGCGCCGCCTTCCCTGATCGCAGAGTTGGCTGAGCACATGGGAGTAGGAGTATGACCACGGGGCCGGTCTGATGACCGGTTCGCACCGCCACGACGGGCACCGCGAGGTGCTCTACCTCATCGCCTGCGGCTCGCCGCTGGCCCGAGACGTGGGTCGGCTCGTCGAGCTGGCCCAGCAGGACGGCTGGGACGTCTGCGTGGTCACCACGCCCGACGGTGCCAAGTTCGTCGACCGGACCGCGGTGGCGCGGCAGACCGGCCACCCGGTGCGTACGCACTACAAGAACCCCGGCGATCCGGACGTGCTGCCGCCGGCCGACGCGATGATCGTCTGCCCGGCGACGGTCAACACGGTAAACAAGTGGGCGGCCGGCATCACCGACACCCTCGCCCTCGGACTGCTGGTCGAGGCGCAGGGCCGGGGCGTACCACTGGTCGCCGTGCCGTACACGAACGTGGCGATGGCCGCCCACCCCGCCTTCCAGGCCGGCCTCGCCCGCCTCACCGAATGGGGCGTGCACGTGCTCTTCGGCGACCACGTCGTACCGCTGCACCCACCCGGCACCGGCGAACGCCACCAGCACGCCTTCCCCTGGGCCCTCGCCCTCACCGCCCTGCGCCCCGGGTGTAAGGAAGGGCCCCTTGTTAACGCCTCAGGTAGTAAAGGGGCCCCCTCCTAACATCTCGACCGAACGCCTCGGCTCCGGGCACCCCAGCTGGGTGTCCGGGACCGAGGTGTTCCGGGGTCGGCCAGGTGACCGCCCGCGACGCCGCCGACGCCGGTAAGCTGGCCCGCCGTGAGCACAACCGCAGCCGCGCCGACGGTCGCCGAGGTCGTGGCCGAGCTGGAGCGGCACTATCCGCCGGCCTGGGCCGAGGAGTGGGATCGGGTCGGGCTGGTGCTCGGCGAGCCGTGTGCCCCCGTACGCCGGATCCTCTGCGTCGTCGACGTGGTCCCCGAGACGGTCGCGGAGGCGCTCGACGCTGGCGTCGACATGATCATCGCGCATCACCCGCTGCTGCTCCGCGGCGTCTCCTCGGTGGCGCCCACCACGTACAAGGGCCGGATCATCCACCAGCTGATCAAGGCCGACGTGGCGTTGTACGTCGCGCACACCAACGCCGACGTGGCCGTGCCCGGGGTTTCCGACGCGCTCGCCACCCGGCTCGGGCTGGTCGACCTGCGCCCGCTGCAACCCGCCCGCCCCGGCACGCCCGCCGCCGGTGAGGGGCGCGGCGCCGGCCGGATCGGCCGGCTGCCGCAGCCGATGACCCTGGCCGAACTGGCCCGGCACGCCGCCGCCGTGCTGCCGGCCACCGCCGTCGGCGTACGCGCCGCCGGGGACCCGAACCGGGCCGTGCGTACCCTTGCGGTCTGCGGCGGCGCGGGAGACAGCTTCCTGGCCGACGCGACCGCCGCCGGGGTGGACGCCTACCTCACCGCAGACCTGCGCCACCATCCGGCCGGCGAACACCTCGCCACGGACGGGCCGGCGCTGCTAGACGCCACCCACTGGGCCACCGAGCGGCCCTGGCTGGACGACCTGGCCACGGTGCTGCGTACCGTGCCGGGCGTGCAGACCCTGGTGTCCGACCTGGACACCGACCCGTGGACCGTACACGCCAGCTCAACCCCACCGGCCGAAACCGCGGCGGAGAGCTCCGCGGCGGACGAACCCCGCAGCGGACGTACCCGGACGGCGGACGAACCCGCAGCGGACGACAAGGAGCCCGACCGTGAAGGCTGACCCCCAGGTCCAGCGCCGCCTGCTCGACCTCCAGGCGATCGACACCGCGCTCGCCCAGCTCGCCCACCGCCGGCGGACGCTGCCCGAGCGGGCCGAGCTGGAGACTCTGGCACGGGAGTTGTCCGCCCTGGAGGACGAGCGGGTCCGCGCCCAGGTGGCGGTCGACGACCTGGACCGGGACATCGCCCGGATGGAGAAGGACGTCGACCAGGTGCGGGCGCGCAAGGCCAAGGACGAGGCCCGGCTGGCCGCCGGCACCGGCCCGGCCCGCGAACTGGAGGCCCTCCAGCACGAGCTGGTCTCGCTCAACCGCCGGCAGAACGACCTGGAAGATGCCGAGCTGGAGTTGATGGAGCAGCGGGAGACCGCCCAGTCGGTGCTGGACGGGGTGGAACAGCGGCTTGCCGAGGCGCGCGACCGGCGGGCCGCCACCGAGCAGCGCCGGGACGAGAGCCTCGGCGAGATCGGCCGCGAGGAGGAGTTCAAACGCTCCGCCCGGCAGCCGCTCGCCAACGACCTTCCCGCCGACCTGGTGCAGCTCTACGACCGGATCCGCACCGACACCGGGCTCGGCGCGGCCCTGCTCACCGCCGGCCGCTGCGGCGGCTGCCGGCTGGAACTCTCCGGTGCCGACCTGGCCCGGATCCGCAAGGCCGACCCGGACGAGGTGGTCCGCTGCGAGGAGTGCCGCCGGATCATGGTCCGCACCAACGAGTCCGGGCTGTAGCCCGTGGCACCGCGTACCCTCCTGGTCGAGGCCGACGGCGGATCCCGGGGCAACCCGGGCCCGGCCGGCTACGGTGCCGTGGTCCGCGACCAGGCGACCGGCGCCGTGCTCGCCGAGCGCAGCGAGGCCATCGGCACCGCCACCAACAACGTCGCCGAGTACCGGGGACTGATCGCCGGCCTGGCCGCCGCCGCCGAACTGGCCGCCGACGAGGTGGAGGTCCGGATGGACTCCAAGCTCGTGGTCGAGCAGATGTGCGGTCGCTGGCAGATCAAGCACCCGGGGCTGCGCCCGCTGGCCGCCGAGGCCGCCCGGCTGGTCGGGCGCTTCGCGGCCGTCCGCTTCGAGTGGATCCCCCGGGACCGCAACACCCACGCCGACGCCCTCGCCAACGCCGCAATGGACGCCGCCGCGGCGGGCGGCACCCCCGCCCCCGCCGTCGCCCCGCCCCGCCTGGTCGAACCACCGCGCACGCTCAGCGGCCCGCAGCCGGCCGGCGGCGGCGCGGCGAAGCCCACCGAGCGGGCCGAGTCGCCCGGTGCCGACCTGACCACCGCCCCGGTCTCCTGGGAGCCGCGACCCAGCTTCACCGCCACCCGGCTGATCCTGGTCCGGCACGGCGAAACCGAGTACACCGAGCAGGGCCGCTACTCCGGGCGCGGCGACATCGCGCTCTCGGAGAAGGGCCAGGCCCAGGTGCGGGCCACCGCCGCCCGGGTCGCCGCGCTCGCCCCGGACGCTGCGGCCGTGGTCAGCTCACCGCTGTCCAGGTGTACGGCGACCGCGGCGGCGATCGCCGAAGCCATCGGCGACTTGCCGGTACGCCACGACGACGACCTGATCGAATGCGACTTCGGTGTCTGGGAGGGGCGCACCTTCGCCGAGGTACGCGAGCGCTGGGCCGGCGAACTCGACGCCTGGCTCGCCTCCACCCGGGTCGCCCCACCCGAGGGTGAATCCTTCGCCCAGGTCGCCGAGCGCTGCACCCGGGTGGTCGGCCGGCTCGCCGAGGCGTACCCCGGTCAGACCGTCATCCTGGTCTCGCACGTCTCGCCGATCAAGCTGCTGCTGCGCGACGCGCTCGCCGCCAGCGACGCCTTCCTGCACCGCCTCTACCTCGACGCCGCCGGCATCTCGATCTTCGACCGCTGGCCCGACGGCGGCCTGGCCGTCCGCACCGTAAACGACACCGCCCACCTCGCCGCTGTGCAAGGAAGGGCCCCCCATTAACGCCTCGTGTAGTAAAAGGGCCCCTTCTTAACCCGCCGACCAGCCCAGCACCCCACGACGCGGATCAGGCGAAGGAGCGCCAGAGCAGGTAGCCACCGATGACCGTGCCGAAGACCACGATCACACTCCGGAGCACCGCCGACGGCAGCCGGCGGACCAACCGGGCACCCGCGTACCCGCCGACCAACGTCGCGGGCGCGACCAGCGCGACCCCCACCCAGTTGACCGGGCCGGCGACCGCGAAGACCAGAACCGTGGTCACGCCCACCACGGCGGAGAGCAAATTCTTGATCGCGCTCACCCGGGCCAGCGTCGCATCCAGCACCAGCGCCAGACTCGCGACAAGCATCACCCCGAGCGCCGCGCCGAAGTAGCCGCCGTACACCGCGGCCAACCCCACCACCACCTGGACGGTCACCGCCCGCCGGCCCGGCGCCAGATCGCGCGGATGGCCGACCAGCCGGCGCAGCGACCCCTGAAATGCCAGCAGCGCGGTCGCCCCGAGCACCAGGAAGGGTACGACCACCTCGAACGCCCGGGCCGGCGTGACAAGCAGCAGTGCCGCCCCGGCCAGCGCGCCGAGCACCGTGATCGGCACCAGACTGAGCAGCAGCCGCCCGCGCGGCAGATCCATCCAACTGCCCGCCACGGCAGCCCCGTACCCTGGTGCGACCGCCAGCGAGTTGGTGACGTTCGCCGCCACCGGCGGCAGCCCAACCGCCAGCAGCGCCGGAAACGTGATCAGCGAGCCGCCCCCGGCCACCGCATTGACGGTGCCCGCCGCCAGCCCAGCGACCAGCAGCAACGCCCCGTCAACAAGATCCATACCCCG